>NZ_CP108393.1:3248214-3571785 GCF_035961655.1 Streptomyces sp. NBC_01317 | reverse complement strand
GTCTGGATGTGCAGGGTGGGGTTGCCGTAGCGTTGTGCGAGCAAGGTCACATCAGCGCCCAAGGCGGCCACATCGCCCCGGCCGTCGTCCAGCGCGAAGAGAAAACGTCCGGAGAGGGCTGTCGCGGTCGCGCTCGCGCACAGCAGCTCGTCCAGTTCCTTCGACCACAACTGCACAGAGTGCGAAGAGGATCGGCCCTGGTCCTGGTCCCTCCCCGACCCCCGGCTGTCCAGCCCGGCCAGGGGCGAGGCGACGATGTTCCGTATCCGCTCGTGCGCCTCGGACGGCAGCAGTCCGGCGTCGTACAGCACCCGCGCGAGCTGCCCGCCACAGCTCTCGCCCAGCCCCCGCAGCTGGATGTTGCCCCGCGAGGTGATGTCCAGGTGTCCGTCGCCCAGGCGCTCCGCCGCGGACTCCAGCACCTCCGCCTGGTGGTACGTCAACACCCCTGCGGGCAGGCGCAGTCGCGCCAGCCGACCGTCGTCGGCGGCGTGCAGCCGGAGCGCGCCGGGGCAGGCGTCACCGCGCTCCCGCACGGGAGCTTCGTCCCGGTTCACGGGTGTTGGCGAGGTGGGCGGCATGGCGGCGAGCATACCCACGTGCCCGGCGTCCGGCCCCGCCCGCAGGGCTCGCCGCCGCCCCGCCGCCGCGGCGCTCGTTCAGGCGCCCTCCCGGCCCTGACCTGCACCACCTACTATGCAGACGTATGCAGACGGCGGGCCGCCAGGTCCGCCACCGTCAGCGACGGCGTCAGGGGAGGAAGCCCGGTGCGAATCCGGCGCGGTCCCGCCACTGTGAGCCCGGCAGCAGCCGGGTGAGTCAGGAACTCCCGCCGTCCTCCCACCGCCCGGGGCGCGGACCCCGAGGAAGGCCAGACGCCGCATGATCCTGCTCCTGTCGACCTCCGACACCGACCTGCTCAGCGCCCGCGCCGCCAACGGGGCGGGCGGCCCGGTCCCGTTCCGGTACGCGAACCCGGCCCGGCTCGCGCCGGACGACCTGCCCGCGCTGCTGGACGGCGCCGACCTCGTCGTCGTGCGGCTCCTCGGCGGGCTGCGTGCCTGGCAGGAGGGGATCGACCTCCTCCTCGCCCACGACCGGCCCCTCGTCGTCCTCACCGGCGAACAGGCCCCCGACGCGCAGCTGATGGAGGCCTCCACCGTCCCCATCGGCATAGCCGCCGAGGCGCACGCGTACCTGGCGCACGGCGGGCCCGCCAACCTCGACCAGCTGGCGCGGTTCCTCTCCGACACGGTCCTGCTGACGGGGCACGGCTTCGAGCCGCCCGAGCCCGCGCCGACCTGGGGGCGGGTCCACCGCCGGGTGGAGACGCTGGACGCCCTCGGCCGGCAGCCGGTTGTCGCCGTGCTCTACTACCGCGCCCACCACCTGAGCGGCAACACTGCCTTCATCGACACGCTGTGCGAGGCCGTCGAGGACGCGGGCGGGCGGGCCGTGCCGATCTTCGTCGCCTCCCTGCGTGCCCCCGAGCCCGAGTTGCTCCAAGCGCTGGGCGGGGTCGACGTGATCGTCACCACCGTGCTGGCCGCCGGGGGCACCCGGCCGGCCGAGGCCTCGGCCGGCGGGGACGACGAGTCCTGGGACGCGGGCGCGCTCGCCGCCCTGGACGTGCCGATCCTCCAGGCCCTCTGCCTCACCAGCAGCCGCGCCGCCTGGGAGGAGAGCGACGAGGGGCTGTCGCCGCTGGACGCCGCGTCGCAGGTCGCGGTGCCGGAGTTCGACGGCCGGCTCATCACCGTCCCGTTCTCGTTCAAGGAGATCGACGAGGACGGCCTCCCGTCGTACGTCGCGGACCCCGAGCGGTCGGCGCGCGTCGCGGGGATCGCCGTACGGCACGGGCGTCTGCGCCACATCGCGAGCCAGGACAAGCGCCTCGCCCTGGTGCTCTCCGCCTACCCGACGAAGCACTCGCGGATCGGGAACGCGGTCGGGCTCGACACCCCCGCGAGCGCCGTCGCCCTGCTGCGCCGCCTGCGCGAGGAGGGGTACGACTTCGGCGACGAAGAGGTCCCCGGCCTGGAGTCCGGCGACGGCGACGAGTTGATCTACGCCCTGATCGAGGCCGGCGGCCACGACCAGGAGTGGCTCACCGACGAGCAGTTGGCCCGCAACCCGGTCCGGATACCCGCCGCCGACTACCGGCGGTGGTTCGGGCAGCTCCCCGCCGACCTGCGGGAAGCGGTCGAGCGGCACTGGGGCCCGGCGCCCGGCGAGATGTTCCTCGACAAGAGCCGCGCGGGCTCGGGCGGCGACCCCGACGGGGACATCGTCCTCGCGGCGCTGCGGCGCGGGAACCTGCTGATCCTCATCCAGCCGCCGCGCGGCTTCGGCGAGAACCCCATCGCGATCTACCACGACCCCGACCTGCCGCCCTCGCACCACTACCTGGCCGCGTACCGCTGGATCCAGGCCACCCGTGAGGACGGCGGCTTCGGCGCCGACGCCATGATCCACCTCGGCAAGCACGGCAACCTGGAGTGGCTGCCCGGCAAGAACGCGGGCCTGTCCGCCTCCTGCGCGCCCGACGCGGCCCTCGGCGACCTGCCGTTGATCTACCCCTTCCTGGTCAACGACCCGGGCGAGGGCACCCAGGCCAAGCGGCGCGTCCACGCCACGCTCGTGGACCACCTGGTGCCGCCGATGGCGCGTGCCGAGTCGTACGGCGACATCGCCCGGCTGGAGCAGCTCCTGGACGAGCACGCGGCGATCGCCTCCATGGACCCGGCCAAGCTGCCCGCGATCCGCGCCCAGATCTGGACGCTGATCCAGGCGGCCAAGCTCGACCACGACCTGGGGGTGGCGGACCGCCCGGAGGACGAGGGTTTTGACGAGTTCATCCTCCATCTCGACGGCTGGCTCTGCGAGATCAAGGACGCGCAGATCCGCGACGGCCTGCACGTCCTCGGCGGGGCGCCCGCCGGGGCCGCGCGCGTCAACCTGGTCCTGGCCATCCTGCGCGCCCGCCAGATCTGGGGCGGTACGTCGTCCCTGCCGGGCCTGCGCGAGGCCCTCGGCCTGGACGAGTCCGCCGCCACCCGCACCACCGCCGACGAGGCCGAGGAACAGGCCCGCGCGCTCGTGCAGGCGATGGAGGACGCCGGCTGGGACCCGGCCGCCGCGCCCCGTATCGCCGCCGGCCACGGCCAAGCCGTCGCGGACATCCTCGGCTTCGCCGCCCGCGAGGTCGTCCCGCGCCTGGCCGGCACCACCGACGAGATCGATCACGTCCTGCACGCGCTGGACGGCGGGTTCGTCCCGGCCGGGCCGTCCGGGTCTCCGCTGCGCGGCCTGGTCAACGTCCTGCCGACCGGCCGTAACTTCTACTCCGTCGACCCGAAGGCCGTCCCGTCCCGCCTCGCCTGGGAGACCGGCCAGGCGCTCGCGGACTCCCTGCTGGAGCGGTACCGCACCGACAACGGCGACTGGCCCACCTCCGTCGGGCTGTCCCTCTGGGGTACGAGCGCGATGCGCACCTCGGGCGACGACATCGCGGAGGCCCTCGCGCTGCTCGGCATCCGGCCCGTCTGGGACGACGCGTCCCGCCGCGTCACGGGCATCGAGCCGATACCCGCCGCCGAGCTGGGCCGCCCCCGCATCGACGTCACCCTCCGTATCAGCGGCTTCTTCCGCGACGCCTTCCCGCACGCGATCGGGCTGCTGGACGACGCGGTCCGGCTCGCCGCCTCGCTGGACGAGCCGGACGACATGAACTTCATCCGCGCCCACGCCCAGGCCGACCTGGCCGAACACGGCGACGAACGGCGCGCCACCACCCGTATCTTCGGCTCCCGGCCCGGTACGTACGGGGCGGGGATCCTCCAGCTCATCGACAGCCGCGACTGGCGTACGGACGCGGACCTCGCCGAGGTCTACACGGTCTGGGGCGGGTACGCGTACGGCCGCGAGCTGGACGGCCGCCCGGCGCGCGGCGAGATGGAGACCGCGTACAAGCGCATCGCGGTCGCCGCCAAGAACACGGACACCCGCGAGCACGACATCGCGGACTCGGACGACTACTTCCAATACCACGGCGGGATGGTGGCCACGGTGCGCGCGCTCAAGGGCACGGCCCCTGAGGCGTACATCGGCGACTCGACCCGCCCCGAGACGGTCCGTACGCGCACGTTGGTCGAGGAGACCTCGCGGGTCTTCCGCGCCCGGGTGGTCAACCCGCGCTGGATCGAGGCGATGCGCCGCCACGGCTACAAGGGCGCGTTCGAGCTGGCCGCGACCGTCGACTACCTCTTCGGGTACGACGCGACGACCGGCGTGGTGGCCGACTGGATGTACGACAAGCTGACGGAGACGTACGTACTGGATCCGGAGAACCGGCAGTTCCTCCAGGAGGCCAACCCCTGGGCGCTGCACGGGATCGCCGAGCGGCTGCTGGAGGCCGAGTCGCGCGGGATGTGGGAGAAGCCGGACCCGGCGGTCCTGGACGCGCTGCGGCAGGTGTTCCTGGAGACCGAGGGCGACCTGGAGGACAACGGCGCCGAGGACTGAGCGCGGGCGCCGACCAGAAGCGCGGGGCGGACGGGCCGGACAGCGCGGCGAGCGGGTCAGGTATCGGGGCGGACGGGCCAGATAGCTGTAGGGACCAGGTGGTGTCCGCCCCGTGTTTCCCCCGCCGCCACTTTCCCTTCATTGCGGAGACCGTCCGTCCGCTTAGCTTCCTCACTGATAGCTGTGCAATTCATGAGGAGCTGCTGTGAACACACGCGTGCTTGGTACGCGATGGGGCGCGCCCGTCGCCGCGGCCGTGACCGCCGCCGTCGCGACGATGGTGCTCAACCCGACGCTGGGTGCGTCGGCCGCTGCTCCGCAGTCCGCGGCGAAGGCCAAGGCGCCCGCCGCGAAGAACGTCATCTTCATCAACGGTGACGGCATGGGCGCCGCGATGCGCGAGGCGGGGCGCCTGCACCTCGCCGGCCTGGAAGGCCAGTTGGCCATGGACCGCCTCACCGCGTCCGGCCAGCTCACCACCACCCCGCACGACCCGAAGGCCGTCGTGACGGACTCCGCCGCAGCGGCGACCGCGTGGGCCACGGGCGAGAAGACGTACAACGGCGCGATCAGCGTCGACGTGGACGGCAACCCGCTGGCGACCCTCGGCCAGCAGGCCAAGGCGGCCGGCAAGGCCACCGGCCTGGTCACCACCGCCCAGGTCACCGACGCGTCGCCGGCGGCGTTCTTCTCGAACACCGCCGACCGCGGCAAGCAGGACGAGATCGCCCGCCAGTACCTCGACGTCAGCAAGCCCGACGTCATCCTCGGCGGTGGCGAGGACTGGTGGCTGCCCGCCGGTACGCCGGGCGCCTTCAAGGACAAGCCCGCCGAGGACACGTCCGAGGCGAGCAAGGGCACCAAGGGCAACCTGATCCAGAAGGCCAAGAAGGCCGGCTACTCGTACGTCACGAGTGCGAAGGAACTGGACAAGGCCAAGAACGGCAAGATCCTCGGCCTGTTCGCCAACGAGGAGCTGTTCCAGCAGCACCCCGAGGGCCAGGGCGACGTCTACAGCCCGGTCGTGGACCTCGGCACCATGACCAGCAAGGCGCTGGGCAGCCTGGACAAGAACAAGAAGGGCTTCTTCCTCGTGGTCGAGGAGGAGGGCACCGACGAGTTCGCGCACTCCAACAACGGCACGCGCGTCCTCCAGTCGATGCAGCAGCTGGAGAAGGCCGTCGCGGTCGCCCGCGCCTACGTGGCGACGCACCCCGACACCCTGCTCGTCGTGACGGGCGACCACGAGACCGGCGGTCTCGCGGTCGAGGAGAACGACGCCACCGACGAGTCCGGGGACGCGATCTCGGCCGAGGACGGGCCGTTCACCATTCGCGGCAGCGACCGTACGTTCACCATCGACTGGACCACGTCGGGCCACACCAGCGTGGACGTCCCGGTGACGGCGAGCGGCCCCCTCTCGGACCGCTTCTCGGGCAAGCACCCGAACACGTACGTGCACGACGTGCTGCGTCAGGTGCTGGCGCCGCGCCGCTGACCAGGGCGAAGCGAAGCAGGAGGGCCCGCGGGCCCCGGGGAGTGATCCCCGGGGCCCGCGGCCGTGTACGACACGTGTCACCCGACGCCCGACCGCGAATCCACTTCGTCGGAAGAAACCGTTGATCAGTCAACTGCCTTCCCCTAAGGTCGCGTTCATCGAACGACCGCCCCCGGTCGGGAGTGCACCACCAGGAGCCCAGCCGTCCCCGTGCGGCGCCGAACAAGGGAGATCCATCATGGTCAAGCACTACGTCAAGTACGCGTTCAGCACGCTCACCGCGGCCATGTTCGCCAGCATGGTCTGACGTTCGGCCCCGGCCTGGACCGGGAGGAAAAACCCCGGTCCAGGCATCAGGAGGCCCCTTGTTCGGCACCGCCCTCAGTCAGCTCCGGTACGGCATGGCGATCCTCCGCAACCGCCGCATCCGCCCGCAGGACCTCGAACGCATAGCCCGCGACCTGATCGCGACCCTGGCCGAGTTCGGCGAGCCGGGGGCGGACTCGGCTCTGCTCCCCGGCCAGGCGGGAGCCGTCGACCCCGCCGTACGACGGACCGTCACGGAGCGCAGCCTGCGGGCCACCGCGGTGGCCGCCGCCCGGCACACCGCCCACTACCGGCGGACGTTCGACGTCCTGGGACTCGACCCGGGCACGCTCACCCCGGAGACCTGGGACCGCGTACCGGTCACGCCCAAAGAGGCCCTGCGCGGTCTGCCGGCCGCCTTCGTCTCCGCCGCCTCCACCCCCGCGCTGATGGCGCTCACCACCGGGACCAGCGGCACCCCCACCGCCGTCTGGTTCTCCCGGGACGAGGTGGAGATCTCGGTCGCCATGAGTACCGTCTCCGCCGTGCTCGGCCTGGGCCTGCGGCCCCGCCACACCATGGCGTACGCGGGCTGCTCCCGGGCGACCCTGCCGCTGCTCAACGTGGAGGAGTCGGTGACCCGTATCGGCGCCTCCTTCGTCCAGATCGGCACTGTGGACCCGGCCGTGGCGCTCGACCGGCTGGCCACCCCGCTCGGCCTGCCGGGCAAGGCCCCCCAGATCACACATCTGACGGTCTCCGCGTCGTACCTCTCCGCCCTCGTCGAGGAAGCGGAGCGGAACGGCTGGCACGCGTCGGACTTCGGCCTGGAATCCATCGGCGTCGGCGGTGAGGTGCTGTCCGATCCCCTGCGGGAGCGTGCCGCCGCCGCCCTGGGCGCCCGGATCACCACGGCGTACATGATGACCGAGAGCATCCCCTCGGGCGGAACGCCGTGCACCGAGGGACATCTGCACCACACCACCGAGTTCGGGCACCTGGAGATCCTCGACCCCGTGACCCACGAGCCGACGCCGCCGGGGTCCGTCGGCGTCATCGTGCAGACGCCGTACGTCCCGTACCGGGACTGCACCTTGCTGCTGCGGTACGCGACCGGTGACCTGGTCGGGCGTCCTGAGAAGGAGCCCACCTGCGAGCTGGCCCACCTGCCCGCCACCTCGCCCGTACTCGGACGCTGGTCGGGTCCGCGGAGCATCGCCGTACCCACCCGGTCGGTGCTGAACCTGCTGGAGTCCGAACCGGATGTCCCGCTGCCGGCGCGCTACGCCCTGGCCGGCGGCCCGGGGGGCGACCACGCGGGGGCCGACAGCCCTGGAGGCACCGTGCTCCATGTCCTCGTCCGCCGGCTGCCCGCCGCCGCCCTCCTCGGCAGGCTGGAGGAGCGGGCCACGGCGGCGGGCCTCGCGCTCGACGGCATCGTGCTCCACGAGGATCCGGCCACGCTGCCGCCGACCGGCCCGGTCCGCGCCGATCTGCGCGAGCACACCTTCGAGTCGCCCCGCCCCGCCGCCGTACGCGTCGCGAGCCCCGCGTGAGTACCGCCGCCGCCCTCGTGGGCCTCAACGGCGCGGTCGCCGCGATCACGGCGGCGGGTGCCGTCTACTTCGCGCGCGTACGGATGCCCCGGCCCCCGGTCGGCAGGTACGAACTGCCCGACGTCGCCGTGATGACCGCCGTCGTGGTGGCGGCTCCCCTGGCGTATCTGGCCATGCCCCGGACCCTGGTGGCCGTCGTCTTCGGCCTGGTCCTGTGCGCGGCGCTCCAGTTCACCCTCGCGCCGCTCATCGGCGGCGGGCGCGCCTGGCTCGCCTCGGCGGTCTCCGTGGCCGCCACCGCCGTGTGCGCGTTCGCGGACCTGCCGGTCGCCGTCACGGCCCTGACCGACGTCCTGCTCGCCGTCGCCGTGGTGGGCGTGGCCAACATGTGGGCGCAGAGCGGGATGCGCTCCGTCCACGCGGCGTGGTTCGCGGGGGTGCTCTGCTGCTACGACCTGGTGGCGACCGGACTCACCTCCGTCATGGACCGGTTCGCGGCCCAGGTCATGGGACTGCCGTTCGCCCCGCTGCTGGCGGTCACCCAGGGCAGGCCACCGGTGGCCCTCGGACTGGGCGACCTGCTGCTCCTGGTGCTCTTCCCGCTGGTGGCGCTCAAGGCGTTCGGGCGGGCCGCCGGCCTTCTCGCGGCCGTAGTCGGAGTGGCGGTGTCGGCGGGCGTCAGCCTGCTGTTCGGCCTGGGAGTGCTGACGGGGGCGTTCCCGCTCCTCACGGCTCTGGGACCGCTGATCGTGCTCCAGCACGTGTTCTGGTCACGCGCCAGGCAGGGTGAGCGGACCACCGCCGAGTGGCGCGCGGGAACCCCGCGCCCGGCGTCGGCGGACACCCCCACGGACCCCGACCCGGCGCTGCTCCAGGCCCTCGAACCGACCGGCGTGGACGCGCTGCGGGCGGATCTGTCCGAGGGCGACTGGCTCGCGGTGGTCGACGGCCGGGCGGTGGGCAGCGGGAGGTCGGCAGGTCAGGCCCGCAGGGACGCCCGGCTGCGCGGCTGTGAGTCGGTGCCTGTGGTACGGCAGAAGTGAGCCGCGCGGTGGTGCGGTTCTGAACTGACGAGCTCTGAACCGCACACAGGCTCCAGGGCGTGTCCGCGAAGGGGCGTCGTTCGGCCGGAGGGCGTGCCAGGCGTCGCGAGCCAGACGCCACTTCGCGGACATGCCCTAGCCTGGCCGGGTGGCCCGAGTCGTGGAGTTGACTACGTATCCCGTCAAGGGATGCGCCGGTGTGGAGCTGACCGAGGCGCTGATGACCGAGGCGGGCCTCGCCCATGACCGCGGTTTCATGGTGGTCGACGGGGACGGGGTGTTCCGCAGCCAGCGGCGGGATCCGCGACTGGCGGTGATACGGCCGGGGATCGGCGCGGACGGTGGTCAACTGACGCTGGGGGCAGGCGGCGTCGAGGACCTGCGCATCGACGTGGACCGTACGTCCCCGCCCGTCGACGTCGAGATGTTCGGTACGCCCTACCGCGCCGTCGACCAGGGCGAGGCGGCCGCCCGCTGGCTCACCCACGTCCTGGGCGCGCCCAGCCGGCTCGTGCGCGTACCGCCCGACCACACCAGGGCGACCGACGGGCTGACCCCCGGCACCTGCGGCTTCGCCGACAGCGGAGCCGTACACCTCATATCGCGTGCGTCGCTCACCGGGCTCAACGCGCGCATCACGGAGGGCGGCGGAGCCGCGCTCCCCATGTCCCGCTTCCGCCCGAACATCGTCATCGACGACGACCGGGCGACGGAGGCGGGGGCAGGGACGGGCGACGCCTCCGTACCGCACCACGAGGACGGTTTCCGCCGGTTGACCCTGGGCGATACGGAACTGGGCTTCACCAAGCTCGCCATCCGGTGCGCGGTGACCCTGGTCGACCAGCCGACCGGCGTACGGGTCGGGCCCGAGCCGCTGCGGACGCTCGCGCTGTACCGCAGGGCGACGGTGGGCGGGGTCGCGTTCGGCACCAAGTACGCGGTGCTGCGGCCCGGCAAGCTCGCGCTGGGGGACCTGGTGGACGTCACGGAGTGGGACGAGCCGCGGCTCTGACGCCGGGGTACGGGCGCGGGCGGCGGTTAGTCTGAGTCGGCCCAAGCCCTCCGGCCCGACCACCGAGCCCCGGCTCGACCACCGAGCCCCGGCCTCACGCCCGAACTCCCGCCCGACCACCGAACCCCCGCCCCACCACCCGCCTTCGCGCCCCGGGAGAATAGTGCCGTGCCGCTGATCTCCCTCCGACCGCCGAGCGACCTCAGCGACCCACCGCTCCTCCCGGCCCGCCCCACCACCCGCCAGGCGGCCCCCGCCCTCGCGCTGTTCGTGGCGATCCGCGCCCTCTGCCTCGTCACCCTGGTCGTCTGGTCCCAGCTCGCCGGCCGGAGCGCCCACGAACTGCTCGCGCGGCGCTGGGACTCCCTCTGGTACGTACGGGTCGCCGACCTCGGATACGGCTACACCCTGCGCGCGCCGGACGGCCGGAACCTTTCGAGCATGGCCTTCTTCCCCCTCTACCCCTGGCTGGAGAAGGCGCTCTCCACGGTCCTGTCCATCGGCCCCGCCGACGCCGGCCTGCTGATCAGCGCCCTGGCCTCGGTGGCCGCCGCCTGGGGCATCTTCGCGGTCGCCGCGCACTGTTACGGCCGCAGGACGGGCGTCGTCCTGGTCGGCCTGTGGGCGGCTCTGCCCGTCGGGATCGTCCAGTCCATGGCGTACAGCGAGTCCTTGTTCGTCGCGCTCGCCGCGTGGGCGCTGTACGCGGTGCTCACCGGGCGCTGGATCGTGGCGGGTTCCCTGGCGTGCCTCGCGGGGCTGACCCGGCCGGTGGGTCTCGCGGTGAGCGCGGCGCTGATCGTCACGGCCGCGCTCGGCGCCCGCACCGCGCGGCCGACGGTACGTATCCTCGCCGGTTGCGCCCTCGCGCCGCTGGGCGCGGTGGGCTACATCCTCTGGGTGGGCGCCCGACAAGGGACCGTCTTCGGCTACCTGGACGTGCAGTCCGGGTGGGGGAACGGGTTCGACGGCGGCCTGGCGTTCGCCCGCTTCCTGGCGGAGAGCATGACCGGCACCCCGTCCGCCGCGCTCGCCGCCGTACTCCTGACCGCTCTTCTGCTTCTGGCGGCGTGGCCGCACTGGATCGGCGTACGGCAGCTCCAGCCGCCCGCGCTCCTGGTCCACAGCGCGGTGGTCACGGTCCTGGCGGTGGGAGCGGCGGGCTACTTCGGTTCCAAACCCCGGCTCCTGCTCCCCGCGTTCCCCCTCCTCCTGCCCCTGGCGGTCGTGCTGGCCCGCTCCCGCCCCTGGGTCACGTACCTCACCCTGACCGTGATGACGACGGTCGCCGCGCTGTACGGCGCCTTCTGGCTGAACGGCTCGGGCCCGCCGTGATCCCCACTCTGGAGCGTTGATGGCTGTTTCCTCCGACCGGTCCGAGAAGCCCTTCCTGTACGTCGTCGTCTGCGCGGCGGGCGTCGCGGGCGGTGTGGGTACGTTGATCACCGCCGCGCACGCGCGAGGCTGGGCGGTGGGGGTGATCGCGACGCCCCAGGGGCTCGGCTTCATCGACGCCGACGCGGTGGTGGAGCGGACCGGCTATCCGGTGCGCTCGGCGTGGAGGCGTCCCGGGGAACCGCGCCCGCTGCCGCCGCCGGACGCCATCGCGGTGGCGCCGGCCACGTTCAACACGGTCAACAAGTGGGCGGCGGGCATCTCGGACACGCTGGCGCTGGGGACGTTGTGCGAGGCGTACGGAACGGGCGTACCCACGGCCGTGCTGCCGTACCTGAACGCGGACCTGGCCGCGCACCCCGCGTACCGCCGGAGCCTCGGTCAACTCCGTGCCATGGGGGTGCTGATCAGCGCGCTCGCGCCTCACCCGGCCGGGGAGAGCGGCGCCGAGGACGCCTTCCGGTGGGAGGAGGCGCTGGACCTGCTGGAGCCTCGGGTGTTCGGGTCCCGTAACCCCTCCGAGCACTGACGGTCCTTCGCCGGACGGCGGCCCTCAGTGCTCGTCCAGCCAGATCACGATCCCCGTCAGGTCGTTGAGCACCGCCGCCACCCCCGCCCTGATCGCCGCCGCGCAGCGCGCCGCCGTGAACGACGCCGGGTCGTACGTCGAGGACGCGCCGAGCCCCTCGCCGCGGAACGACGCGCCGGACCAGTCGACCGCCGTGACATTGCCCGTCGGTTCGGCCAACTCCGCGCCCACGACGAGGAACGGCTGGGACAGGTGGTTGGGGGTGACCATCGCGAGAGGGTCCACCAGGTCGTTGCCCGCGCTGACGATCAGGTCCGGGGCCATGTCCATGGCCTCGGTGATGCTGGGGATGTAGTCGGACGGCCGGTCGGCGACCACCGTCCTGAGGTCGACGTCCTCGTCCCCGGCCCAGTCCTCGACCGCTTTCACCAGGGCCTTGGTCGGGCGGTCGTCCCCCGTGGTGAGCAGGACCACCCGGTAGTTCTCGGACGGGTGGACGTCGCTCCACGAGCCGGGCCGTGGCGTGACGGTCGCCTCCGGGGCGGGCGAGGCGGCGGCGAACTCCCGGCCGAGAGCGCCGACGGCCGTGGGCGCGGGGTGCGGCTGTGACCAGCTGTCGCCGGAGCTGGAGCCGAAGCCGAAGCCGCATCCGGCGGCCAGGACGGCCGTCGCGGCGGTCGCGGCCGACGCGGCGAGGGCCCGAAGGTGGGGGCGCAAGGGGATCGTCCTCCGAGTGATGGCGGATGGTGCGCCTACATCCTCCTATCAGATTTCCCGTCCGCTTCCTCCGCAGGTGTCGTTCTCACGCATGTTTTTCCACGGTTCGCCGCCGGGCCGGTTCGTGTTCATCCCCGACATGCAGCGTGCACACGCAACCTGAAGGAGTCACATGTCACCACGGGCGCGCCGCGTCATCATCGGGATCACCGCGGCGCTGATCGTTTTCCTGGGCACCGGTCCATCGGCGTCCGCCCACGGCTTCTCGTCGACCGTGTACGTCGACGTCGCCGCGGGCGACGAAGGTCATATACGGACGAAGCTCAAGCTCGAATACGACCTCTTCGTCGTGTCCACCGCCGACTTCGAGGACGACGACGCCCTCTTCCGTACGGGAACAGCCGCGTTCGACGCCGGTGACACCGCCCGGCAGGGCGCGGCGCTCAACGCCCACACGAAGGCGGCCGTCGCGTACGTCACCCGGCGCTTCTCGGTCACCTCGGGCGGCCAGGCCTGTGCGCCGGCCCCGGTCGGCCCTTTCACGATGAGCCGGCACGAGGGCGTGCCGTACACCGATCTGCTGCTCGACTGGACCTGCCCGGAGCGGAGCGACGCGCACGAGGTGCGCGGCGGGCTGTTCCCCGACTCCGAGAAGTACGTCACCGGTACGAAGACGATCGTCACGTACGACCTCGACGGCCGGTCGGGCAGTGCGGTGATCGACGCCGAGCATCCGTCCTTCTCGACCGGGCAGGCGTGGTACGAGCGGTTCTGGGAGTTCTTCCGCCTGGGCGCCGAACACCTGCTGAGCGGTATCGACCACATCCTCTTCCTGCTGGCGCTCATCGCCGGGTCGCGGCGGCTGCGGGAGATCGTGCTCGCGGCGACCAGTTTCACCCTGGCCCACTCGGTGACGTTCCTGCTCGCCGCGCTCGGCCTGGTCGACGTGCCCGCGCGGGTCGTGGAGCCCGTCATCGCGCTGTCGATCGCGGTGGTCGCGGGGTGGTACCTCTGGCGGATCTGGCGGCAGGGCGGCCATGCGGCGGACCTGGAGACGGAGGGGCGCGGTCACTTCAGCCTGGACCGCGCGGGCTGGACCCGCCTGGGGGTGGTGTTCTGCTTCGGCCTGGTGCACGGGCTCGGGTTCGCGGGCGCGCTGGGGATCGACGAGGCGTGGTCGTGGACGCTGTTGTGGTCGCTGCTGGTGTTCAACGTCGGCATCGAGACCGTACAGCTGACGATCATCGCCCTCGTCTTCCCGCTGCTGACACTGCTGCGGCACCGGGCGCCGAGGGCGGGGCTGTGGGTGACCGGGGCGATTTCGGCGGGGGTGTCCGCGATGGGGCTGATCTGGTGCGTGGAGCGGTTGTTCGGGATATGACCCCGGGACGGAGTGCGCGTACGGGGCGGACTGCCCGTACGAGCGGCGAAGTTCAGCCAATCCCACCATCGCATTCTCGGCCGGTTCACTCTGTGGAGAGACCTTAACAACGTCATTACATGCACCCCCCCGTGCACATAAAGGAACGAAGAACCGATGAAATTGAGCACCTCGACACAGGCCCCCGGGCTTGTGCGGCGCCGCGTGGCCACCGGGGTCACCGCGGCAGTCCTGGGCTTGACGGTCGCCCTCGGCAGCGGGATGGCGTCCCCTGCCTCCGCCGCCGAACCGGCCACGCTCTCCGGCATCATCCTCGGTGTGGGCGCGAACGAGACCCAGCGCACCGTGACGTGGTACTCCTCCGCCGACACCGCGCAGAAGCTCCAGGTCGCCCCGACCGCGGACCTGGTCAACGGCGAATTCCCCGCCGGTGCGGCCACCTTCGACGCCACCGGCGCGGCGAACATCGCCACCAGCGGCGGTTTCAACCGGCACGCGACGATCACCAGCCTGAAGGAGGACACGGCGTACACGTACCGTGTCGGCACCGAGGGCAACTGGTCCCCGGCGTACTCCTTCAAGACGCAGGACTTCGAAGGCGACTACGACTTCCTGTTCTTCGGCGACCCGCAGATCGGCTCGTCCGGCGACCTGGCGCAGGACCAGGCCGGCTGGCAGGACACGGTGGACGTCGCCACGTCGGCCAACCCGAACGCCGAACTCCTGGTGTCGGGCGGTGACCAGGTCGAGACCGCGAACAACGAGTCCCAGTGGAACTCCTTCCTGGCACCCGACAAGCTGCGCTCGTACCCGTGGGCGGCCACCATCGGCAACCACGACGTCGGCGGCAAGGCGTACGAGCAGCACTTCTCGACGCCGAACACGGACCGCTCGGCCCCGCTGTACTCCAACGGGAACCCGGCGTCCAACACGTCCGGCGGTGACTACTGGTACATCTACAAGGATGTGCTGTTCATCGACCTCAACAGCAACAGCTACGCCACCTCGCAGGGTGGCGGCGGTGACGCGGCGCACCTCGCGTACGTCACCGACGTCATCAACAAGCACGGCTCCGAGGCGAAGTGGAAGGTGCTCACGTACCACCACTCGATCTACTCGCCGGCCGACCACGCCAAGGACAGCGACAACAAGGCGCGGCGTGTCGACTTCCCGACCACGTTCTCCAAGCTCGGTGTGGACCTGGTGCTCCAGGGCCACGACCACAGCTATTCCCGCAGCTACCTGATCAAGAACGGTGAGAAGGCGGACCCGGCCGAGAAGCCCGGTGCCGCCGACGTGTACCCGGGTCCGGGCGGTGTCCTGTACGTCACGGGCAACTCGTCCTCGGGCTCGAAGTACTACGACATCACGAAGCCGGACAGCAGCGGTACGAGCGGGGCCGGCAACGGCGCCGACCCGCTGAACCCGGACAGCTACTGGTACAACTCGGTCCAGAACCAGGAGCACGTCCGCACCTACGTCAAGGTGCAGGTGCGCAACGACAAGCTCGTGGTCGAGAACGTCCGCAGTGGCACGTGCGCGGCCCCGAACTCGGCGGTCTCGCGCGGCTCCTGGTGCAACAACACCACGACCGACCAGCCCGTCGGTTCGCTGGTCGACAAGGTCAGCGTGCACCCGTACCACGGCGACAGCCAGTCGCTCGCGGTCAACGTGCCGAAGGTCGCTCCGGGTGAGTTCGGCTGGACGATCGACGGTTACAACGGCCTGGTGGACCTCGGCACCGCGCAGGAGCGGAACGGCGACCACTTCGAGGCGGCCGGCAAGATCAACCCGCTGCTCGTCTCGGACAGCCGCCGCTCGCTCGCTCCCTGGTCGGTCTCGGCGAGTGTGAGCGACTTCAAGGACGCCGACAAGACGTTCTCGGGTGCCAACCTCGGTTGGTCGCCGATGATCCTCGACGGCGGCGCGGGCGCCAAGGCCAGTGACCCGGTGGCTTCCGGGTACGACGACCACGGCAAGGGTCTGTCCATCGCGCGCGGCCTCGGTTCGGCCGAGCAGGGGCACCCGCGGGGTTCGGCGCGACTGGGCGCCGACCTCGACCTGAAGATCCCGGACAGCGTTCAGAAGGGTGGCTACCGGGCCACGCTGACGATCACGGCGCTGAGCAGCTGAGCAGCTGACATCGCACTGAGCAGCTGACCGGACCCGTTCGACAGGGCGGGGCAGGCGCCGTCCGGCGCCTGCCCCGCCTCCCGTTCCAGGAGAACCTCACGATGCACGCGCCCTTCCGTACCGCCACCCGTATCCGCACCACAGCCGTGATCCTGCTCACCGGGCTCTTCATCGCTGTCGGCCTCCCCACCGGCATGGCGTCGGCGGCCGACGGTGACGTCACCTGGACGGTCAGGACGGCCGCGAACAGCTACGGCGACGACCGGTCCAGCTTCAGCTACGCCGTCAACCCGGGCGGCCAGCTCAAGGACGCCATGGTCGTGGCCAACCACGGCAAGACCTCCCTCGACCTCGCGGTCTACACGGCCGACGGCTTCACGACGGACACGGGCCAACTCGATCTGCTGACACGGGACAAGAAGTCGGTAGGGGTGGGCGCCTGGATCCACGCGACCCGGGCCAACGTCACGATCAAGCCGGGCAAGTCGGCCCAACTCCCCTTCACGGCGAAGATCCCCGCCAACGCCCCGCCCGGCGACTACGTGGGCGGCATCCTCACATCCCTCAAGCAGCCGGACGACGCCGAGGGCATCAACGTGGACCGGCGCCTGGGAATCAAGGTCAAGCTGCGGGTGGGCGGCACACTCAAGCCACAACTCGCCATCGAGAACGTCCACCTGGACCACTCCACCCCGGCGAACCCGTTCGCGAAGGGCGACGCGACGGTCACGTACACGATCCACAACACGGGTAACGCGATCCTGTCGGCGCGCCAGTCGGTAGCGATAGCGGGCCCCTTCAACTGGCTGAAGACTGAGGCGGCCCACCTAACCGCACCCCCGGAACTGCTCCCAGGAGAAACCTGGAAGGTCAAGGTCCCGGTACACGGAGTGGCCTCGGCGATCCGCCTGAAGGCAACGGTGAAGCTCACCCCCATCCTGACGGACGCGTCAGGCTCCAAGACCTCCCTGAAACCCACAGAGGCCACCACCCGAGCCTGGTCCCTCCCCTGGCCCCTGTTGCTGCTGGCGGCAGTCCTGATCGCCCTCCTGCTGACGACACTCCACCTGACCCGCCGCCGCCGAGCCCACCGCAAACTCCGCGAGGACGCCCGCGTACAGGAAGCGGTGGAACAGGCCCTGCGCGACCAGCACACCCCAACACCGTGACCTCCTGACTGCTCCGTGCGAGACCGCTCGGAGAGCCGGCCGGCAGAGCCGGCACGTGCGTCGATCTTCCGTGCGACGACCGAGCGCCGCCGCAGACGGCGCCGGCGACCCCGACGCCCCGGGGCCGAACGTCCCGAGCGGTCAAACATCCCCGAGCGCAACCCAGTTCAGGTCCCCGGACTCGTCGAAGCATCTGACGAGCGGAGCTTCGGTACATCCCAGGGCGACGTGCTCAAGAAGCGCCGGTGACCCGGCTTCGAGCGCCACGGCGACGTCCCGAAGCATCGCCCCTGTCGAGCGCCACAGTGGCACCCCGAGGCCCCATCGCTCGTGATCCCACAAATGTACGGCCCCCTGGGCTTCACCGTCCCGGAGGTCGACAACGAGTCCGTCTCCACCTGTCCCGAGTGCGACGGGCATGAGCTCAGGCAGAAACCGATCGTCACTGTGCCCACCCCCGTGCTCGCCCGCCTCCTCGATCTCATCCTCCTGCTCCGCGACGAGGAGCCAGGTCTCCCGCGTCTCCAGGGCCTCTTCGAGCGACACGGGAGCGAACGCCCCGGGAATCCAGAAGTCAGCACTCACATCGGTCAACGCCCACCACGCCCGCAGATCGGCGGGAAACACCACGCCCAACTCGGCCGCGACCGCGTCAAGGCGCTCTTTGCCCACCGCCGGACGGACGGGGCCCTTCTGCACATGGCTCCTCAGCCAGCGGTCGATCCGATCCCCGGATTGCCGCACATCATGATCAACAGCACCCATGGCGAGCAGTCTTCCAGCGCATGAGTGGTCCGGTGCCGGTGGTCGAGCCGGCGGAGGCGGTTTCCGCATCACTCAGGGCCGGGACCCAGCAGCCCAACTTCCGGCTCCTGAAGTAGCTCGTGACCCCCGTCAGCGATCCGGGAAACGGGGCGCAGGAGGAAACTCGCGGTCAGTGGTGGCGACTTGGCCGCCGGAGCGAGACCGACAGGGGAGCATCACGATGAGTACCGATCCCGAACGGACGCTGCAGTTACGCCGTGGATGTCACGTCGGACGACGTCTGGTCGGTCATGGACTTTCCGATGCCGCGTCTGGAAGCGCTGGCGGGCGCTCACCACGTCGACATTGAGGAGCACCGCGCGGCCTCGGCGCTCATCGAGGCCATGGCCTTCCTCGCGTTGACGATCGACGGGCAGATCCTTCGTCCCGCCAAAAGGCCCCGCCTCCTGCTGCCGGCCACGCCGCGGCCTCCCGTTCCCCCGCCGACCGAGGAGGTACGGCTCGCCTCGGAAGAAGCAGCGGCTCGCCACGATCCAGGGGCGACTGGAACCAGCTGTGCGCGATCGTCGGCCCCTGGAGTGAGAGCGACGGTTACGACCGGTCCCGCTGGCACGAGCTGAGTTTCAGGGACGCCGCCCAAGAGGCAGAGTACGAACGCCGCGTCGCCGAACACGGCCTCCGGCGGCGGGACGAGGAGTGATGAGGTCAGGTCAGGGCCACACCAGGCAATACGGCTGGTGGCCCGCCTCGTGGAGTCTGTGGCTGAAGTCCTGCCATTCGTGCAGGAGTTGGTAGACGTTGAACGCGTCCCTCGGGCCGCCCCGGTCCGGGACCGTGGACCAGATGAAAGCCGCCGCGCCCACGGATTCCTCGCCGATGTCGCGGAGCGGGTCCACGACCGTCATGGGGAGTTTCACCACCGCGTAGTCCGGGTGCAGGACGACCAGTTCGAGTGGGGGCACCTTGTTCAGGGGCATGCCCTGTATGCCCGTCAGGACCATCGCGGCTATCGTCTCCGGCTTGACCTTCGAGAACATCCCGCCCATACCGAGTTCATCGCCGCCCAATTCCTCCGGACGCATGGAAATCGGGACACGGGCAGCCGTCGCCCCGTCGGGTGCGCCGAAATATTTGTAGGTCACCCCCACCCGGCCACCACTCCTGCTTTCCGGAATCTGCTCGCGCGCCTCGCGCTCGCGCCGCCGGTGCTTACCACGCCGGGCAGGCTCCGGACCGAGATCATCGGTTCCCTCGCCCAGTCCGCCACCGCGATGCATATCTCCACCCGACCACTCGCAGCCCCGGCCGCGCAACCCGATCATCGTGACAGTGACCTCCCCCACGCGCGTGCGGTGAAACACCTGACCGCAAGAACGTCCGAGCCTCTGACACCATGGATTGCGTGAGCTTCCCCTATGACGCCCCAGTTTCGCAGACGCTTTTCGACCGTGCGGCCCTCGTGACGCCCGGCGGCGTGAACTCCCCCGTCCGGGCCTTCCGCGCCGTGGGCGGTACGCCCCGGTTCATGGTGTCCGGTAACGGTCCATACCTGATCGATGCGGACGGCCGTGATTATGTCGACCTCGTATGTTCTTGGGGGCCGATGATTCTCGGTCATTCACGCCCAGAGGTCATCGAAGCGGTCCAGGCCGCGGTCGCCCGTGGCACCTCCTTCGGTACGCCGGGGGAGGGCGAGGTCGCGCTCGCCGAGGAGATCGTGGCGCGTGTGGCGCCCGTCGAGCAGGTCCGGCTCGTGTCGTCGGGGACCGAGGCGACCATGTCCGCGATCCGCCTCGCCCGTGGTTTCACCGGGCGCGCGAAGATCGTCAAGTTCGCCGGCTGCTATCACGGGCATGTGGACGCCCTGCTGGCCGCCGCCGGGTCCGGTGTGGCCACCCTCGGGCTGCCCGACACCCCCGGCGTCACCGGTGCGCAGGCCGGCGACACGATCGTCCTGCCGTACAACGATCTCGACGCCGTGCGTCAGGCCTTCGCCGCGCACCCCGGGCAGATCGCCTGCGTGATCACCGAGGCCTCGCCCGGCAACATGGGCGTCGTCCCGCCGCGCCCCGGCTTCAACGCCGGGCTCAAGGAGATCTGCGCCGCCGACGGCGCCCTCTACATCTCCGACGAGGTGATGACCGGCTTCCGTACCTCCAAGGCCGGCTGGTACGGCATCGACGGCGTCGCGCCCGACCTGATGACCTTCGGCAAGGTCATGGGCGGCGGTTTCCCGGCCGCCGCGTTCGGCGGCCGCGCCGACATCATGGGCCACCTCGCCCCCGTGGGCCCCGTCTACCAGGCGGGCACGCTCTCCGGGAACCCCGTCGCCACCGCCGCCGGGCTCGCGCAGCTGCGGCTGCTGGACGACGCGGCGTACGACACCGTCGACCGGGTCTCCGCCGAGATCCAGGGTCTCGTCGGCGAGGCGCTCAGCAAGGAAGGCGTCGCCCACCGGGTGCAGAGCGCGAGCAACATGTTCTCCGTCTTCTTCACCGCCGACGAGGTCCACGACTACGACGGCGCCAGGCGCCAGGAGTCCTTCCGCTTCACCCCCTTCTTCCACTCGCTGCTCGCCGACGGCGTCTACCTGCCGCCGTCGTCCTTCGAGTCCTGGTTCGTGTCCACCGCCCACGACGACCGCGCCGTCGAGCGTGTCGCCGCCGCCCTGCCGGCCGCCGCCCGCGCCGCCGCCCAAGCCGTAGAAGCAACGGAGAGCACCGCATGAGTGACCCCAGCGAAACGACCGTCGTCCACCTCATGCGGCACGGCGAGGTCCACAACCCCGACGGCGTGCTGTACGGCCGCCGCGACGGGTTCCACCTCTCCGAGCTGGGCCGGCAGATGGCCGACCGCGTGGCCGAGCACCTCGCCGCCCGTGACATCACTCACGTCGTGGCGTCCCCGCTGGAGCGTGCCCAGGAGACCGCGGCGCCCCTCGCCAAGAGCCACGGGCTGACCCTCGACACCGACGACCGGCTGATCGAGGCGCGGAACGTCTTCGAGGGCAAGACGTTCGGGGTCGGCGACGGCGCCCTGCGCAAGCCCGCCAACTGGAAGCACCTCACCAACCCCTTCCGGCCGTCCTGGGGCGAGCCGTACGTCGACCAGGTCGTACGGATGATGGGCGCCCTCACGGCGGCGCGCGACGCGGCCCGGGGCCACGAGGCGGTCTGCGTCAGCCACCAGCTGCCGATCTGGATCGTCCGGAGCTTCGTCGAGCACCGCAGGCTGTGGCACGACCCGCGCCGCAGGCAGTGCACCCTCGCCTCGCTGACGAGCTTCACCTTCCAGGGCGACAAGATCGTCTCGATCGGCTACTCCGAGCCGGCGCGTGATCTCGTACCGGCCCATCTCCTGGCCGGTGCCAAGCCGGTCAAGGGCGGGACCAAAGCCTTCGGGGCGTAGGCGTCTCCGCGTCTGTCGTTTCTTTGTCCGCCGTTCCTGTGTCCGCCGTCTCTGTGTCTGCTTTTGTTAAAAGATGACAAGTCCTGGAACCTCCGCGTTCGGTACGACATCTCATGTGTTGCCGCTTGTAAAACCTGCCTGAGCGGCTCACGGGACGTGCGAGCGCGGATGGGGACGGTATGCGCGACATCAGCCGAAGGGGACTGCTGGGAGCGGGAATCGGAGCCGCGGCGGCGATCGGGATCGCCGGCTGCGGGACCTCTTCCGACGGCCGGAACGGTGCGCATCGGGCGGGTACCGGCAAAGGGGACGGGAAAGGCGGGGGCCCGGGCGGGAAGGCCTCCGCCAAGCCTCTCTCTAAGGAGGCCCGGCTCATAGGTGACGGTTCCACTTCCGACACGGGAAAACAGCCGCACCAGCCCCCCGCCCCGGTCCCGCTGGAGCCCGGCCAGACCCCGCCGCAGTTCGTGGTCTTCTCCTGGGACGGGGCGGGCGAGGTCGGCAACGGCCTCTTCCCCCGCTTCCTCGACCTCGCCAAGGACCACGGCGCGGCTATGACCTTCTTCCTCTCCGGCGTCTATCTGCTGCCCGAGTCGAAGAAGGCGCTCTACCGCCCGCCCAACAACGCCGTCGGTGCCTCCGACATCGGCTATCTCACCGACGACCACATCAAGGAAACGCTCAAGAACGTCCGCCGCGCCTGGCTCGAAGGACATGAGATAGGCACCCATTTCAACGGGCATTTCTGCGCCGGCCACGGCACGGTGGACAACTGGACCCCCGCCCAGTGGCACAGCGAGGTCGAACAGGCCGTGTCGTTCGTCACGGAGTGGCGTACGAACAGCGGCTGGACCGATCTCGATCCGCTGCCGTTCGACTACCGCAAGGAATTGACCGGCGGCCGTACGCCCTGTCTCCTCGGCCAGGAGCGGTTGCTGCCGACCGCGCGCAAACTGGGCTGGCGGTACGACGCCAGCTCGCCGGGCGGCACCCAGAAATGGCCGGATAAAAAGGGCGGGGTGTGGGATTTCCCGCTCCAGGGCGTCCCGTTCCCCGGACACAGTTTCGAAGTCCTGTCCATGGACTACAACATGCTCGCCAACCAGTCGGTGAATTCGACCAAGGGCATGCCGGGGAACTACCCGCGCTGGCGCGAGCAGGCCAAGGGCGCGTACCTCAACGGGTTCAAGCGCGCGTACAAATCGAATCGCGCGCCGTTCTTCATAGGCAACCACTTCGAACAGTGGAACGGCGGAATCTACATGGACGCCGTCGAAGAGGCGCTCAAGGAGATGGCCGGCAAGAAGGACGTACGGCTCGTCTCGTTCCGCCAGTTCACCGACTGGATCGACGCCCAGGACCCCGCCGTACTCGCCAAGCTCCGCTCGCTGGACGTCGGCCAGGCCCCGGACGGCGGGTGGAACGCGTTCTTTAAGGCGGCTTGACAACGGGCCTTACGGGCAGTGCGGTCACCGAGGGGGGTGCGCAAGATCCCCCGAAACGCCCATGCGAAACTTTTCACATGAACTTTGGCCGCGCTCCTCGAAGCAGCCCGAGCCGTCGACTCCGCGCTGTTCTGCCGGTCGCCGTCGCCGCGGGCGCGTTGACGCTCTCCGCGTGCGGGGGCGGCGGGACGTCCGGCGGCGGCGGAAAGACCGGTTTTGTGTCGAACACCGGCGGGATCTCCACCGTCGCCAAGGCCGACCGCCGATCCGTCAACGACCTGTCGGGCGAGACCCTGGAGGGCAAGAAGCTCGACGTCGCGGACTACAAGGGCAAGGTCGTCGTCCTCAACGTCTGGGGCTCGTGGTGCGGACCGTGCCTCGCCGAGGCGCCGCACTTCGCCAAGGTCTCCAAGGAGACCGCGAGCCAGGGCGTGGCGTTCGTCGGGATAAACACCCGCGACCTGGAGAAGCAGCCCGCCATCAAGTTCGAGCAGGACTTCGGCATCACCTACCCGAGCCTGTACGACCCGGCGGGCAAGCTCCTCGTGTACGGGTTCCCCAAGGGCAGCCTCAACCCCCAGGCCATCCCCTCCACGATCGTGCTCGACCGGAACGGGAAGATCGCGGCCCGCTCGCTCAAGGCCGTGGACGAGGAGCAGTTGCGCAAGCTGATCGACCCGCTGATTGCGGAGAAGTGATCCCGTGCAGTTTCTCGCCGCGGTGACGGACTCGAACGACACCATCCTCACAGGTGCGCTGCTGCTCGCGTTCCCCCTGGCGGCGCTGGGCGGTCTGGTCTCCTTCTTCTCCCCGTGCGTGCTGCCCCTGGTGCCCGGCTACCTGTCGTACGTGACCGGCATCAGCGGCACCGACCTGGCGGAGGCCAGACGCGGCCGGATGGTCGCCGGGGCGTCGCTCTTCGTCGTGGGGTTCAGCGCGGTCTTCGTCTCCGGCGGCGCCTTCTTCGGCTACTTCGGCTCGGAACTCCAGGCCGAGCGCGGCGTGCTCTCCAAGATCCTCGGCGTGCTGATGATCCTGATGGGCGTGTTCTTCCTGGGGCTGATGCCCTGGCTCACCCAGCGTGAGTTCCGCTTCCACCGGCGGCCGGTGGCCGGCCTCGCCGGTGCCCCGCTGCTGGGCGCGCTCTTCGGAATCGGCTGGACGCCGTGCATGGGCCCGGTCCTCGGCTCCGTCCAGTTCCTCGCGTTCGACCAGGGGACCGCGGGCCGGGGAGCCATACTGACCGTCGCGTACTGCCTCGGCCTCGGTCTGCCGTTCGTCCTCGCCGCCGTGGCCTTCCGCAAGGCGCTGGGCGCGTTCGGGTGGATCAAGAAGCACTACACCTGGGTGATGCGGATCGGCGGCGGCATGATGATCGCGACCGGGCTGCTGCTGGTGACCGGCGCGTGGGACGGCATCGTGCAGGAGATGCAGGGTTGGTCCAACGGCTTCACGGTGGGGATCTAGTCCATGAGCACGACAGAGTCGGACAGCACGACAGAGTCAGAGACCGGCAGCACGACAGAATCAGAGAGCACGAAAGGATCGGAGCGTTCCGCCGAGTCACGCGACGCCCGGGACGTACGGGAACTCGGCGCCGCCGGCTCCCAGCTCTCCACGGCCCCCCGTGAGGAGTCCCTCCTCACCGGCCCCACCCTGAGCGTCATCGGCTGGGCGCGCTGGTTCTGGCGCCAGCTCACCTCCATGCGCGTCGCGCTGATCCTGCTCTTCCTGCTCTCCCTCGGCGCCATCCCCGGCTCGCTGATCCCGCAGACCAATGTGGACGAGCTGAAGGTCCAGGACTTCAAGGCGAAGCACACGGTCGTCTCGCCGATCTACGACCAGCTCCAGCTCTTCCACGTCTACAGCTCGGTGTGGTTCTCCGCGATCTACATCCTGCTGTTCGTCTCCCTCATCGGCTGCATCATCCCGCGCACCTGGCAGTTCGTCGGCCAGCTGCGCGCCCGCCCGCCGCGCGCGCCCAAGCGCCTCACCCGGCTGCCCGCGTACACGACCTGGCGCACCGCGGCCGAACCGGAAGCCGTACGGGAAGCCGCGCTCTCCCTCCTCAAGAGGCGCCGCTTCCGGGTGTACGGGGAAGGCGACGCGGTCGCCGCGGAGAAGGGCTACCTCCGCGAGACCGGCAACCTGATCTTCCACATCGCGCTGATCGTGCTCCTGATCTCGTTCGCCACCGGTCAGCTCTTCAAGTCCGACGGCGGCAAGCTGGTCGTGGAGGGCGACGGCTTCTCCAACACCCTCACCCAGTACGACGACTTCCGGTCCGGCTCGCTGTTCAACACGGACGACCTCGCGCCGTTCAGCTTCACGCTGGACACGTTCACGGGGACGTACGAGCGCAGCGGACCACAGCTCGGCACCCCCCGTACCTTCGAGGCGGCGATCCGCTACACCGCCGGCCCGCGGGACAAGGAGCACAAGGCGGTCGTCAAGGTCAACGAGCCGCTGAAGATCGACGGCTCCAAGGTCTTCCTGATCGGCCACGGATACGCCCCGGTCGTCACGGTCAGGGACCGTGCGAACAAGGTGGTCTTCAGCGGCGCGGTGCCGCTGCTGCCCGTCGACGGCAACTTCACCTCCACCGGCGCCATCAAGGTCGTCAACGGTTACAAGGACAAGGCCGGGAAGAGGGACCAGCTCGGTTTCGCGGCGTTCTTCGTGCCGACCTTCGCGGGAAAGGGCAACGGGCAGATGTTCTCCCGCTTCCCCGCGCTCGACCTGCCCGTCCTCAACCTGGGCGCGTACCACGGCAGCCTCGGCGTCGACTCCGGGCTGGCGCAGAACGTGTACCAGCTGAACACCTCCAAGATGACGCCCTTCAAGGACGCCAAGGGGGACATCCTCAAGAAGACGCTGCTCCCGGGCGAGAAGCTCGACCTCCCGGACGGGGCCGGATCGATCACCTTCGAGAAGGACATCAAGGAGTGGGCGAGCTTCCAGATCACGCACCAGCCCGGTGACGGCTGGGCGCTGACCGGCGCGATCGCCGCGATCGCGGGACTGGCCGGCTCCCTCTTCATCCAGCGGCGCCGGGTCTGGGTCCGGGCCGTGCGGGGCGCCGACGGCGTCACCGTCGTCGAGATGGCGGGTCTCGGCCGCAGCGAGTCCGCCAGACTCCCGGAGGAACTGGCCGACCTGGCCGGCACCCTCCACGCGGAAGCGCCCACCCACGCAGGCGCGCCCACCCACGCAGAAGAGCCTGATCCCGCCGAAGAGACGGTCGAGAAGACCGCCCGGGCGTCCGTCGAAGTCGAAGGGGTTGAGAAGTGAGTCTCGCCGCCGCAGCAACCAACGAGAGCCTGGCGCACACCAGCAACGTGCTGATCTATTCGTCCATGGCCGTCTACATGCTGGCTTTCTTCGCGCACATCGCCGAGTGGCTGTTCGGCAGCAGGAGCAAGGTCGCCAGGACCGCCTCGGCCCTGACCGGTGACACGGGCGCCTCCGCCGCCCCGGCCGTCAAGGTCAAGGCCGCGCGGGGCGGCACCACCGCCGTGCTGGACCGGCCCCGGATCGTCACCCGCTCGGCCTCCGGCTCCCGCGACCTGCCCGACGGCCCCGGCGCGGCCGGCGACGACGTCCAGGGCGACCTGTACGGCCGTATCGCCGTGTCGCTCACCGTCCTCGCCTTCGTGGTCGAGGCGGCCGGTGTGGTCGCCCGCGCCCTCTCCGTACAGCGC
This sequence comes from Streptomyces sp. NBC_01317, assembly GCF_035961655.1. Lineage (NCBI taxonomy): Bacteria > Bacillati > Actinomycetota > Actinomycetes > Kitasatosporales > Streptomycetaceae > Streptomyces > Streptomyces sp. NBC_01317. The sequence goes on along the minus strand of NZ_CP108393.1, from coordinate 3,545,203 downwards.
GCCCCCTGGGGCAACATGTACGAGTTCAACATCACCTTCTCGACCGTCGCGGTCGCGGTGTACCTCACGCTGCTCGTGCTCAGGAAGAACATCCGCTGGCTCGGACTGCCGCTGGTCACCACGGTCCTCCTGGACCTCGGCCTCGCCGTCACCGTGCTCTACACGGCCAGCGACCAGTTGGTCCCCGCGCTCCACTCGTACTGGCTGTGGATCCACGTCTCGACCGCGATCTTCTGCGGCGCGGTCTTCTACGTCGGCGCGGTCGCCACGCTGCTCTACCTCTTCCGTGAGCGGTACGAGTCGAAGCTCGCCGCGGGCGGCAAGCCCGGCGCCTTCGCCACCTCCGTCATGGAGCGGCTGCCCGCCTCCGGGAGCCTCGACAAGTTCGCCTACCGCGTCAACGCGGCCGTCTTCCCGCTCTGGACGTTCACGATCATCGCGGGCGCGATCTGGGCGGGCGAGGCCTGGGGCCGCTACTGGAACTGGGACCCCAAGGAGACCTGGTCCTTCATCACCTGGGTCGCGTACGCCTGCTACCTGCACGCCCGCGCCACCGCCGGGTGGAAGGGCCGCAAGGCCGCCTACCTGGCGCTGATCGCCTTCGGCTGCTGGCTGTTCAACTACTACGGCGTCAACATCTTCGTCACCGGCAAGCACTCCTACGCCGGGGTCGATTGAGCCGTTTCACCGTACGACGCCCCGCAGGGACCACCGGTCCTGCGGGGCGTCGCGCTGTGGCCGTACGGCAGGGTCCTTACGGGCGTCAGTCGACCGCGATCGCGTCCAGCCGCGCCCGCAGATACGTGTGCGAGTCCACCCCGGCGACGGCCGTCCCCGGGTCGCACTCGTAGAAGTAGACCAGCGACATCAGCTCCTCCGACGGCACGTCGGGCGGCGGCGGAAGGACCCGGTGGCGGCCCGAGCACCAGCGGCCGTCCGTCCAGCGGGCCATCAGGTCCCCGATGTTGACGGTGAAGGCGTCCGGATCGTGCGGGGCGTCCCGCCACCCCTCCTCGTCCGTGAAGACCTGGAGCCCGCCCCGGCCCGCCTCCCGGTCGAGGACGGTGACCGTACCGAAGTCGGTGTGCGGACCGATCCGGAACTGCCCCGGCTCCGCCTCCCCGACGACCTCCGTGCCCGGGTACCAGTTGACGTTGAAGCCCCAGGTCGGGTGCGCGGTGTGCGCGGTGAAGAAGTCCTCGTCCCGGCCGAGCGCGACCGCGAGGAGCCCCAGCAACTCGTCGGACAGCTCCCGCATCCGCGTGAGATACGTCTCCACCAGCTCCCGGAGCCCCGGGGCCTCGTCCGGCCACCGGTTGGGCAGGAACCACTCCGCGTCCACGGCCGGGTCGCCCGTCGGCTCGTACGAGGCGAAGGAGTACGACTCCTTGAGGTCCGGCGGGGGCGGTGTGCCCTCCGCGCCGCCGTTGGCCTCCGCCCCGGAGCGGAGCCAGCCGCGCCCGCCGACCCGGGCCGCGTACGGCTCCTTCACGGCGGCGGGCAGCAGGAAGAACTCCCGCGCCGCCGCCCGGATCCGGGCCCGCAGCGCCGGATCCACCCCGTGGCCCGTGACCAGCAGGAAGCCGGCCCGCCGGAGGGCGTCGTCCACGGTCGCCGCGAGGGCGGCGCGTGCGCCGGGGTCACCGGAGCGCCACGGCCCCAGATCGACGGTCGGCACGGCGGCGGTGGCGTCGGCGGGGGGAGGGGAAGCGTTCGGATCAGTCATGGCCGATGTCCTCGTTCCAGAGGTCGGGACGGTCGGTGACGAAGGCCCGCATCAGCGCGACGCACTCCGGATCGTCCAGCAGGACGATCTCCACCTCGTGCTCCGCCAGCCAGTCGTGACCGCCGTGGAAGGTCCGCGCCTCGCCGATCACCACCCGGGAGATCCCGAACTGCCGGACCAGCCCGGAGCAGTACCAGCACGGCGAGAGCGTGGTCACCATCGTCGTACCCCGGTACGAGCGCTGCCGCCCCGCCGCGCGGAAAGCGGCCGTCTCCGCGTGCAGGGACGGATCACCGTCCTGGACGCGGCGGTTGTGCCCCCGGCCCAGCAGCGCCCCGTCCGCGCCGTAGAGCGCGGCGCCGATCGGGATGCCGCCCTCCGCGAGCCCCGCGCGTGCCTCGGCGACCGCCGTCGCCAGCCATTCCTGTGCCTGTCCCGGCTTCATCAGCATGCCGGCAAGCATCCCGCAGCGGCTCGTGTCCCAGGCCCGCCCGCGTCCCAGGCCGGCGCGGGTCTCAGGCCTTCGGCGGCGTGTCCTCCGTGGCGCCGCCGCCCTTCTCACGGCGCTCGATCTCCTCCTCGCGCCGCCGCAGGTCGGCCTCCCACTGCTCCAGGTGCGCGGCGGCCTCCGCGTCGTCCGCGGCGTCCCCGCCCGTCTCAGGACGGCCCCCGGACGGCTTCGCCTCGTCCTTGAGGGAGTTGAGGAATTCCGGGTTGTCGTCCGGCGCGACCCAGCCGCCGCGCCGCCCCGCCGCTCCCGTCACCCGGCGGTCCCGGCCCGCGATCAGCCAGGAGATGGAGCCGACCAGCGGGAAGAGGAGCACCAGGATCGCCCAGACCGGCTTGGGGAGGTAGCGGACGTCCTTCTCGTCGGTCGTGAGGCAGTCGATGAAGGCGTAGACGCTGAGGCCCAGCGGCACCAGAATCATCAGCACCCTAAGCATGGCGGACCCCCTGCGCATGAAGATCGAGACCGGATCGCGGCCTCCGTGACAGGACCACAGTAGCGAGAACGGGGAAGCCCCGGCGGGTCCCGGAGCCGGGGATGACACACTGGGCGGCATGGCTTATGACGATCTTCGCTCGCTGCTCAGGGCGCTGGAGCGCGAGGGCGACCTCACCCGTGTCAAGGCGGAGGTCGACCCGTACCTGGAGGTCGGGGAGATCGTCGACCGCGTGAACAAGGCCGGTGGCCCCGCCCTGTTGTTCGAGAACGTCAAGGGCTCCTCGATGCCCCTGGCCATGAACGTGTACGGCACGGACCGCCGCCTCCTCAAGGCGCTCGGCCTCACCTCCTACGCCGAGATCAGCGACAAGATCGGCGGGCTGCTCAAGCCGGAGCTGCCGCAGGGCTTCGTCGGCGTACGGGAAGCGTTCGGCAAGCTCGGCACGATGGTCCACGTACCGCCCAAGAAGGTGAAGGACGCGCCCGTCCAGGAAGTGGTCCTCACCGGTGACGACGTGGACCTCGACCAGCTGCCCGCGCTGTTCACCTGGCCGGAGGACGGCGGCTCGTTCTTCAACCTCGGCCTGACGCACACCAAGCACCCCGAGACCGGCGTCCGCAACCTGGGGCTCTACCGCCTCCAGCGCCACGACCGCCGCACCATCGGGATGCACTGGCAGATCCACAAGGACAGCCGCAACCACTACCAGGTCGCCGCCAAGCGCGGCGAACGGCTGCCGGTGGCCGTCGCGTTCGGTTGTCCGCCCGCCGTGACGTACGCCTCCACCGCGCCGCTGCCCGGCGACATCGACGAATACCTGTTCGCGGGCTTCGTCCAGGGCCGGCGGATCGAGATGGTCGACTGCAAGACCGTGCCGCTCCAGGTCCCGGCCCAGGCCGAGGTGGTCATCGAGGGGTGGCTGGAGCCCGGGAAGACCCTGCCGGAGGGCCCGTTCGGCGACCACACCGGCTTCTACACGCCGCAGGAGCCCTTCCCGGCGCTGACCATCGACTGTGTGACGACGCGCAAGCGCCCACTGCTCCAGTCGATCGTGGTCGGCCGGCCTCCTACCGAGGACGGGCCGCTGGGGCGGGCGACCGAGCGGTTCTTCCTGCCGCTGCTGAAGATCATCGTGCCGGACATCGTGGACTACCACCTGCCCGAGTCCGGCGGCTTCCACAACTGCGCGATCGTCTCGATCGACAAGAAGTACCCGAAGCACGCGCAGAAGGTCATGCACGCGATCTGGGGCGCGCACATGATGTCGCTGACCAAACTGATCGTCGTCGTGGACGCGGACTGCGACGTCCACAATCTCCACGAGGTGTCCTGGCGGGCGCTCGGCAACACCGACTACGCGCGCGACCTGACCGTCGTGGAGGGACCGGTCGATCACCTCGACCACTCCTCGTACCAGCAGTTCTGGGGCGGCAAGGCCGGGATCGACGCGACGCGGAAGCTCCCCGAGGAGGGGTACACACGGGACGGGGGCTGGCCGGAGATGGTCGAGTCCGACCCGGAGACGGCGGCGAAGGTCGACCGCCGGTGGAGGGAGTACGGCCTCTCATGAGCGCTGTCCAAGGAGTCCTCGGGCCGGAGCCCGCGCAGCCCAACAGCCGGACACGGGCGTTTCTGCGGCTGGTGATGATCGAACACTCGGTCTTCGCCCTGCCCTTCGCGTACATCGCCGCGCTGACGGCGATGACCCAGCTCGACGGCAACATCCACTGGCTGCGGCTGCTGCTGGTGACGGTCGCCATGGTCGGGCTGCGGACGTTCGCCATGGCGTGCAACCGGATCATCGACCGCGAGATCGACGCCCGTAATCCCAGGACCGCCGGCCGTGAACTGGTCACGGGCGCGGTGTCCGTACGGTCCGCCTGGACCGGGGCGCTCGTCGCCCTCTTCTTCTTCCTGGGCGCGGCGGCGCTGCTGGGGCCGCTGTGCCTGGCGCTCGCTCCCGTCGCGGTCGTCCCGATGGTGCTCTATCCGTACGGGAAGAGGTTCACGAACTTCCCGCACGCGATCCTCGGCATCGCCCAGGCGATGGGCCCGATCGGCGCGTGGATCGCGATCACCGGCGCGTGGTCGTGGGACGCGGTGATCCTGGGGCTGGCCGTCGGCATCTGGATCGGGGGCTTCGACCTGATCTTCGCGTGCCAGGACGTCCAGGCGGACCGCGCGCACGGCGTGCTGTCCGTGCCGGCCCGCTTCGGCATCCCGGCGGCGCTGTACGGCGCGCGCGGCGCGCACGTCGTGACGATGGGGCTCCTGGTCTGGTACGCGCTGGCCACCGACGCGGGCGGGTTCTTCTGGACCGGGCTCGTGATCGTCGCGGGCGCGTTCCTCTACGAGCACACGATCGTGAAGCCGCACGACCTGTCGCGCCTCAACCGCGCGTTTTTCCAGGTCAACGGTTTTGTGGGCATAAGCCTGTTCTTCTTCGCCCTGCTCGACCTGTTGGTGCGCGGCCTCACGGTATGAGCGGGACCGCCGCCCGTGCCCGTACAGGCTGCTTCCTCCGGTAGAGGAACGCCGCCAGGACTCCGCCTGTCAGCCCGAACAGGTGGCCCTGCCAGCTGATGGACGGGTCGGTCGGCAGGACGCCCCACAGCACCGAGCCGTAGACCGCCAGCACCACCAGGCCGACCACCAGGTCCACCGCGCTCCGGTTCACAAACCCGCGCACCAGCAGATAGCCGAGCAGGCCGAAGACCACGCCCGACGCCCCGACCGTGTTCGAGTGGTCGGCGGCGGTCAGCCACACGCCGAGGCCACCCACCACCATGATCGTCAGGACCACGGCGGCGAAGCGGCGTATCCCGCCGAGCGCCGCGAGGAAGCCCAGCACCAGCAGCGGCACGGTGTTGGACGCGAGATGTTCGAAGCCGTGGTGCAGGAAGGCCATCGGGACGACGTCGCGCAGCTCGCCGAAGCTGCGCGGGCTCAGCCCGTACGTGTCCAGCGCGCCGCCCGACGCGGTGTCCACCACTTCGAGCACCCAGAGCAGCGCCACCCAGAGGATCATCACGCCGCCGGCGGCCTTCACCCGGTCGGTGCGGCTCGGCGTCGTGCCCTCGGTCCTCGGATACGTCATCCCGGCCCCCATCCCAGTTCCCGTCCCGGCCCCAGGGGAACGTACGGGGCACCGCCGTCGGTTCCGTCACCAGAGTGCCGGATAGGCTCGGATCCGTGAAGCCCGGACCGTACCCAGACTCCCGCAGCCCGCGACCGGAGCTCCGGCGCCCCTGGATCGTCGGGGTCTCCGGCGCGTCGGGGACGCCGTACGCCGCTGCCGTGCTGCGCGGGCTGCTGGACGCGGGCGAGAGTGTGGACCTGGTCGTCAGCAGGGCGTCCCGGCTGACGCTGCTGGACGAGACGGGGATCGCGTTCCGGGACGCGCACTGGGAGAGCGATCTCGCCGACTGGCTGGCGCGCGGCGCGGACGGCGGTCCAGACACCTTCGCGAAGAGCGTGGCGGAGTACGTGGCGGATGTACGCCACTGGCCCGCCGGCGATCTGGCCGCGGGGCCGTCCTCGGGGTCGTACCCCGCCAAGGGCATGCTCATCGTGCCCGCGTCCACGGCGTCCGTGGCCGGGGTGGCGCTCGGCCTGTCGAAGGACCTGCTCCAGCGGGCCGCGAGTGTGACGCTCAAGGAGCGGCGCCCGCTGGTGGTCGCCGTACGGGAGACACCGCTCGGCGGGCAGACGCTCCGGCATCTGGTGGCGCTGGACGAGGCGGGCGCGGTGGTCCTGCCGGCGTCCCCGGCGTTCTACGCGGGCGCGCGGCACATCCAGGACCTGGTGGACTTCGTCGCGGGGCGGGTGCTCGACGCGGCGGGGGTGCCGCATCGGCTGTACCGCCGCTGGGAGGGTGAACTCGGCGGTGCGCAGGGCGGCACCTGAGCCGACCGCCGACTCCGAGTGAAGGTAAAACGCCGAAAGTGTGGCGGATTCGTAGGAATCGAGCCTTCTATGCCTTAGATTCTATACGTACCTTGTGAGCTCGTTGAACAATGGAAGGCTTCAGGCATATGGACGCCGTGGACAGGCAGCTCATCCAGGCCCTCAGGGAGAACGGGCGGGCCTCGTACGCCGAGCTAGGGCGCCTCGTCGGACTGTCGGGACCCAGTGTCACCGACCGCATCAACCGGCTCGAAGCGGCGGGTGTCATCACCGGGTACCGCGCCACGGTCGACTCGGCCTCGCTGGGCCTCGGGGTCATCGCGCTGATCGGGATCTCGCTCTCGGACGCCGCCGACCACGAGGACGTGGCCCGGAGGATGCGCGATCTCCAGGAGATCGAGGACTGCTGGTTCATCGCGGGGGACGACTCGTACATGCTCAAGGTACGGGCGAGTGACGTGGACGGCCTGGAGCGGACGATCCGCCGGCTGAGCGGGACGAAGGGCGTCTCCCGGACCCGTACGACGATCGTGCTGTCGACCAAGTGGGAGAACCGGGTGGGAGAACTGCCCGAGGAGGACTGACGGATGGTCCGAGGGGGCGGCCCACCGGGCCCGGTGGCCCCCTCGGACCCCGCGTACGTCAGCCGAGCGGCGGGCGCAGCCGCCGGGGGGCGGCCGACGGCGGGGGGATCAGCCCGGCGACGACGGCCTTGTTGACCGCGTCCACCCGGGAGACCGCTCCCAGCTTCGCGAAGATGTTCCGCAGATGGCGCTTGATCGTGCCCTCGGTGAGCCCGAGTTGGGTGGCGGCCCCCCGGTTGCTGAGCCCCGCCGCCACCAGCGTGACGACCTCCACCTCACGCGGGCTGAGCGTGTGGTGGGCGGGCTCTGGCGCCGGCTGCGGTTCCGACTTGGGCCGGGGCGGCAGCGAGACGGTCAGACCGTCCTGGCTGCACGCGTCCCGCAGGGCCGCGACCAGCGAGTGGTGCGTGGCCGTCTTGTGCAGGTAGCCGCGGATGCCGAGGGGGAGCAGGCTCTGGAGCAGCCGGGGATCGTCGTGCATGGTCAGCACCATGATCTTGGTGTCGGGCGAGGCGGCCTGGACCGCCCGTACCGTACGCCCCGGATCCTCGTTCCCCGGCATCTCGATGTCCATCAGCAGGACGTCCGGGCGGTGTTCGGCCGCCATGGCGACGGCGCCCGGCGCGTCGCCGACCGCCGCCGCCACGTCGAAGCCGCCCACACCGCGGATCAGTTCGGCCAGCGCGTCCCTCAGCAGGGTGTGGTCGTCCGCGATGACGACGCTGTACGTGGTCATCCGCGGACGTCCGGCGCGGTGGCGGGATCCGGCTCCGGCAGCAGCAGGGACAGCCGCATCCCCGTGCCCACCCCCGGCGCGCTCGTCAGATGCAGCGTCCCGCCCAGTGCCTGGACCCGCTCCCGCATCGACAGCAGGCCCGTCCCCGACCGCCCGTCGCGCGCCGGCGGCGCCGTCTGGTCGAAGCCGGTCCCGTCGTCGTGCGCGAAACAGTCCACGCGGTGCGGGGCCACGTCGACCTCCAGCGCCACCGTGCTGGGGGCCGCGTGCGTCAGGGAGTTGCGCAGGAACTCCCGCAGCACCAGGAACAACTCCTCGGCGTGCCCCGCCGGGACCCACGACTCGTCGCCGTTCACCTCGATGTGCACCCGGACGCCGGGCGCCTGGTGCGCCTCGGCGTACTCCAGGAGCGCTTCGGCGAGACCGGTCACGCCGGGGCGCGTCCGCAGGTCGGAGATGAGCCCCCGTGTGTAGCCGGTCGCCTCGTCCAACGCCCCCCGGACCCGGCCGAGATGGCGGTCGCGGGTCGCGGGCCCGTACCCCTCGGCCATGGCCTGGTCGTGCAGGTCCAGGCAGCGGTAGGCCAGGGCCAGGCTCTGGCCCAGCCGGTCGTGCAGGTCGCGGGCGAGCCGTTGGCGGTGGCCCGTGGCGCTCTCCTCCACCTTCTTGAGGAGGTACGCGTCGTAGCCGGCCGCCGAGACCTGTAAGCAGGTGGCCAGGCTGTGGTTGAGCGCCGCCACCGCGCGCCCCAGGCAGGCGGAGGACTGCTCGGGCGGCAGGCCGGCCGCCGCCGTCACCAGGTACTGGAGGCAGATCTGGAAGAGCAGTCCCGACGACCGCAGGGTGTCGGCCGGGTGGACCGACTGGAGCGGTCCGCGCGTGCTCAGGCCGACGGAGAGGCCGAGCGCGGCGTTGGCGGCGGAGGGCTGCTCGCTCTCCCGCAGCGCCTCCGCGCACTCCTGGATGACAAGTCTGGCGTGTTCCCGCGCTTCTCCCCACAGCTCCGTGGTGGAGATCAGCGGGCTGGACACGCCTTCGAGGGATTGCCTGAATTGGCAGATGATTTCATCGCTGCCGAGCGCGAGCCGGTCGGCGAGCAGGCGCGCGGAAGCTACGGAAGGATCGGTCTCCTCGATCTGCGTTTGTATCTTCAGCACTGCTGAAGTCCCCCTAGGTCACTGGTCCAGCTTCGGCGGCTCTCCGGTGAGCCGCCCGACCTGACACATCGTGCAGGGGGAGTCTAGGGGAAACGGATTTCCGCACTCGATGTCGTACCTCACGACGATGTGCGGCCCGACGTCAGTCCTTACTTCTTCATTACCCGTTGATACGGCAGGTCAGGGCGTTCCGCAGGCCGTTCGGGCGCTGTTAAGGCAGTGTCACCAGTTGACGAAAATCTGATGTCGAATGGAGGCGTATCCGGACGGGGTTGTTCCGTCCGGCGCGGTCCGTCGCGACCGCGGCGGCGTATCCGTCGTACGGCCGGGGCAGGGCCAGGTCCGCCGCGGGCCAGAAACGGTGATCCAGTTGTGCCCTCGCGGCCGCCGAGAGGCCGAGTCCCGATGCCTTGACGGCCGCCTCCAGCCGGGTCCAGGAGCGGAATCCGTCGTTCGGGTCGGGGCACGGCCGGCCGAGGACCCGGGACCAGTCGACCCCGGGGCGTACGTGTTCCAGGTCCACGCCGACCTCGGCGCCCGGCGCGCGGACGGCGAGCAGGGCCAGTTCGTGCGAGCGGGAGAGGCTGACGGCGGGTCCCGGGCACCAGCCGAGTACGTAACCGGGCTTGCCGCGCCAGGCGTTGCGTACGTGGGTCAGCTCGGCGGGCTCGCACGTCAGGTAGCCGGCCACGATGTCCCTGGCGGCGAGGTGGGCGGCTAGGTAGCGGCGGCGCGCGGCGGGTTTCCGCAGGCCCAGCCGGTGGGCGCGTTCGCGTTCGTACGCGCCGAGTTCGGGGAGGCGGGCCTCGTGGAGGGCCGGGTCCGTGTCCAGGGGGACGATCCAGAGATCGGTGGATTCGGGCAGGGGCATGTCCTGTTCCCTTCTGGTACCCGCCAGGTCCCCGGTGCGCGGGGTGCGCGCTCCGGGGACCTGGGGGAGGGGGGATCAGTCGTCGACGAGGGTCCGTTCGAGCGCGGCGCCGTCCGCGTCCACGGGCCGCGAAGGGGCCTGCTTGCCCGGCTCCCCGGCGGCGGCGGGGCGGTCGGCGAGCATCCGGTACACGACGACGGCGGTGACGGCGCAGAGCGCGGCGGACGCCCACAGCACGACGCGCAGCGCGTCCGTGTGGCCCTGCGACAGGAAGTCGCCGAAGCCGTCGCGCAGGGCGGCCGGGGCGTCCTTCACCACACCGGCCACGTCACCGCTGGCGACCCGGTCGGCCGTCGTGGAGGCGGACTCGCCGCCCTTGGCGACGTACTCCGACAGCCCGTCCGAGATGCGCGAGCGGATCATCGAGGCGACGGCCGCGACCATCACGACGGCCGCGATGGCCTCGCTCGCGAGGCGGATCGTGTTGAACATGCCCGCCGCCATGCCGGCCCGCTCGGGCGGCACGGTGCTCACGGCGGCGCCGTCGAGGACGCCCATGATCAGGCCGACACCCATACCGGCGACGAGCAGCGGCCCGGCGAGGCCGAGGACGCCGATGCCCGGGTGGACGACGGTGAGCCAGGCGCAGCCGGCCGCGATGAGGAGCAGGCCGAGGCCGAGCACGACCCGCATGTGGACGCCGGAGGCGACGAGCCGGCCGCCGATCAGGGGCAGGAAGAGCACGGGTCCGGTCAGCAGCAGCATGATCAGTCCGGCGCCCTGGCTGCTCTCGCCGTTCGCGCCGATCAGGTACGCGGGCAGGACCAGCAGCAGTCCGATGAAGCCGAACGAGAAGGCGACGTTGAGCAGGTTCACCGAGAGGAAGCGGCTCTCGCGGAACAGCGACAGGTCGAACATGGGGCTCTCCTGCCTCCGTTCCACCAGGGCGAACGCGACGACCAGCAGGATCGACCCGGCCAGCAGGATCAGCACGGTCGGGCCGGCCCAACCGCTCTGCGGGCCCTGGATGATGGCCAGCGTGAACAGCACGAGCGCGAGGCTGAACGTGATCGTGCCCGGCCAGTCCACGCCGCCCGCCTGCGGGTTGCGCGATTCCTGGAGGAACGGCAGCCCCAGCATGGACAGGACGACGAGGGCCAGGTGCGCGTAGAACACCGACTCCCAGCCCAGCGCGCCGACGAGCAGCCCGCTGGTGGTCGGTCCGAGCGCGAGGCCGGAGCCGAGGGTGACACCGGCCACGGCGAACGCCTTGGCCCGCGCGGCCCCGTCGAAGCTGGACGCCACGATCGCGGTGGCCGAGGTCATCAGCGCGGCGGCGGCGACACCGGCGACCCCGCGGGCGATGTCGATCACGATGACACTGGGCGCGAGGACGGTCGCCACGAGCGAGACCGCGTACAGGCCGGTGCCGAAGGCGAACATCTTCTTACGGCCGATCAGGTCGGCGAGTGAGCCGGCCACCATCATCAGGCTGGCCGCCATCACGTTGTACGCGTTGACCACCCACTGGAGCGAGGCGAGACTCCCGCCGAGTTCGCGCCCGATGTCGGGAAGGGCGACCGGTGTGCCGCTGACGCCGAGCGGCACGATCAGTACGCCGAGACACACGACGAGCAGGGTGAGCCCTGGGCGGGGCCCGGCTTCGAGCCGGGCGTCGGGGGTGGACATCAGGATTCAGACTCCTTCTTGAACGGGTTCCGCCCGTGGAGGTACGAGGCGGAGTTCCTGGAACAGCTCGGGTCCGCCCGGCGGGCGGACCGCGGAGACCACCGCGTCCGGGCGGACCAGGACGACGGTGGGGGTACGTACGGAGAGGGCGGCGTGCACGCGGCCCCCGGGGTCCGCGAGGACGCGCACCGGGCCGGTGGTGCCTTCCGCGCCGGACACGCCCGTCCTGGCCGCCGAGACCAGGACCGTGCGGTGGCCGGGGCCCGTCAGCCCCTCCGCGAGGACCCGGGCCCGCGCGGTGCGTGCCGCGTCCCGGCCGTCGGCGGCCAGGACCAGCAGCACGGGCCGGCCGTCGTCGAGCAGGTCGTGCAGACGCGGTACGGCGGTGCCCGGCGCGGTCGTACGGTCCGGGGCGAGCGCTCCCGTACGGTCCGGGGCGAGCGCTCCCGTACCGTCCGGGGCCAGTGGGACGTCCGGCAGCCGGGCGCCCTCCCGCAGCCGTCCCCTGGGGCGGCCCGGCGCGGCGTGCACCAGCGAGAGCTGGGTCTGGCGCGGGGTGATGAACCGGTCGAGCAGACCCGTGCGTTCGCCGATGCCCAGCGCCCGGTCCCGGACGTTCCTGCGCCAGCCGCGCATCGTCCACAGCCGCGTCTGGAGGTCGGTGTCGCTCAGCACCTCCAGCGCGACCGCGCGGCGCTCGCGCTCCCAGCGGTCGAGGACGTCGGCGGAGCGTTCGCCCCGTACCACCCCGCCCAGCGGCCCGGCCAGGCTCGCGGCGTCCTCTATGCCGGTGTTGAGGCCCTGGCCGCCCGCCGGGCTGTGGATGTGGGCGGCGTCGCCGACGAGCAGCACCCGGCCCTTCCTGAACCGGTCCGCGATCTTGCGGTGGACCCGGAACACCCCGGTGCGGTGCTCGCCGGTGAGGCGGATCGGGACGGGGCAGCGCTCCGAGGCGGCCCGCTGGACCTCCGCCCGTATGTCGTCCGCGATCTCCGCGTTCGGGGCGAGGCTGGTGAAGACGCGGAAGTTGCCGCCCGGCAGCCCGACCACGACGAGCACACCCTTGGCCGTCATGAAATAGTGCGCCTCGTCCTGGGCCAGCGGGGTGTCGCACACTCCGTCCGACAGCAGGAACTGCTGGGGGTACGTCTCCCCCTCGAAGCCCGTGCCGACGGCCGCGCGGACCGTGCTGTGCGCGCCGTCCGCCCCGATCAGCCAGTCCACGCGGGCGCGTTCGGTGGAGCCCTCGCCGTCCGTCAGTTCGACGGTGACGCCGTCGGGGTCGTCGGGGGACTGGGTGACCGAGGTCAGTTCGACGCCGAACTCGGTCTTCCCGCCCAGCTCCTCGAACCGCTCCCGCAGGGCGAGTTCCGTCTCCTGCTGCGGCAGGGACACGGCGAACGGGAACCGCGTCTCGGGCACCTTGCGGAAGGTCAGCCGGGCGACCCGGCGGCCCGCCGAGTGGTAGTTCTGCGCGTGCAGCGGCAGCCCGCGCGCGAGTATCCCGCCGCCCGCGCCCAGCCGGTGCAGCGCCTCCAGGGCGCGCGGCCACAGCGTGATGGCCTTGGCGTGGGGGTTGGGGCGGTCGGCCCGGTCGATCAGCCGGACCCGTACCCCCTGCTGGAGCAGGGCCGTGGCCGCCGTGAGCCCGACCGGGCCCGCGCCGACCACCAGGACCCCGGAGGGGCCCGAGGAGTGTGCCGCGGCGTCCGTCGTCATGTTCCCTCCCCGGTCCGTACGACGAGGCAGGCCACGTGGCCGTCCTGGCCGATCCCGGTGACGAGGGAGAGCTGTCCGGGGGCGGTACGGGCGAGGACGGCGGCGAGCTGGAACGCGCCGTCCGCGCTGTACGCCTCTCCCGTGACCTCCTTGACGCGCAGTTCGGTGACCGTACGGCCGCCGAGGGCGCGGCGGACCGCGCGCCGCTCCGCCTCCTCGAACCCGACGAGGCCGGTGGCGCCGAGCGAGACGGTGCCGACCTCGGCGGGGTCGACGCCGGCGCGCTCCAGGGCGCGGGTGACGCACCCGGCGAGCACGGACGTCACTCCGGGACGTACGCCCTCCGGGGAGAACGCCGTCTCGCTCGCCAGCAGTTCGGCGAGGACGGGGGCGCCCTCCCGGCGGGCCGCCTCGGCGTCCTGGACGGCGAACAGGGCGCAGCCCTCGCCGACGGGGAAGCCCTGGGCGAGCGCGCCGGACGCGGCCCAGCCCCACGCGGTCTGCGGGCACAGCTCCTCGACGCCGCCGACGAGCAGCCGCTCGGCGTGGCCGCGGTCCAGGGCGTTGCGGGCGTACCGGAAGGCCGCCAGGGCCGCGGTCGTCCCGCCGGAGAGGGTGGCGTTGATGCCGTGCAGCCCGTTCCAGATGGCGATCTGGCCGGTGCAGGAGTTCATCACCGTGTTGGGGAAGGCCGCCGCGTCGACCAGGAAGGGCCGGTCGTGTACGTGGGTGTCCCGGGCGAACTCACTGCTGCTGCGGACACTGCCCGACGTGGAACCGAGCACCACACCGGTGGTGTTCCACGCCGGGTCGGTGTCGTCGCCCACGGGCGGACCCGCCGCCGTGCGCAGCAGCGCGCAGGCGGCGAGTCCGAGACCGGTGGTGCGGTCGAGGTGGCGGGTCCGCTTGCGGCCCACGTGGTCGGCGAGCCGGAACTCCGGCACCACCCTGATGTTGTCGGGCAGCCCGTCGGGCTCGGAGGGCCCGAGGGGCAGCTCCGCCGGGTCGGAGCAGGGCTCGGTGGCGCCGCGCAGGGCGTCGGCCAGGGCGTCCAGGCCGACGCCCGCCGGGGAGATGACACCGAGCGCGGTGATCGCGAGGGGCCGGACGCGGGGGAGCGTACCGGCGGACGGGGCGGTCGCGGGAGTGGGCGTGGCCGAGGGGGCGGTCGCGGTGGAGCTCGTCATGACACCTTCCCCAGGATGGTGATCGCGTTGTTGCCGCCGAAGGCGAAGCCGTGGTTCTGGGCGATACGGACCTCGGCGGGGCGCGCCGTGTTGGGCACGGGGTCCAGGCCGGGGCCGAGGGCGGCGTCGACCTCGCGCAGGTTCGCCGTGGGCGGCAGGAAGCCCTGCTCGATGGCCTTGCAGCAGAGGAGCGCGCCGAAGCCGCTGGCGGCGCCCATGGTGTGGCCGAGCATCGACTTGATGGAGCTGATGGGCGGCAGCCGGTCGCCGAACACCTCGCGTACGGCGGCGACTTCGGTGAGGTCGTTGGTGGGCGTGCCCGTCCCGTGCGCGCAGATGTAGTCCACCTGGTCGGTGGTGATCCCGGCGCTGCGGTGGGCCCGGCGGATGCACTCGGCGACGCTGCCGGAGTCGGGGTGGACCATGTGCTTGGCGTCGCAGCTCAGCCCGTAGCCGAGGACCTCGGCGTAGACGCGGGCGCCGCGTGCCAGGGCGCGGTCCAGGGGTTCGAGGAGCAGGGCGACGCCGCCCTCGGCGGTGATGATGCCGTCGCGGTCCTTGTCGAAGGGCCGGCACACCTCTTCGGCGAGGGCGCCCAGCCGCAGGAATCCGGCGTGGGTGTAGCGGTTCACCGAGTCGGCGCCGCCCGCGAGCATGTAGTCGGCCTCGCCGGTGCTGACCAGGTCGGCGGCGTAGCCGATCGCGTAGTTGCTGGCGGAGCACGCGGTGGGGATGGTCTGGGCCTCGCCGGTCAGGCCGAGTTCGGTGTTGACGGCGGCGGCGATGCGGCCGGCCGGCACCTGCGCGACCAGTCCGGGGTCGAGGCTCTTGAGGCCCTCGCCGATCCACTGCCGGGTGAGCCGGTCCACCACGGGTGCCTCACCGCTGGTGGTTCCCATCGCGGATCCGGCACGCGTACGGGAGAGTTCGGTACGGTCCAGGCCGGCGTCGGCGACAGCCTGGGTGGCCGCCGCGGCGGCCAGGAGCGCGGACCTGCCCCAGCGCTCGGGGTCGAGCGTGCGCAGGGACGCGTGCGCGTCGAAGTCGGGTACCTCGCCGGCCATCACCTGAGGGAAGCCGGTGGTGTCGAAGGAGCGGGCCGGGGAGATGCCGCTGCGGCCCTCCCGTACGGCGGCGGCGAGGGTCTCGGCGTCCTTGCCGAGACTGCTCACCGCGCCGAGCCCGGTCACCACGACACGTCGGGGGCCGAGGTCAGACACGCTCGGCCCCGGAGAGCGCGATGACGTGGTCCGCAAGAGTACGCAGGTCGACGAGGTTCTCCGCCTCCTCGACCGGCACGGATATGGTCAGTTCCTTGTCGATCCGCGCGAGTATCTGGATCAGCGCCAGCGAGTCCGCGTCGAAGTCCTCGACGAAACGGGCGGCCGGGTCGATGGCCGCCGGCTCGTCCTCCAGCTCCAGCTCCTCCGCCACGATGACCCGGACACGCGTGAGGATTTCGTCGGACGACAGCGTCACAGCCTTCTGAGACATGGTGGATCCCCCTCTCGCCGCCGGCGTATTTCACCGGCCGCAGAAGGAAATTAGGCAGGTGGCGGCGGCCACGAGAAGGGTTTTGCTCCCAAGGCGCCGGTTGCTGTTCCCCAGGCGGTAGGAGGCGGGTCCGTAGGGCGTACCACCCGTGCCTCTTCCGGGACACCTCCCGATGTCACTTTCGAGGCAGTGCGGAATCTGTTGGTGGTACGGCCGTTGAGGAGCGGACCGGCGCCTCAGCATGCTGATTCCCGCGAGCGTCCGTACGTATGTCC
The DNA here is from genome assembly GCF_035961655.1 of Streptomyces sp. NBC_01317. Lineage (NCBI taxonomy): Bacteria > Bacillati > Actinomycetota > Actinomycetes > Kitasatosporales > Streptomycetaceae > Streptomyces > Streptomyces sp. NBC_01317. Next base: position 3,528,912 of record NZ_CP108393.1, on the reverse strand, counting down.
GTGCGCGGCGGAGAAAGGGAATCCGCGGAACAGAATCCAGGAAAGGGAGAACGATGTCCTCGACAAGCAGGGGAAGCGCCGGAACGGAGCCAGAGATATCCGGCGGCATACCCGGCGACCCGCAGGCCGTGGCAGTAAAGGAAAACAATTCCCCCACCGACACTACCCGCCCTACCGACCCCATCGACCACACTGGTCACACATTCGGCCACGGGACGGGCAAAGGCGTCCGGCTCCCTCCGCTGCACGGGCCGCTGACCGCTTTCTCCTTGTCGATGGGCGTGCTGAGCCTGGCCACCCTCATCGGTCTCGCCGCCGACGACCGGATTCTCAACGGCGCGCCGATCTGGCTGAAACCACTGCACTTCGCGTTCTCGCTCGCCGTCTACAGCGCCACCCTGGCCTGGCTGCTGCCCCGGATCCGCCGCCACCCCCGCACGGCGTGGTGGGCGGGGACGCTGATCGCCGTCAGCTCCCTCGCCGAAGCGGTGATCATCTCCGTGCAGGCGTGGCGGGGCACGTACAGCCACTTCAACACCCTCACCCCGACGAACACCGCCTTCATGAACAGCATGACCGTCGCGGTGATCGTCCTGTGGACCTCCAACTTCGTGGCCGCCGTGGTCGTGCTGCGCGACCGGTCGCTGGCGCGGCCGCTGCGCCTGGCCGTACGGCTCGGGCTGGTGCTCGCGGTCGTCGGCATGTCCCTCGGCTTCCTGATGAACATCCCCACCCCCGAGCAGCAGCAGGCCGTCGACGCCGGGCTGCCCACCCTCGTCGGCGCCCACAACGTGGGGGTGGACGACGGCGGTCCCGGCATGCCGCTCACCAACTGGAGCACCGTCGGGGGCGATCTGCGGATTCCGCACTTCGTCGGCATCCACGCGCTCCAGGTGATCCCCCTGGCGGGCGCCGCCCTGGCCCTGGCGGGGCGCCGCCGTACCACCCGCGACGAAGAGCCCGGCGACGGGGCCGGCTTCGGAGCGGTCCTCGCGGACGAGCGGATTCAGGCCCGCCTCGTCCTGATCACGGGAGCGGCCTGGGCCGGCCTGCTCGCCCTGGTCACCTGGCAGGCACTGCGCGGCCAGTCACTCGTCCACCCCGACGCCGTGACCCTCGGCGCCCTGGGAGCGCTCGTCCTGGCGGTGGCCGCCGCGACGGCGGTCGCCCTGCGCCCGGGCGCCCCGCGCTCCGGCGGCCCGCGTGTGCCCGCCTCCGCCGTGCGACATCCATGACGGACGAAGAGAGACCGAGACCGCACATGTCCGAGAACGCAGTCGGTACGCTCACCGAACCGCCCTTCCACATACGCTTCGCCCACACCGTCGACCGCCATCTGGTCCACCGGGCCGCCGTGGCCGAGGTGTTCGTGACCGACACCCGCCAGATCGGTGAGTCCGTCTATCTCGCGGGCGCCCAGACGCCGCTCTCGCACAGCTACTACAACGACCACATCCAGCGGGGCGCCCTCACGGACGTCCTGCTGGTCCTCGAAGCGTGCCGGCAGGCGGCCGTCTGCGGGGGCCACACCTTCCTCGACATCGCGATGGACACGTCGTTCCTCGTCAACGAGGTGTCGGTGCAGCTGCGCAACCCCGAGGCGCTGCGGACAGGTAGCGACCCCGGCGAACTCCAGCTCCTCACCGAGTACCCGGCGGTACGGATGAAGGGCGGCCGGGTCCGGCAGGTGGGCGTCGAGCAGGAGCTGACCTTCAACGGCGCGGCCGTGGGCGTCTCGTCCATGCGGGTCAGCGCCATGACGAAGCACGAGTACGGGTCCTTCCGCACCTACCAGCGCGGGGGCGTCGCGCCCTCCACGCGCGAGGTGCCCCGGCCCGACCGCTCGGGCATCCTCGCCCCCGCCCAGGTCGGCCGTACATCACCGGGCAACGTCGTCCTGGCCGAACCGGTCTTCGACGCCGGGCGTCTGACGGCCCGGCTGCTGCCGGACTTCGACAACCGCAGTCTCTTCGACCACCAGTACGACCACTTCCCGGCCATGACCCTGCTGGAGGGCGCCCGGCAACTGGCGCTCCTGGCGGCGTTCTGGAGCGGCCGTCAGCTGTCGGTCACCCATGTGCTGGGGATGGACGCGGCGTTCCTGCGCTTCGCGGAACTCGACGCGCCCGTCGTGCTCAGCGCCGAGATGCCCGGGAGCGGCGAGGACACCGTGGATGTGGCGTTCCAGCAGTCGGGCCGGAGCGTGGCCACGGCGTCCGTACGGCTGCACGGGGAGGCGAAGGCATGACGAGCGCCGAGAAGACAGGCGAAAAGACCGACGGGACGACCGGCGTCCGCGCCGTCTGGACCGACTTCCGCGGTGTCCTCACCCCGCCGCTGCCCTGGGCCGTCGCCTCCTTCTGTGAACCCATGGGCCTGGAGCCCGCCGCGCTGCACGCGGCGATGCGCACGGTCGGCCGCCGGTACGGCACCGGCTCGATGGCCCCGCTGGACACCCCGCTCGTGGACGAGGACGAGTGGGGCCGGCAGGTCGAGGCCGCGCTCCTGGACGAGTTCGGGATCCGCGCCGACATGTCCGGCTTCGCCGAACGCTGGTTCGCCGACCGGCGCGTCAACCGGCCGTGGATCGACGAGCTGGAGCGGATTCGCGACGCGGGTGTCTTCGTGGGCCTGCTTTCCAACATGCCGCCCGGCTGGGACCCGTACTGGCGGCAGATGGTCGACCCCGGCCTCTTCGACGCCCTGGTGATGTCGTTCGAGACGGGGTGCCGCAAACCCGACCGGGAGATCTTCGACCTCGCCGCACGGCGCTCCGGGATTCCCGCGGCACAGAGCCTCCTCGCCGACGACCTGGCGGAGAACTGCGAGGGAGCGGTCCTGGCCGGCTGGCACGGGCTGCACTTCACCGACACCGCGGATGCCGTCCGCGTACTGCGAAAGGAACTGGCATGAGCCGCACCGTTCTCATCAGCGGGGGCAACCGGGGCATCGGACTCGCCGTGGCGCGGTCGTTCGCCGAGGCGGGCGACAAGGTGGCCGTCACCTACCGCACCGGCGCCCCGCCGCCCGGCCTGTTCGGGGTGGCGTGCGACGTCACCGAGGAGGAGTCCGTCAAACGCGCGGTCGCCGACGTGGAGGCCCAGTACGGCCCCGTGGAGGTGCTCGTCGCCAACGCGGGCATCACCCGGGACGGCCTCCTGCCGATGATGAGCGAGAAGGACTTCAAGGACGTCCTCGACACCAACGTCATGGGCGCCTTCCGGCTCGCCAAGCACGCCACCGGCGGCATGCTCAGGAAGCGCTGGGGGCGGCTGGTGTTCATGTCCTCCGTGATGGGCTCGCTCGGCTCGCCGGGACAGACCAACTACGCCGCGTCCAAGAGCGCCCTGGTGGGCCTCGCCCGCTCGCTCGCCTGGGAGCTGGGGGCCCGGAAGATCACCTCCAACGTCGTCACCCCGGGCCTGATCGAGACCGACATGATCGAGCACATCACCGACGGCCGCAGGTCGGAGCTGATCGGCAACACCCCGCTGCGGCGCACCGGGACCGCCGACGAGGTGGCGGCGGTCGTACGGTTCCTGGCGAGTGACGCCGCGTCGTTCGTCACCGGGGCCGTGGTTCCGGTGAGCGGCGGCATCGGCATGGGCCACTGAACGGTCGGTTTCCACCATGGAGCACAACGACGTGCACCGGGACGGCGGGACACCCACTGGGGGGCCCGTCGTCCTGATCGACTGCACCCCGCGTACCGGCATCACCCGCCAGGACCTGGAGGTGCTCGACCGCTGGACACCGAACGGCGTGGGACGGGACCCCGAGGCCGTGGCCGGCAAGGAGCGGCGGCTGCGGCACATCGCCCGCACGCTCTACGAGTCGTGGCTCAGGCCGCTGCGCGTACGGTCGGAGGACGTCGGCGGCGGATTCGTGTTCACCCACCCCGCCGCCGGCGTGACCGTGCTGGAATGCTGCGCCCGGCACACCCTGCACGTGGACGTGTGGGACACATGTGACCGGTTGCGGGTGCTCGCGGGCGGGGATCTTGAGGAGAAGGCAGGACGATCCGAGCCACCTGCCGTCGCGCACCTGCCGGTGACCTGAGCACCTGACACCCGGGCGCCCGCGCCCGCCCCCGAGTGAGGAGACAACGTGCGCATCGTGCGCCACCACGAGTACGGCCCGTCCAAGGTCCTGGTCACCGAGGAGGCGGAACAGCCCGCGTACGGCCCCGAGGACGTCCTCGTCCGCGCCGAGGCGATCGGCGTCGACCACGCCGACGTACAGCGCAGGCTCGGCACCTTCCCTCTCGGCCCGCCGCCCCTCCCGCACTGCCCGTCCACGGACGTCGTCGGCACGGTCGTCGCGGCCGGCGACCGCGTGCGCGAGGTCACACCCGGTCAGCGGGTCGTCGTGTGGAAGGCGCGCAACGCCTACGCGGAGTACGTGGCGGCGCCCGCCACGCACCTCCTGCCGCTGCCCGAAGGACTGGACCCCGCCGAGGGCACGCTCCTCGGCTCCACCGGCCGGGTCGCCGTCCACCTGCTCCGTACCGCCCGGGTCGCCGAGGGCGAGACGGTCCTCGTCCACGCGGGCGCAGGAGCCATCGGGCACATCGCCGTCCAGGCCGCCCGCGCGCTCGGCGCCGCCCGCGTCATCGCCACGGCGGGCTCCCCGGCCAAGCGCGACTTCGCCCTCTCCCTCGGCGCGGACGCCGCCGTCGACCACACCGCCCCCGACTGGCCCGAGCGGGCCGCCGAGGCGGCCGGGCCCGGCGGGGTCGACGTCGTCCTCGACGGAATCGGCGGCCGGCAGCTCCTGGACGACGTCAAGCTGCTCGCCCCGTACGGCAGGCTCGTCTTCTACGGCGCCTCCGGCGGCGACACCGCACAGCCCTCGATCCCTGTCCTGTCGCTGATGGGCATGCGGCAGGTCATGGGCTTCAGCATGCCCACGCTCCTGGGCGGCCGGCCCGAGGAGGCGGCGGAGGGCGTACGGCTCCTGCTCCGCTTCGTACAGGACGGATCCGTACGGCCGGTCGTCCACGCGCGCGTCCCGCTGGCCGAGGCGGCGCGCGCCCATGACCTGCTCGAAGAGCGGAGGAGCATGGGGCGCGTCGTTCTCGTGCCGTGAGGGGCGTAGGCTCGACAGGCCCGATTGGCAGACATATGGGAGGCGGCCTGATGACTGCATCTATTCAAGATGTAGGTCTCAAGCGCGAGCTGGAGCAGAAGGTCCGGGCGGGAGAGCGGCTGTCCCGCGAGGACGGTATCGCCCTGTACGAGACGGACGACCTGGCCTGGCTCGGCGGGCTCGCCCACGAGGTGCGGACGCGGAAGAACGGCGACGTCGTCCACTTCAACGTCAACCGCCACCTCAACATGACCAACGTGTGCACCGCGTCGTGCACGTACTGCTCGTTCCAGCGCAAGCCGGGCGAGAAGGACGCGTACACGATGCGCATCGAGGAGGCCGTCCGCCTCGCCACCGCGATGCGCGGCGAGAACCTCACCGAGCTGCACATCGTCAACGGCCTGCACCCGACCCTCCCCTGGCGCTACTACCCGCGCTCGCTGAGCGCCCTCAAGGAAGCCCTCCCCGAGGTCTCCCTCAAGGCGTTCACCGCCACCGAGATCCACCACTTCGAGACGATCTCGGGCCTCTCGGCGTCCGAGATCCTCGACGAGCTGATCGAGGCGGGGCTGGAGTCGCTGACCGGCGGCGGCGCGGAGATCTTCGACTGGGAGGTCCGGCAGCACATCGTCGACCACCACACCCACTGGGAGGACTGGTCGCGCATCCACCGCCTGGCCCACGCGAAGGGGCTCAAGACCCCGGCGACGATGCTGTACGGGCACATCGAGGAGCCCCGCCACCGCGTCGACCACGTGCTGCGGCTGCGGGAGCTCCAGGACGAGACCGGCGGTTTCCAGGTCTTCATCCCGCTGCGCTACCAGCACGACTTCGTGGACATGAAGGACGGCAAGATCCGCAACCGCCTCCAGGCCCGCACCACCATGGCCACCGGCGCGGAGGCGCTCAAGACCTTCGCCGTCTCGCGGCTGCTCTTCGACAACGTCCCGCACGTCAAGGTCTTCTGGGTGATGCACGGCGTCCAGACCGCGCAACTCGCCCTCCAGCACGGCGCGGACGACATGGACGGCTCGGTGGTCGAGTACAAGATCACGCACGACGCGGACAACTACGGCACGCCCAACAAGCTGGGCCGTGAGGATCTGCTCGACCTGATCCGCGACGCCGGCTTCCGGCCGGTCGAGCGCAACACCCGTTACGAGATCATCCGCGAGTACCCGGGGCCGGACGCCGACCGCCGCGAGTCCCCGCAGCCCATGCGGCTCTGAGTCCGGAGAACAGAGGGATGTCGCTCATATTCGAACTGGATCCGGCGGTGGACCGCACCCTGCACGACGGACTCGTCGCGCTGTGGACGGATGTCTCCAACGCCGGCGGCTCCGTCGGCTTCGTGCCGCCGGTGACCGGCGACGACGTACGGCCCGAGCTGGTCAAGCACCTCACCGCGATGGCGGAGGGGCGCTGCCGGCTGCTGGTCGGGTACGACGAGGGGGGCGCCGTCGCCGCGACGGCGTTCCTCACGCTCAACACCCACCGGCTGATGCGCCACTGGCTCTGGCTGTACACGGTGATGGTCCACCCCCGGCACCAGGGCCAGGGGTACGGCCGTGACCTGATGGCCGCCGCCGCGGACGCCGCCCGGCGCGTCGGGGGCATCGAGGCGATCCGCCTCACCTGCCGCGGCGGCACGGGCGTCGACCGCTTCTACGCGTCGTGCGGCTACAAGGAAGTCGGGCGGGTGCCCGACGCGATCCGGGTCGCGCCCGGTGACGACCGCGACGACATCGTCATGTTGCTCCCGCTCCACCACCCGTACTGAACGCGGGAAGAGAGAAGGCCTGTTGTGACCCTCGCTAATCCGAGCCCCACCCTCCGCTACACCGCGATGCGGATCGGCGTCTTCATGGGCTGCCTCGTCTTCTCCGCCGTGCTCGTCCACTTCGGCGTGGTCCCCAAGGGCTTCGGCGACTCCAACGTGATCTGGGTGCTGCTCCTCGCCCTGGTCCTGTCGGCCCCGCTCAGCTTCGTCCTGCTGCGCAGGCAGCGCGACGCGATGTCGGCGCAACTGGTCGACAAGGTCGCGGGCGCGCGCGCCAAGCTGGAGGCCAGCAAGTCCCAGGAGGACGGCGCGGCGCAGAGGTAGGGCCTGTCCGGCGCGGTTTCCTCACGCCGGGCCGTCGTTCACATGTCCGTCAAGTCGTAGGCTTATCAGGCCTACCGGGCAGTTCGGCGGCAGCGGGGGAGGGATGTCTGACGTGGGTGTCGTACGTGCTTCCAGAAACAGGCGCTTACCCCGGGCGGTACGGGAGCGGCAGATGATGGACGCCGCCGTACGGGTCTTCGGGCAGCGGGGTTACCGGGCCGCGTCGATGGACGAGATAGCCGAACTCGCCGGGGTCTCCAAGCCGCTGGTGTATCTGTACCTGCATTCCAAGGAAGAACTCTTCACCGCCTGCGTCCGGCGTGAGGGAGAGGCCCTGATCGAGGCGGTACGGGCGGGCGCGGAGCCGGGGCTGCCGGCCGACCGGCAGCTGTGGGCGGGGCTGACGGCGTTCTTCGCGCACACGGCGGACCACCCGGACGGCTGGGCGGTGCTGCACCGCCAGGCCCGTACGCACGGGGAGCCCTTCGCCGGGGAGGTGACCCTGCTGCGGGAACGGCTGGTGGCGTACGTCGCGGAGTTGGTGGAGGCGGCGGCCGGGGAGTCGCGCGCCGCTGTCCCGTCCGGTGCCCCGGGCGCCGTTTCGCCCACCCCCTCCGACCTCGGCGGGCGGGATGTGACCGGTCTGGCGCAGGCGCTGGTGGGGGCCGCGGAGTCGCTGGCGGGCTGGGCGAACGACACCCCGAGCGTCTCGTCGCGGGAGGCCGCGGCCACGCTGATGAACTTCGCCTGGACCGGGCTCGGCGGCCTGATGGCGGGGGAGCGTTGGTCGGCGGGGGCGGACGCGGACGCGTAGGCCGGCTCCCGGACACGACGCCCGGATACGCCCCCGGCAAGGGCAGGAGCCCTGCTTTCCCCACCCGAGTGGGGGACGCAGGGCTCCTTGGGTACTGCTCTTCAAGATCTTCGCGATCGCCTACCCGGAAGACTAGGCCGGGGTGACGTTCTCCGCCTGGGGACCCTTGGGTCCCTGAGTGACGTCGAAGTTCACGACCTGGTTCTCCTCAAGGGAGCGAAAACCGGACGCGTTGATCGCGGAGTAGTGGACGAAGACATCCGGGCCGCCGCCGTCCTGGGCGATGAAGCCGAAGCCCTTTTCAGCGTTGAACCACTTGACGGTTCCGGTAGCCATAAGCCCTCCTTGGGCCAAAGGGTTGCCCTGCTCCAGAACCTGCAAAGAAGTCTGAAAACTACAAAAGCCTGCGGGTCACATGCTCCGCAGGCTCTGTACTGCAAGGGAAACCAAACTGCAACTTGCGGCGAGCCTAGCACGCAGCGTGTGCGCAGCGGTAGAGGGAAAGATCACTTCACCCGGACGTTTGACAGGGGCCCTGACGTGCTGACGGGAGACACGCGGGACGCGCGCCGGACACACCCGGGAAGCCCCCGGAGCGGGCCCCCGCAGGGGCCGGGTCTAGCCTCGGGATGTGGACAGTCCCGAAGGAATCGCAAGCGCAGAGGCCGCCGGATCCGATCATGGAGACCACGGGGACGGGGCCCATGGAGAGTACGGAGACCACGCGGACCACGCCGGCCACCGTCGTAGCCGGCCGCGCGTCGGCCATATCCAGTTCCTGAACTGCGTGCCCCTCTATTGGGGGCTCGCCAGGACCGGAACCCTGCTCGACCTGGAGCTCACGAAGGACAGCCCGGAGAAGCTCAGCGAGCAGCTCGTCCGGGGCGAACTCGATATCGGGCCCGTCACCCTGGTCGAATTCCTCCGCAACGCCGACGAACTCGTCGCATTCCCCGATCTGGCGGTCGGCTGCGACGGGCCCGTCATGTCGTGCGTGATCGTTTCGCAGCTGCCCCTGGAGAAGCTGGACGGGGCGCGGGTTGCCCTCGGCTCCACGTCCCGTACGTCGGTACGGCTCGCCCAGCTCCTCCTGGAGGAGCGGTACAAGGTGACCCCCGACTACTTCACCTGCCCGCCGGACCTCGGCGTGATGATGCAGGAGGCCGACGCGGCCGTCCTGATCGGCGACGCCGCCCTGCGCGCCTCGCTGCACGACGCCCCGCGGCTCGGCCTCCAGGTCCACGACCTGGGGCTGATGTGGAAGGAGTGGACGGGCCTGCCGTTCGTCTTCGCCGTCTGGGCGGCCCGCAAGGACTACCTGGCGCGGGAGCCCCTGGTCGTACGGAAGGTGCACGAGGCGTTCCTCGCGTCGCGTGACCTGTCCCTGGAGGAGGTCACGAAGGTGGCCGAGCAGGCGGCGCGCTGGGAGTCCTTCGACGCGGAACTGCTGGAGCGTTACTTCACGACGCTCGACTTCCGCTTCGGCGAGGACCAGCTCGCGGGGGTACGGGAGTTCGCCCGCCGCACCGGCCCGGCGACCGGCTACCCGGCGGACGTGCACGTGGAGTTGCTCCGGCCGTGACCCCTTGGTTCCGCCCCTGACACCCGCGGGCCTGGGGGGCGTTCGAAAGACCCCCTACGCTGCTCCGTACGAACGCGCGCGAGGCTGAGGGGGACAACAGCATGCAGCCGTTGGAGGCAGGCGAGGAGACCATCGGGCCGTACACGCTGCTGCGCAGGCTCGGGGCCGGCGGGATGGGCCGGGTGTATCTCGCCCGCTCCACGGGGGGCCGTACGGTCGCGGTGAAGGTCGTCCACCCGCACTACGCGGCGGACGAGCAGTTCCGGGCCCGGTTCCGGCGCGAGGTGGCCTCCGCGCGGCTGGTGGGGACGGGGCCCGGCGCGCACCGCTGGTCGGCGCCGGTGCTCGACGCCGACCCCGAGGCGGCCGTCCCGTGGGTGGCCACCGGCTATGTGGCGGGGCCCTCGCTGACCCAGGCGGTCGCCGGCCACGGGCCGCTGCCCGGGCGGTCCGTCACGGCGCTGGGCGCGGGCCTGGCCGAGGCGCTGGCCGCGGTGCACGGGCTCGGTCTGGTCCACCGTGACGTGAAGCCGTCGAACGTCCTCCTGGCCCTGGACGGCCCCCGCCTCATCGACTTCGGCATCGCCCGCGCCACCGACGGCACCGCTTCCCTCACCGCGACCGGTATGTCCGTCGGGTCGCCCGGCTACATGGCGCCCGAGCAGATCATCGGCAAGGGTGTGACCGGCGCCGCCGACGTCTTCTCGCTGGGCGCGGTGCTCGCGTACGCGGCGACGGGGGCGGGCCCGTTCGCCGGGGACTCGTCCGCCGCGCTGCTCTACAAGGTGGTGCACGGGGAGCCCGAACTGGGCCCCATGGAGGGTGCGTTGCGCGACCTGGTCGCGCACTGCCTGGCCAAGGACCCGGCCGCGCGCCCCACCCCCGCCGAGGTCGCGCGCCGGCTCGCGCCCGGCGGGGCCGAGCGGGCGGTGGCGGCGGGCTGGCTGCCGGGGCCGCTGGTGGAGGAGGTCAGCCGGGCGGCGGTGGCGATCCTGGACCTGGACGTGGTGCCGCGCGCCTCCGGATCCGTACCGGCCGCCGCGCAGCAGCCGGTGGCCACGGGGCCGGTGCCGTTCACGCAGGCGTCGACGGGGGGAGGCGCGACCACCGAGGGTGCGGCAGGCGGGGGTACGGCCGAGGGGGGTAGGGCCCCGAGCGCGGTGACCGGCTTCGGCGGTCAGGCGCCCGCGCTGGGGGTCTTCGGACCGCCGACGGAGCCGCCGCAGGACGCCTCCGTACCGGCGCGGCGGCCGCACGACGGCGGGTTCTCCGTGTCCGTGTCCGGCGACACCGGGCGCCAGGAGGGGCGCGGGGGCCGCAAGGTCAGCTGCACGGTGGTGCTGGCCGTGGCGGGCGCGCTGGCGGCGGTGACCGTGGGCGGCGGCTTCCTCCTGAATCAGTTGCAGGACAACAACAGGTCCGACACGGCCCAGGGCGGGGGGAAGACCGACTCCACGTCGAGCGCCCCGGCCACCCCCGGGCGTCCGGCACCGTCGCCCACCCCGTCGGGCTCGTCCCCGGCCTCCGATTCCCCGGCCCCCGACTCCCCCTCCGCCTCCGCCTCCGACGACCCTGAAGGACCCGCCCCCGGCGCCGGCTCCGTACCGGACGAGCTGATCGGGACGTGGGACGGCTCCATCACCTCCGCCGGAATCCCGGCCGGCACGATGAAGGTGGTCATCAAGAAGGGCACGACCGGGGAGCAGGTCGGCACGGGTGAACAGACCGACATCCTGGGGAACTTCACCTGCCAGGACCTCTTCACCCTCACCGGGGCCGAGGACCGCGCGATCGTCGTCGACGTCAAGAGCGGCCCGCGCAGCCAGAGCCTGTGCACGGAGAGCTCCAAGGGGCTGCGGCTCTCGCTGGAGAAGGACGGACTGCACTACGACTCCGACGACGCGGCGGCCGGGAACCCCACGGGCGTCCTGACGAAGCAGTAGCGGCACGGGGTGAGCGCGACCGCAGGCGGTCGCCGACCTGCGGCGCGCCCCCGCGGCCCGGGCGGGCCGCGGGCCTGGCGTACGCTGGATCGGCCGCTGTACCCCCCTTGGGAAGGACCCGCCCCGGTGACCGAGAAGGCCGACCTCACGTCCGAATACGTCACTGGTGTCCTCGACCGTGCGGCTGCCGGGGGCCGTATCACCCCGGAAGAGGCGCTCGACCTCTACCGCTCCGCGCCGCTCCACGCCCTCGGCTCCGCCGCCGACGCGGCCCGCCGGCTGCGCTACGCCGGGACCGAGCACATCGCGACGTACATCATCGAGCGGAACATCAACTACACCAACCTGTGTGTCACGGCGTGCAAGTTCTGCGCGTTCTACGCCGCGCCCAAGGACACCGAGAAGGGCTGGACCCGGGGCCTCGACGACATCCTGCGCCGCTGCGCGGAGACCGTGGAGCTGGGCGGCACGCAGATCATGTTCCAGGGCGGCCACCACCCGGACTTCGGCGTCGAGTACTACGAAGAGCACTTCGCGGCCATCAAGAAGGACTTCCCCCAGCTGGTCATCCACTCCCTCGGCGCCTCCGAGGTCGAGCACATGGCCCGCATCTCCGGCGTCTCCGCCGAGGAGGCGATCCGCCGCATCCACGCGGCCGGGCTCGACTCGTTCGCGGGCGCCGGCGCCGAGCTGCTGCCCGCGCGGCCCCGCAAGGCCATCGCGCCGCTCAAGGAGTCCGGCGAACGCTGGCTGGAGATCATGGAGATCGCCCACGGCCTCGGCGTCGAGTCGACGTCCACGATGCTGATGGGCACGGGCGAGACCAACGCCGAGCGCATCGAGCACCTGCGGATGATCCGGGACGTGCAGGACCGCACGGGCGGCTTCCGCGCCTTCATCCCGTACACGTACCAGCCCGAGAACAACCACCTCAAGGGCCAGACGCAGGCCACGCTCTTCGAGTACCTGCGCATGATCGCCATCGCGCGGCTCTTCCTCGACAACGTCGCCCACATCCAGGGCTCCTGGCTGACCACGGGCAAGGAGGTCGGCCAGCTGTCGCTGCACTACGGAGCCGACGACCTCGGCTCGATCATGCTGGAGGAGAACGTCGTGTCGTCGGCCGGTGCGAAGCACCGCTCCAACCGGCTGGAGATCATCGACCTGATCCGCAAGGCGGGCCGCGTCCCGGCGCAGCGCGCCACGACGTACGAACACCTCGTCGTGCACGACGACCCGGCGAACGACCCCGTCGACGACCGGGTCCAGTCGCACATCTCCTCGACGGCGATCGAGGGCGGCACGGCCCACCCGGAGCTGAAGCTGCTCGCCTCCAACTGAGCGGGCGGGGGCGGCCGTCGTGCTGACGATCCACCGTGCTGACCTGCTGCTGCCGGGTGCCGGGGAGGAACCGGTCCCGGGAGGTGCCGTCCTCGTGGACGGGTCCGTCCTGGCGGCCGTCGGCCCCTACGAGCGGCTGGCGGCGGCGCGCCCGGAGGCGCGGGTGCGCACGTGGCCCGGGATCATCACCCCGGGCCTGTGCAATCCGTACGGCCCCGAGCTGCTGGAGCGGGCGTACCACCCGGACCCCCGCGAGGCGGACACCCTCGGGACCGACCCTCTCACCGGAGACGCGCTCGACGCGCTGGGCATGACCGACGCCCGGTGGGGCGCGAGCGCGCGGCGCGGGGTGCGGCGGCTGCTCGCCCACGGGGCGGTGGCGGTCGCGGGCGATCTGGGGCGGGAGGCGGTCGTGGACGCCGTACAGCGCTCAGGGCTCGGCATCGAGCAGCGCTTCACGGACCCGCCGGGCCCGGCCACGCTCGACCCGTTCGCGGGACGGCCTGCGGCGGAGGCGTTCCTGCTGCCTCTTCTGGGTGACAAGGGCCTGTACGCGGACTTCGCGGTGTTCGACGTGCCGGTGGACGGGGATCCGTACGCGGCCCTGGGCGGGCACGGCGCCTCCCGCTGTGTCGCCACGGTGCTGGGCGGGCGGCTGGTGCACCGGCGCGCGTGAGGCGGGGGCACGCCTGCGAGAATGGGCGTATCGCGGTGTAGCTGCACCGCACCGCACCGGATCCGAGACAAGCGAGGCCAACGCCAGTGACGCGCGCATCCCTGGACAAGCAGCCGCACGAAGTCGCCTCGATGTTCGACGACGTGGCGGCGAACTACGACCTGACCAACGACGTGCTGTCGCTCGGGCAGGACCGGGTGTGGCGCAAGGCGGTCGCGAAGGCCGTCCACGCGCGCCCCGCCGAGAAGATCCTCGACCTGGCGGCGGGCACGGCCACCTCCTCGCAGCCGTTCGCCGCGACCGGTGCGTACGTCGTGCCCTGCGACTTCTCCCTGGGCATGCTGCGGGAGGGCAAGAAGCGCCACCCGTGGATGCCGTTCACGGCGGGGGACGCGACAAAACTGCCCTTCGCGGACGAGGTCTTCGACGCGGTGACGATCTCCTTCGGGCTGCGCAACGTCCACGACACGGACCGCGCGCTGCGCGAGCTGTACCGGGTGACGAAGCCGGGCGGGCGGGTGGTGATCTGTGAGTTCTCGCACCCGACGTGGGCGCCGTTCCGGACCGTCTACACGGAGTACCTGATGCGGGCGCTGCCGCCGGCCGCGCGCGCGGTCTCCTCCAACCCGGACGCGTACGTGTACCTCGCCGAGTCGATCCGCGCGTGGCCCGACCAGCCCGCGCTGGCTGAGCGGTTGCAGGGCGCGGGCTGGTCGCGGGTGGCGTGGCGGAACCTGACGGGCGGGATCGTGGCGCTGCACCGGGGCGTACGGGACTGAGGGGCCTCTCCCTCTCTCCCTACGGCTCCAGCTATCCACAGGCTCACAGCTCCAGCCGGTAGCAGTGCGCCTCCTTCCCCGACACCGCCCCCGTGTACGTCTCCGCCCGCTCCATGCCGAGGCGCCGGATCACCGCGACCGAGCGGGTGTTCTCCGGGTACACCATCGCCACCACCCGGTCGACGCCCGCCGCGCGGACCCGCTCCAGCGTCGTGCGCGCGGCGGCGGTGACGTATCCGCGTCCCCAGTACTCCCGTCCGAGCCGCCAGCCGATCTCGATCTCGCCCACCGGGCCGAAGGTCTCGTGCGGCCACGGCTGGGCGCCGGTGAAGCCGATCGCGTCGCCGTGCTCGTCCACCAGCGTCCAGAAGCAGAAGCCCCGTTCGGCGTCGTGGCGGCGCTGGCGGGCGGTCAGCTCCTCGTACACCGAGTGCTCGGCGGAGGCGCCGCCGTGGAACTCCATCACCTCGGGGTGGTCGAAGAGCCGGTGCCAGGCGAGGGCGTCCTCCTCGGTGGGGACGCGCAGGTGCACGGCGGGCGGTGACTTGGTCATGTCCTTCACGGGCAGGCCCTTCAACGTGGCGGTCGGTGCGCACGAATAGACTGCACAGGTCCCGTGCCGTCCGGTACGCCATTTTCGAGTCTTCGGGAGAACCCGCCGTGACCGAGCCCCTCTCCGAACACACCGCGGATGTGATTGTCGTCGGTGCCGGTCCGGCCGGTTCGACGACCGCCTACTACCTGGCCAAGGCGGGCCTGGACGTCCTGCTGCTGGAGAAGACGGCGTTCCCGCGCGAGAAGGTCTGCGGCGACGGGCTCACCCCGCGCGCGACCAAGCAGCTCGTGTCGATGGGCATCGACATCTCCGAGGAGGCGGGCTGGCTGCGCAACAAGGGCCTGCGGATCATCGGCGGCGGGGTGCGGCTCCAGCTGGACTGGCCGGATCTCGCCTCGTACCCGGACTACGGACTCGTCCGGAAGAGGGACGATTTCGACGAACAGCTGGCCCGGCAGGCGCAGAAGGCGGGCGCGCGGCTGTACGAGCGGTGCAACGTGGGCGCGCCGATCACGGACGCGCGCACCGGCCGGATCACGGGCGTGAACGCGAAGCTGGGCGAGGAGAAGACCCCGGTCACCTTCCACGCGCCGCTCGTGGTGGCCGCCGACGGCAACTCCACGCGGCTGTCGCTGGCGATGGGCCTGCACCGGCGCGAGGACCGCCCGATGGGCGTCGCGGTGCGCACGTACTTCACCTCGCCCCGCCACGACGACGACTACCTGGAGTCCTGGCTGGAGCTGTGGGACCGGCGCGGTCCCGGCGAGGACCGGCTGCTGCCGGGGTACGGCTGGATCTTCGGCATGGGCGACGGTACGTCCAACGTCGGCCTGGGCGTGCTCAACACGTCCGACTCCTTCAAGGAGCTGGACTGGCGCGAGGTGCTCAAGGCGTGGTGCGCGTCGATGCCGGCGGACTGGGGCTACACCCCGGACAACATGACGATGCCGATCCGCGGCGCGGCGCTGCCGATGGCGTTCAACCGCCAGCCGCACTACACGCGGGGCCTGTTGCTGGTCGGGGACGCGGGCGGGATGGTCAACCCGTTCAACGGCGAGGGCATCGCGTACGCCATGGAGTCGGGCCAGATCGCCGCCGAGGTGATCGTCCAGGCCCACGCCCGCGCGACTCCGGCCCAGCGGGAGCTGGTGCTCCAGCGCTACCCGCGCATCCTGAAGGAGACGTACGGCGGCTACTACACGCTGGGCCGCGCGTTCGTGAAGCTCATCGGCAACCCGAAGATCATGAAGATCGCGGCCCAGCGCGGCCTGACGCACCCGCTGTTGATGAAGTTCCTGCTGAAGATGCTGGCCAACCTGACGGACCCGACGGGCGGCGACGCGTCGGACCGCATCATCAACGGCCTGTCGAAGGTGGCGCCGAAGGCGTGACGATTCGGTCGATATCTCCGGTTCACGTCGAGTTGTGCGAGTGTGGCCTCTGGCCTAGTTCGTTCCCACCGTAGACATGAATCCGCCGGTCGGGGCGTGTGCCCCGGCCAGCGGATCCAGCGATTCACGGTTCGATGTCGCAGAGTCAGTTCGTCCCAGAGGAGCCCCGGGTGACCTGCGGGGCGTAGGCATTCACGCTCGGGCGGCTGGCACGTCGACACGGTTTGCGGGAAGGGGCGTCGCACTCTCCCGCGAGCACCGGCGTAAGGCGATTGTGGCGGTCCGGATGTGGTGCACCTTGGCGGCGACATCGCCGGACAGTAGGGGTGGCGTGACGGGTATGACGGGTGAAATCAGTGACGGGGGCGGAAACTTCCGCAGCTGCGACGACCCGGACGGCCATGGGGGTGAGGCCGAGTTCATATGCGTTTCTGCTCATTGTGGCGGCATCGCGCGCCATTTCCTGGAAGCTAGTGACGGCGCTCTCCCGCGACGTGGAGTTGGCGCCCTTCCTCGCGGTCGGTGACGGGGCGGCCGTCCGGGTGCTCACCTTCCTGCTGGCGCAGGGGCTGGTCGCCGCCTTGCGGAAGGGCGGCTGGGCGTAGAAGTAACGATTACTCCACCTGCTCGGCGATGGCACGCACGACCTTTTCCGCCAAGAGGGGGGGAACGCAATTTCCGAGTTGGGCCTGAACAGCGCCGCGCTTGCCGACGAATTGAAACTCATCCGGAAATGTGAACAGCCGCTTCATCTCTGGCACGCGTAGGCGCCGGTTATCCCAGTGAAACGGGCCGATGTAAGGGCCTGGCTGTGCCTGAATCGTTGGAGAAGGGCGGTTGGGGTCGAGCTTAAGCAGGAACGACCAATACTTGGATCGCCACTTGAACTCAGGGTTACTGTGGCCTCGCTCTTCCGTATAATGGAGGTAATTCTCTCCGGGCGGAATGTCGGGCAGCAGATGCCCATACTTTCCGCCGACTGTCTCGCCGGCTTCAGGCTCCGTCACGAGCCCCTCAAGGGCCTGCCCCACTGTTACATGAGACTGCTCTTCGGTGCCCGTTGCGCGGCGCTCCCACTTGCCCCCGTGTGTCGGTTCTGGGTGCTGCGGCAGGGCCTTACCCTTTGGTACCCCGATCACGAAGAGCCTCGGTCGGGACTGCGGGACTCCGTAGTCGGCAGCATTCAGGACTTTCGTCTCGTAGCTGTATCCTGCCTCGTCAATTTCCCGCAGCAATCGCTCGTAAGCGGGACGCGAGGCCTTGTTGTTGAAAGTGAGTGCGTAGACGTTCTCCATGACAAAAGCGCGCGGTTTCGCCTCACGGAGAAGGCGAGTGTAGGACTGCAAAAGGGAGGCGCCCGGATCGAGTCCTTTGCGCTTGTACTCAAGCCAGAATCCCGACTTTGAGAACGGAGTGCAGGGGGGGCCGCCGACCAGCAAATCCGGGCGTTCGCCCCCCTTGAGGCCAGCAGCGCTTAGAAGGTCTTTGGCTGAAACCTCAAGAATGTCCTTCTGGATCACTTCTGATTGGAGATGGGAAAAATTCTTCTCCATCGTGGCCACGGCGTCGGCGTTGCGCTCAACGGCAGCACGGACCTCGTACCCGGCTTGCTCCACCCCGAGGTCCAGGCCGCCTGCGCCGGAGAACAATGAGATTGCGATGCCTTGACTCGTCACAGAGAACAGAGTGCCATGTGGGACTGACATCGGGGAGATGAGACCCGCTTGGTTCGGCGGTTGGCGGCGCCCTGAGGGAGAGACTAGCTCTCGGCCGGGCTAGTGTGCGAGCCTGTGGCGTCCAGGCTGAGTCGATCACGGATGTGGGCGGAACATGGTGCAGGGCGGGGGGCGGAAAGTGACGCTGCGGGTTCCTAGGGAACCAGCGAGGGAGAAGTTCCTCGAAGCGCTCATGCTGGCGCGATCGGACGAGGACCTTCCGTCCGAGTGGATCACCCGAAGCCGCAAGGTGGGTCAGGCCAAGAACGGCACCAACACCCCAATGCTGGGCACAGCGTTGCTGGCCAAGGCCACGAACAAGCTCGTCAACGCCCTCGCGCTCCAGACCAAGGTGCATCGCGGGTACTCCGCTCGTGGGGTCGCCAAGAACGTCCTGGTGCCTGCCTGTGTCGAGCATGAGATCGACCTGCGGACGAGCGGTGCAGAGCCGCTGAACAACCATCCTTTCTATCAGCAAGAGATGGTCGTCCTCTCGCTGATTCCCGAGAGCAAGCCGGTGGCGCGAGCCGAGCTTGAGTATCTGGTCGAGTGTCTCCAGAGTGCCGACTTCCTTGAGGATGAGAGTGCGCTGAGGGCCTTGGCCGCGTTCCTTCGGGTGCGCATCGAGGATGGCAACAGGGCAACAGTGCTCGAACTCGAAGCCGGTTCGCTGACACTTCCGGTCCTGAGCGACCTCGCAACCGCTTTCATCAACATCAACCGAGAAGGCGGGAGACGCGGGCAAGCCTTCGTCGCAGCCTGCCTTGACCTAGTTCATCCAGGAATGGTCTACGCCGACGCCATCAATGATCCTAGTCGCAATGTCCCCGGTGACGTTGCGATCAAAGTTCCTCCGAGCAGTCAAGAGTCCGCCCA
The DNA here is from genome assembly GCF_035961655.1 of Streptomyces sp. NBC_01317. Lineage (NCBI taxonomy): Bacteria > Bacillati > Actinomycetota > Actinomycetes > Kitasatosporales > Streptomycetaceae > Streptomyces > Streptomyces sp. NBC_01317. Next base: position 3,510,047 of record NZ_CP108393.1, on the reverse strand, counting down.
GGACGGTTTTTTTGAGTCGGATGACCCTACGTCCGCCTCTACTGCTGACTACACCGTCGTACTGAGCGCGGAAGCCAAGCAGAAGGCCGTGTCGCAGAGTGAGATCCTTCAGTTCGTTGAGCGACTGGCGGTGGCAGGCATCGGGAAGGGCCTGTATGCGGCGGTTGAACCGAATCAGGCAGATCTCGAGCCGGACAAACTCGCCATGCTTGCGCAAGAACGCAACGGCATCCTTCTTGAGGTGGTTAGCGACCCCAAGAAGCTGCTCCTCACCGCCGTACAGTGGTCACCTCTTCCTCTGGCCGAGTGCCTCAAGCGGTTTCCCCAACTCTTGGTGCAGCGATTGAAGGACTTCCACTGCGGCAAGGACAGCCAGCACGAGTGGGCCGACATGCTTGCTGCGTCCACTGCGAAGTGAGACCAACCGGGACCCCGCCAGTGATCGACCCGTAGGCCACCGTTCCGCAGTAGCGACACGCATCCCTTAGCGGACGTGCGTGCACCCCGCCGAGGGGTGCGCGGCGGGGTGCACAGAATTAGGGGATCCTTTCGGGCGTGCGGAAACGTTACCCACACTAGGCCACGAACTGAACTGATAACGGCACAACCCTTATTCTCGTCCTCGATCTCGGCGAGTACGGCTGCCAGGGCGACGGTCAGTTATCCCCACATGCGCCGCTCCTGCTCGTCGAGGGCACGGTCGTGGCGGTTTTCGGGCCCGTCGAGCACGTCACGCTCAGGGCGATGTGCAGCTCGCGGTCGCAGTCGCGCCACGGGAATGTCGGTCCAGTATTGAGGAGCCACGCGTGCGGAGGCCGGGCGGCTGCGGCAGAGCGCCCCCTCGGGGATCCCGAGCGCCGTACCTCATGGAATAGGTGCTCATGAAGGAAAAGAAGTTGGGGCGTAGCGAGCATGTTGTCGAGCTGATGCTCGGGGCCTCGATTCACGCAAACGAAGCGCAGACCGTGCACCCTACGTGTGCACGTGCCAGGTGCGGGCGGGCGCGTAGGGCGCCGAACTCCCAGTGTCACGGATCGCACTACGCCTCCTGCTCGCCATGGTCGACGGGGGCGAGGGTGCTGGCGAGCGCGAAGTTCAGTCGGCGACTTGCTGTCCGTTGGTGCTGCGTAACAAAGTCCCCAGTGCTGGCACTTCGAGGTCTGCGGGCTGGGAACAGGCGCGGCCCGTCGTGTCGGGGCACCGCAGTTGGCGCGGCCTATGGCAGCCGACTGTCCACCGCTCGCGCTTGCCGAGCAGTGAGTCGTGACTACTGTACAAATAATCGGCAGAGTTTGCCGGGGTCGTGTCCCAGCGGCCCGTGGTCGATGACTTCGCAATATCCGGACGCCATTGCTGTCAGCGTTCGGCCGGCTCGGGGCGAGCTGCTTACGGATCGATTGGCCTTGTTCGCGACCGTTCCTCTGTCTGAGTTCTTGCGGGCGTAGAGTTCGCCACGCAGACCAACGATCCATCTGGCCCCTTTTGGCCGGTAAATGCCTCTATCGTCAATCGAGCCTCCTTGCGAACATCAGTATGCCTCCCAACTCGGGACCACCAAGGTGGTCCCGAAGGCCTAGCTTCCGGCCGGCGCGCGGTACGTGGCCAGCGTGTCGTGCACCGCCTGTTCCGCCGGGGTCGCCGTCGCGCCGAGGTGTTTGGTGATCTTGGTGCTGTCGACGACGAACGGCTCCTGGAACTCGTACAGCATCTCGCTCAGTTCGCGCAGGAGCGGGTTCGCGACGCCCAGCGTGCGCAGCACCACGGGCGGGAGCGAGCGCACCTTGGCCTTCGGGTGGCCCGCCGACTCGTGGACGAGGGTGACGAGTTGGCGGGTGGTGCGGGTGACCGGGTCGTTCGGCAGGTGCCAGACCTCGCCCGCCGCGTCGGGGTGTTCGCCGAGGAGGGCGAGGCCCTCACCGATGTCCGGGATGTACGTGTACGTGTGCGGCTGGTCCGGGTCGCCGAGGACCGTGGCAGTCCGGCCCCGCAGCGCCGCCTTGAAGACCGTGTCGCCGAGGACGGACTGCTTGCCGCCGCCGGGCCCGTAGTAGTCCGAGGCGCGGCCGATGGTGACCTCGACGCGGCCCGCGCGGTGCGCGGCGAGCAGGTCCTGGGCCATCCGCGCGCGGACCGCGCCCTTGCGGGTCGTGGGCGCGTCGGCGTGGCCCTCGGTGAGGGGGCGGCCCAGGGGCGGCCCGTACATGTAGACGTTGTCCATGCTCACCAGCCGCGCCCCGGCGGCCTCCGCGGCGGCCACCACTCCGGCCTGGAGGCCGGGGAACTCCTGGGCCCAGCGGTGGTAGGGCGGGTTGAGGATCTGGTACACCACCTGGGCGCCCTCGGCGACGGCGGTGGTGAAGGCGGGGTCGGTGGCGTCCCCGGCCACGACCTCGACCCCGTCGGGAACGGGCGCGGAGCCCGAGCGGTTGACCATCCGTACGTCCCGCGGGTGTTCGCCCCGGCGCAGCAGCGCGGCGAGCGTGGCCCGGCCGATGGCGCCGGTACCGAAGATGACATGGCGGGGAGTGCTCACGGGGCGTCCTTTGGGGAGGGCGACAGCAGGTGGCGTGTCAGCGCCACGGCTCCGGTGGAGCGCCCAGCGTACGGGTCCTGCCCCGCTCGTTCCCGGGCCGTACAGCGATCGTTGAGCTTCTTCGCGGGCGTACGATCACGGGGTCAGGGGGAGGATGCGATGCGGCGTGACGTCCGGGACGAGGGGCGCGGCGTACGGCGCTTCTCCTTCCCGTGCGACGGCGAGACGCTCACCTGCTCCGTGACGACGCCCGCAGATCCGGCCGCGAGCCGGGCGACCGCCGTCCTGCTCCACGGCGCCGGTACGAGCGAGCACCGGCGGCTGGACGCCCTCGCCGGGGATCTCGCCGCGCGGGGCCACACCGTGGTCACCTTCGACTTCTCGGGGCACGGCGGCAGTTCCGGATCCCTCGGCGAGCTGAGCCTGGGACGGCGGCTCGCACAGGCGCGGGCCGTGATCGACGCGCACGCGCCGCCCGGCGACGGCCTGGTGCTCGTCGGATTCAGCATGAGCGGCCAGACGGTGGCGGACCTCGCCGCCCACTACGGCCCTCGCGTCACAACGATCGGCCTGTGCGCCCCCGCCGTGTACGCGCGCCGGGCGTGGGAGGTGCCGTTCGCGGACGGGTTCACCGGCGTCATCAGGACCCCGGACAGCTGGCGGGACTCGGCCGCGCTCGACGCCTTCCGTACGTTCACCGGGCGCGCGGTCCTGCTCGTACCGGCGCACGACACGGTGATCCCGCCCGCGGTGACCCGGGCCGTCGCGGAGGCGCTGGCCACGCGCGCGGACCTCACCCACCTCGTCCACGCCGACGCGGACCACAAGCTGGGCCTGTGGCTGCGGGAGAACGCGAAGGAGCGGGGCGAGTTCGCGGACGCGCTCCTTCGCCCCGTACAACCGGAGCCCGTACAGCCGGAGCCCCTGCGCCGAAAGCCCGCCTCCCCCTGAACGGGACGCGGGCCGTCGTACGTACGAAAACTCAGAGCACCCGCACCGCACCGGTCGGCGGGTCCCAGTCCAGGGACTTCTCGACCACACCCGTGCCGGGGTTCTGCGCCCCCACGAACTCGCCGCCGCCCACGTAGATCGCCGTGTGGTACGCGCTGCCCGCGCTTCCCCAGTACAGGATGTCGCCCGGCTGGAGGTTGCTGAGGGAGACCTGCGTGCCCGCGGTCGACTGGTCCTGCGAGACGCGCGGCAGGTCCACACCGATCTGCTTGTACGCGGCCTGCACCAGACCCGAGCAGTCCCACGCGTTGGGGCCCGTCGAACCCATCACGTAGGCGTCGCCGACCTGCGCGCGGGCGAAGGCGATGAGGGCCGCGGCCGAGCCGGTGGCCGTCGAGGTGTACGAGGCGGTCTTGGCGGTGGCCGTGGAGCCGGAGCCGCCGGTGCTCGCCGACTGCGTGGAGTACGTGGCCTTCTCGGCCGCGGCCTCCGCCGCCGCCTTGGCCTTGGCGGCCTTCGCGGCGGCCTCTTCGCGCTTCTTCTCCGCCTCGGCCTTGCGGATCGCCTCGGCCTTCGCCTTGGCGACCTTGGCGGTGTGCGCGGCCTTCGTGGCCGCCGCGTCCTCCTGCGCCTGGAGTTCGAGGACGGACGCGACCTGCTGCGTGGCCGCCGCGGACTGCGCGACGCTGTCGGCGAGCCCGGCGGTCAGGGTGGGCATTTCGATGGTCTTCTCGGTCACCGGCTCGGCGTGCGCCGGCCCGGCGGCACCGGCGACCGCGATGCTGCTGAGAACACCCCCGGCAACTCCGGCGCGGATGGCCGTTTTCGACGCGCTGCGGCGGGGTTTCCGGTGGCTGGTTATCTGAGCGGTGTGGGACATGGTCATACCGCTATCAGGCGGTCCCGGGTGGGCGTCAAGAAACGTGTCCTGCGCCACATTTGCGGCTGGAATCTGTGAATCCGCTTTCGAACGGCCTTTATTGACGCCGTAACGGGCAAACCGGGCACGCGTGATCATGGCTGTGATCACCTGCTTTTCGTCAAACGCCCGAATTGCCCCTGACTTACCATCCCTTCACACCCTTGGCCAAGCCCGCCTTTTCGGGCAGTCGGCCGGAGTGGTACAGGTCACAGGATGGTCACCGCACTGCGACCGGATGGTTACGGCGCCACCGCCGGGGCCCGGATGGCCGGGAGTGCACCCCCCTCATCCCCCTCACTCCCTGTCGCTCGTGAACGCGCGCACGTGTCCACCTCGCTCCTGCCCGCCCCCTCGCCCGGGTGACGGCGGATGCCTTATCACCCCAAAGTGTTCCGTCGCCAATTTGCTTGTATATGCCATCGCTTGATAATGCGAACCCCCTCCCACCAGCGACGACCCAGGCGGATGTCACATCTCGTGACCGCCGGGACGCTTCGTGTGCGAAGATCACCGCTCATCCGACTTCATGATCCTTCGTCAGGTGGTGGAGATCACAAAGTCGGTGGTGTACCCCGTGTCGCAGATCACAGACCACCAGGCATAGGATGCGGGGCAGTCGGGCTTGTGAACTGCCTCACATGTACACGATCTTCGGTGATCCGGTGCCGGGGAATCCGTGGTGGGGCGGCGACACAAAATCGCCCGGTGCGGTCCAACGGTCAAGGACGACTGGAAGGAGCTGAGGGGCGTTGAATGCCTACGCACCCATCCTCGTGCTCGGCGCCCTCGGGGCTGGGTTTGCGATCTTCTCCGTGGTCATGGCCACGCTTATCGGCCCAAGACGGTACAACCGGGCCAAACTTGAAGCGTACGAGTGTGGCATCGAGCCCACGCCGACGCCGGCCGGAGGCGGCCGCTTTCCCATCAAGTACTACCTGACGGCGATGCTCTTCATCGTCTTCGACATCGAGATCGTCTTCCTTTACCCCTGGGCCGTCACCTTCGACTCCCTGGGGATCTTCGGGCTCGTGGAGATGCTGCTCTTCGTGCTCACCGTCTTCGTCGCCTACGCGTATGTGTGGCGGCGGGGCGGTCTGGAATGGGACTAAAGGGGCTGAGGGGCCACCAATGGGACTCGAAGAGAAGCTGCCTAGCGGTTTCCTGCTGACCACGGTCGAACAGGCCTCGGGGTGGGTGCGGAAGTCCTCCGTATTCCCCGCCACCTTCGGCCTCGCCTGCTGCGCCATCGAGATGATGACGACCGGCGCGGGGCGGTACGACCTGGCACGGTTCGGCATGGAGGTCTTCCGCGGTTCACCGCGCCAGGCCGACCTGATGATCGTGGCCGGGCGGGTGAGCCAGAAGATGGCGCCCGTCCTGCGGCAGGTCTACGACCAGATGCCGAACCCCAAGTGGGTGATCTCCATGGGGGTGTGCGCCTCGTCGGGCGGCATGTTCAACAACTACGCGATCGTGCAGGGCGTCGACCACATCGTGCCGGTCGACATCTATCTGCCCGGCTGCCCGCCGCGTCCCGAGATGCTGTTGGACGCCATTCTCAAGCTCCACGAGAAGATCCAGAACTCCAAGCTCGGGGTCAACGCCGAAGAGGCGGCCCGCGAGGCGGAGGAAGCGGCCCTCAAGGCGCTCCCGCTGATCGAGATGAAGGGGCTGCTGCGGTGAGCGGCGAGCAGCGTCCCGGCACGTCCGGGCACGACAACGGGTCCGGCGCGGACGGCCGGAACGGCCAGAACGGCCAGGACGGAAAGAACGTTCCCTCCGCGCGCGACGACCACGGTGAGGTCATCGGCGTACGGAAGGGCATGTTCGGCGCCAACAACGGCGGGGACACCTCCGGTTACGGCGGTCTGCGCAGGACGGTCGCCCTGCCGGGCTCGACCTCCCGCCCCTTCGGTGGCCCCAACGGGGTCTTCGACCAGATCGCCGACGAGCTCGAAGGCGCGCTGGAGGAGCAGGGACTCGTCCCCGGCAACGCCATCGAGAAGACGGTCGTGGACCGCGGCGAGGTCACCTTCCACATCGCCCGCGAGCACCTCGTCCAGGTCGCGCGCACCCTGCGCGACGACCCGGCGCTCCGCTTCGAGCTGTGTACGGGGGTGTCGGGCGTCCACTACCTCGGGGACAAGGGCCGTGAGCTGCACGCCGTCTACCACCTGCGCTCGCTCACCCACGGCCGGCTGATCCGCCTGGAGGTCTCGGCGCCCGACGCCGACCCGCACGTGCCGTCCCTGGTCTCGCTCTACCCGACCAACGACTGGCACGAGCGCGAGACGTACGACTTCTTCGGCCTGATCTTCGACGGCCACCCCGCCCTGACCCGGATCATGATGCCGGACGACTGGCAGGGCTTCCCGCAGCGCAAGGACTATCCGCTCGGCGGGATCGCCGTCGAGTACAAGGGCGCCCAGATCCCGGCTCCGGACCAGCGGAGGTCGTACTCCTGATGAGCACTTCACATGCGTCGGCCCGCGAGACCACCGAGGGCACCGTATATACGGTCACCGGTGGGGACTGGGACGAGGTCGTCCAGTCCGCCGCGAAGTCCGACGACGAGCGGATCATCGTCAACATGGGTCCCCAGCACCCGTCCACCCACGGGGTGCTGCGGCTGATCCTGGAGATCGAGGGCGAGACCGTCACCGAGGCCCGCTGCGGCATCGGCTATCTGCACACGGGCATCGAGAAGAACCTCGAATTCCGCAACTGGACGCAGGGCACCACCTTCGTCACGCGCATGGACTACCTGACGTCGTTCTTCAACGAGACGGCGTACTGCCTGGGCGTGGAGAAGCTGCTCGGCATCGAGGACGAGATCCCGGACCGGGCCACCGCCATCCGCGTCCTGCTGATGGAGCTGAACCGGCTCTCCTCGCACCTGGTGTGCATCGCCACCGGCGGCATGGAGCTGGGCGCGACGACGATCATGATCTACGGATTCCGTGATCGTGAACTCATTCTCGATGCCTACGAGCTGATCACCGGCCTGCGCATGAACCACGCGTTCATCCGGCCCGGCGGACTCGCCCAGGACCTGCCTCCCGGCGCCGTCGACCAGCTGCGCGAGCTGCTGCGGACCCTGCGGAAGAACCTGCCCGAGTACGACAAGCTCGCCACCGGCAACCCCATCTTCAAGGCCCGGATGGAGGACGTCGGCTACCTCGACCTGACCGGCTGCATGGCGCTGGGCGCCACCGGGCCGATCCTGCGCGCCGCTGGACTCCCGCACGACCTGCGCAGGTCGGACCCGTACTGCGGTTACGAGACGTACGAGTTCGACGTCCCGACCGCCGACACGTGTGACGCGTACGGCCGCTTCCTCATCCGCCTGGAGGAGATGCGGCAGTCGCTGCGGATCGTCGAGCAGTGCCTGGACCGGCTGGCGCCGGGCCCGGTGATGGTCGCCGACAAGAAGATCGCCTGGCCCGCGCAGCTCGCGCTCGGACCCGACGGGCTCGGCAACTCGCTCGACCACATCAAGAACATCATGGGCACGTCCATGGAAGCGCTGATCCATCACTTCAAGCTGGTGACGGAGGGCTTCCGCGTGCCGGCCGGGCAGGCGTACGCCGCCGTGGAGTCGCCCAAGGGCGAACTGGGCGCGCACGTCGTCTCCGACGGGGGCACCCGCCCCTACCGGGTCCACTTCCGCGACCCGTCCTTCACCAATCTCCAGGCCATGGCGGCGATGTGCGAGGGCGGCCAGGTCGCCGACGTCATCGTCGCCGTCGCGTCCATCGACCCCGTGATGGGAGGCGTCGACCGGTGACCGTCCAGCCGACCAATTCCGAGGTCAGCCTGGGGATGCCCCAGCTGCCGGCCCCCGACTTCCCTGCCGACGTGCGCGCGCGGCTGGAGGCGGACGCCAGGGAGATCATCTCCCGTTACCCCGGCGCCCGTTCCGCGCTGCTGCCGCTCCTGCACCTCGTACAGGCGGAGGAGGGGTACGTCTCCCGTACGGGCATGGCCTTCTGCGCGGAGCTGCTCGACCTGACCACCGCCGAGGTCACGGCCGTCGCGACCTTCTACACCATGTACCGGCGCAAGCCGGGCGGTGACTACCAGGTCGGGGTCTGTACGAACACGCTCTGCGCGGTGATGGGCGGCGACGCCATCTTCGACGAGCTGAAGGAACATCTCGGCGTCGGCAACGACGAGACCACCGAGGACGGCAAGGTCACGCTCGAACACATCGAGTGCAACGCGGCCTGCGACTTCGCGCCCGTCGTGATGGTCAACTGGGAGTTCTTCGACAACCAGACCCCGCAGAGCGCCAAGCAGCTCGTCGACGACCTGCGCGCGGGCCGTCCCGTCGAGCCGACCAGGGGCGCGCCGCTCTGCACGTACAAGGACACCGAGCGGATCCTCGCCGGCTTCCCCGACGAGCGCCCCGGCGCCGTCGGAGCCACCGGCGGAGCGGGCCCCGCCTCGCTGATCGGCCTGCGGCTCGCCAAGGGCGAGGCCCCGCAGCGGGTGGTCAGGCCGCGTGACGGCGGGCACTCCCCGGACGCGCACCCGCAGGACGCGCACCCGAAGGACGCCCCGCCGCAGCCCGGCTCCCAGCACCTCAGCTCGCACGACGCACCGCAGCGGACCTCGGACTCCGATCCGGACCACCCGGCCGGACCCACCGCCGAGGAGGGGGAGTGATGACGATGGCACCCGAGATCGACGAGAACGGCACCAGCCCCGAGAAGCTCCTCGCCCCCGTGCTGTCCGCGTTCTGGGACCAGCCGGAGTCCTGGACGCTGGAGACGTACGAACGGCACGACGGGTACGAGGGCCTCAAGAAGGCCCTCGCCATGACGCCCGACGACCTCATCGCGTACGTGAAGGACGCGGGTCTGCGCGGCCGCGGCGGCGCCGGCTTCCCCACCGGGATGAAGTGGCAGTTCATCCCCCAGGGCGACGGAAAACCCCACTACCTCGTCGTCAACGCCGACGAGTCGGAGCCCGGCACCTGCAAGGACATGCCGCTGCTCTTCGCCAACCCGCACTCCCTCATCGAGGGCATGGTGATCGCCTGTTACGCGATCCGCTCCTCGCACGCCTTCATCTACCTGCGCGGCGAGGTCGTCCCCGTCCTGCGCCGGCTGCACGAAGCCGTACGGGAGGCCTACGCGGCCGGCTACCTAGGCAAGGACATCCTCGGCAGCGGGATCGACCTCGACGTCGTCGTCCACGCGGGAGCGGGCGCGTACATCTGCGGGGAGGAGACCGCGCTGCTCGACTCGCTGGAGGGCCGTCGCGGACAGCCCCGGCTGCGTCCTCCCTTCCCCGCCGTGGCGGGACTCTACGCGAGCCCCACCGTGGTGAACAACGTCGAGTCGATCGCCTCCGTTCCCGCGATCCTGCACCGCGGCAAGGAGTGGTTCCGCTCGATGGGCAGCGAGAAGTCCCCGGGCTTCACGCTCTACTCGCTCAGCGGCCACGTCACCAGCCCCGGGCAGTACGAGGGCCCCATGGGCCTCACCCTGCGCCAGCTGCTCGACATGGGCGGCGGCATCAGGGCGGGCCACCGGCTCAAGTTCTGGACGCCGGGCGGCTCCTCGACCCCGATGTTCACCGACGAGCACCTCGACGTCCCGCTGGACTACGAGGGTGTCGGCGCGGCCGGCTCGATGCTCGGCACGAAGGCGCTCCAGTGCTTCGACGAGACGACCTGTGTCGTACGGGCCGTGACGCGCTGGACCGAGTTCTACGCCCACGAGTCCTGCGGCAAGTGCACGCCCTGCCGCGAAGGCACGTACTGGCTCGTGCAGTTGCTGCGGGACATCGAGGCCGGCAAGGGCGAGATGTCCGACCTCGACAAGCTCAACGACATCGCCGACACCATCAACGGCAAGTCGTTCTGCGCGCTCGGCGACGGCGCCGCCGCCCCGATCTTCTCCTCGCTCAAGTACTTCCGCGACGAGTACGAGCAGCACATCACGGGCAAGGGCTGCCCCTTCGACCCCGCGAAGTCCACCGCGTGGGCAGACCGGAACCCGCACCAGGAGGTGAACGCATGACAGTCACCACGTCGGCCCCCTCCGGAGGCGGCGAGGCGGCGCTCCCGCCGGAAGACCTCGTCTCGCTGACGATCGACGGCATCGAGATCTCCGTCCCCAAGGGGACGCTGGTCATCCGCGCCGCCGAGCTGCTCGGCATCGAGATCCCGCGTTTCTGCGACCATCCGCTGCTCGACCCGGTCGGCGCCTGCCGCCAGTGCATCGTGGAGGTGGAGGGCCAGCGCAAGCCGATGGCCTCCTGCACCATCACCTGCACCGACGGCATGGTCGTCAGGTCGCAGCTCAGCTCGCCCGTCGCCGAGAAGGCGCAGCGCGGCGTGATGGAGCTGCTGCTCATCAACCACCCGCTGGACTGCCCGGTCTGTGACAAGGGCGGCGAGTGCCCGCTCCAGAACCAGGCCATGCAGGTCGGCGAACCGGACACCCGCTTCGAGGGCAAGAAGCGTACGTACGAGAAGCCCGTCCCGATCTCCACGCAGGTGCTGCTGGACCGCGAGCGGTGTGTGCTCTGCGCGCGCTGTACCCGCTTCTCCGAGCAGATCGCGGGCGACCCGATGATCGAGCTGCTGGAGCGCGGGGCGCTCGAACAGGTCGGCACCGGAGAGGGCGACCCCTTCGCGTCGTACTTCTCCGGCAACACCATCCAGATCTGCCCGGTCGGCGCGCTCACCTCGGCGGCGTACCGCTTCCGGTCGCGGCCGTTCGACCTGGTCTCCTCGCCGAGCGTGTGCGAGCACTGCGCGGGCGGCTGCGCGACCCGCACCGACCACCGGCGCGGCAAGGTCATGCGGCGGATGGCGGCCGACGACCCCGAGGTCAACGAGGAATGGGTCTGCGACAAGGGCCGGTTCGGCTTCCGCTACGCGCAGAAGCCCGACCGGCTCACGACCCCCCTCATCAGGAACGCGGACGGTGACCTGGAGCCGGCGAGCTGGCCCGAGGCGCTGGAGGCCGCGGCCCTGGGGCTGGCCGCCGCGCGCGGCCGGGCGGGGGTGCTGGCAGGTGGCCGGCTGACCGTCGAGGACGCGTACGCGTACGCCAAGTTCGCCCGGGTCGCGCTCGACACGAACGACGTCGACTTCCGCGCGCGGGTGCACAGCAGCGAGGAGGCCGACTTCCTGGCCGCCCATGTGGCGGGCCGGGGACGGGACCTGGACGGTACGGGGATCACGTACACCACGCTGGAGAAGGCACCGGCCGTCCTCCTCGCGGGCTTCGAGTCCGAGGAGGAGGCGCCCGGCGTCTTCCTGCGGCTGCGCAAGGCCGCGCGCAAGCACGGACAGCGGACGTTCTCGCTGGCCACGCACGTCACGCCGGGCCTGGAGAAGGCCGGGGGCACCCTGCTCCCCGCCGCTCCCGGCACGGAGACCGACTGGCTGGACGCCCTCGCGGGCAACACGTCCTTGGACGGTGACGGCGCGAAGGCGGCCGAGGCGCTCCGCGCGCCCGGCGCCGTGATCGTCGTCGGCGAACGGCTCGCGGCCGTGCCCGGCGGCCTCACCGCCGCCGCCCGCGCCTCGGTCGCCACCGGCGCTCAGCTGGTGTGGATCCCGCGGCGGGCCGGCGAGCGCGGCGCGGTGGAGGCGGGCGCGCTGCCGTCGCTGCTGCCCGGCGGACGCCCGGCCACGGACCCGCGGGCCCGTGAGGAGACCGCCGCGGTCTGGGGCGTACGCGAACTGCCGCACGCCTACGGGCGCGACACCGGCCAGATCGTCGAGGCCGCCACGACCGGCGAGCTGGGCGCGCTGGTCGTCGCGGGCGTCGAACTGGCGGACCTGCCGGACCCGGCGGGCGCGCGGGCCGCGCTGGACGCGGTCGGCTTCCTGGTCTCGCTGGAGCTGCGGCCGAGCGAGGTCACCGACCGGGCGGACGTGGTCTTCCCGGTGGCGGCCGTCGCCGAGAAGCCCGGCACGTTCCTCAACTGGGAGGGCAGGGCGCGGCTGTTCGAGGCGGCGCTCAAGCCCGAGCAGATGACGCGGCGCCTGGCCCCCTCCGACGCGCGCGTCCTCCACATGCTGGCCGACGCGCTGGACGTGCACTTCGCGCTGCCCGACCTCAGGGCCGTACGGTCCGAACTGGACCGGCTCGGCGGCTGGGACGGCTCCCGGGCCACCGCGCCGCGCGAGTCGGCCCGTCCGGTGCCGCGCCCCGGCGATGGCGAGGCGGTCCTCGCGGGCCACCGGCTGCTGCTCGACCAGGGCCTGCTCCAGCAGGGCGACGAGGCGCTGGCCGGCACCCGGCACGCGGCGGTCGCCCGGCTCTCCGCCACGACGGCCGCCGAGACCGGCGTCAAGGACGGCGACCCGCTGGCCGTCACGGGCCCGGCGGGCACGGTCACGCTCCCGCTGCGGGTCACGGTGATGCCCGACCGGGTGGTCTGGCTGCCGCTGAACTCCACGGGCCGCGGCATCCCGGCGGACACCGGCTCCCAGCCGGGAACGCTGGTCCGTATCGCCCCGGCCGGCGTGCCGGCCGCGGACGCAGAAGCGCCGGAGGTGCGCGCATGACCGCCTTCGCCCCCCTCGCGGCGGCTCCTCACACCGTCCACACCGTCCTCGCCGCCGAGGACCTGTCGCTGTTCGGCCGCGACCCGTGGTGGCTCGTGGTCGTCAAGGCCGTGTTCTGCTTCGCGTTCCTGATGGTCACCGTGCTGTTCTCCATCGTGTGGGAGCGCAAGGTCGTCGCCTGGATGCAGCTGCGGATCGGCCCCAACCGGCACGGGCCCTGGGGCATGCTCCAGTCGCTCGCCGACGGCATCAAGCTGATGCTGAAGGAAGACCTGATCGTCAAGCGCGCGGACAAGGTCGTCTACGTCCTCGCGCCGATCGTCGCCGCGGTGCCCGCGTTCATGGCGATCGCCGTGATCCCGTTCGGCCCGTCCGGCAACGAGGTCTCGATCTTCGGCCAGCGCACCACGATGCAGCTGACCGACCTGCCGATCGCGATGCTGTACGTCCTCGCGATCGCCTCGGTCGGCATCTACGGCATCGTCCTGGCGGGCTGGTCCTCCGGGTCGACGTACCCGCTGCTCGGCGGGCTGCGGTCGGCCGCGCAGATGATTTCGTACGAGATCGCCATGGGCGCCGCGTTCGCCTCCGTCTTCCTCTACTCGGGGTCGATGTCGACCTCGGCGATCGTGGAGGCGCAGGCGGACCGCTGGTACATCGTGCTGCTGCCGGTCTCCTTCATCATCTACATCATCACGATGGTGGGCGAGACGAACCGCGCCCCCTTCGACATGCCCGAGTCCGAGGGCGACCTCGTCGGCGGCTTCAACACCGAGTACTCGTCCATCAAGTTCGCGATGTTCATGCTCGCCGAGTACGTCAACATGGTCACCGTCTCGGCCGTCGCGACCACGCTCTTCCTCGGCGGCTGGCGCGCCCCGTGGCCCATCTCCACCTTCTGGGAGGGCGCGAACCACGGCTGGTGGCCGATGCTCTGGTTCGTCGTCAAGGTCCAGCTGCTGCTCTTCTTCTTCATCTGGCTGCGCGGCACGCTGCCGCGCGTGCGCTACGACCAGTTGATGAAGCTGGGCTGGAAGGTCCTGATCCCGGTCTCGGTGGTCTGGCTGATGCTGGTCGCGACCGTACGGGCCCTGCGCAACGAGAACTACGACTTCCAGTCGATCGTGCTGTACGTCGGCGGGGCGGTCATCGCGATCCTGCTGCTCTCCTTCGTCGCCGACATCTTCCGCGACAAGAAAGAGCGGGCCGACGCCGAACGGGAGCCGGAGCCCCCGGCCTTCGACCCGATGGCGGGCGGATTCCCCGTACCACCGCTGCCGGGGCAGACGCTGCCACCCGTGCCGCGCAGGCGTCCGCGCACCGAGCGCGAGCTCGTTGTCAGTGGTGGGGTCGACACTGTGAGTGACGGTACCGAGAGTGACGGAAAGGAGGCTGACAGTGTCTGACTCTTCGCAGGATTCCTCGCAGGTCTCCCGGCGGGACCCCGCACGGGACTCTTCGCACGATGCTTCGCAGGCGGAGAACCCCCGCGCCCCGAAGAACCCGGTCGCGGGCTTCGGCGTGACCTTCAAGGCCATGTTCAAGAAGCGGCTGACCGAGCAGTACCCGGAGCAGCAGAAGGTGACGGCGCCGCGCTTCCACGGCCGTCACCAGCTGAACCGGCATCCGGACGGCCTGGAGAAGTGCATCGGCTGCGAGCTGTGCGCCTGGGCGTGTCCGGCGGACGCGATCTACGTGGAGGGCGCGGACAACACCGAGGAGGAGCGCTACTCCCCGGGGGAGCGCTACGGCCGCGTCTACCAGATCAACTACGCGCGCTGCATCCTCTGCGGCCTGTGCATCGAGGCGTGCCCGACCCGGGCGCTCACGATGACCAACGAGTTCGAGCTGGCCGACAGCTCGCGCGAGAGCCTCATCTACACCAAGGAGCAGCTCCTCGCGGGCCTGGACGAGGGCATGGTCGAGTCGCCGCACTCGATCTTCCCGGGGACGGACGAGCAGGACTACTACCGGGGGCTGGTCACCGAGGCCGCGCCCGGCACGGTCCGCCAGGTGGCGCTGAGCAAGGGCGAGCGGCCGCAGGAGGCCGCGTCCACCTTCGGCGAGGACGAGCCGGCGTCGAAGAAGGTGATCGGGTCGTGAACGCACTCGCAGCCTCCACCACCCTCGCGGCCTCCGCCACGTCGACCGGCGAGGCCGTCCAGTTCTGGATTCTCGGTACGGTCGCGGTGGTCGGCGCCTTCGCCACGATCCTCATGAAGAGGGCCGTGCACAGCGCGCTGAGCCTGGCCGCGACGATGATCATCCTGGCCGTCTTCTACCTGGCCAACGGCGCCTACTTCCTGGGCGTCGTCCAGATCATCGTCTACACCGGCGCGATCATGATGCTGTTCCTCTTCGTGGTCATGCTGGTCGGTGTCACCGCGGCGGACTCCCTCAAGGAGACGCTCAAGGGCCAGCGCTGGCTGGCCCTGGTCTGCGGACTCGGCTTCGGCGCCCTGCTGATCGGGGGCATCGGCAACGCGTCGCTGAACTCGTTCGCCGGCCTCGGCCAGGCCAACGCGGGCGGCAACGTCGAGGGACTGGCCGCGCTGATCTTCACCAAGTACGTCTTCGCCTTCGAGATCACCGGCGCGCTGCTGATCACCGCGGCCGTCGGCGCCATGGTCCTCACCCACCGCGAGCGCACCGAACGGGCGCTGACGCAGCGGGAGATGGCCGAGGACCGGGTCCGCAAGGGCATCCACCTGCCGCCGCTGCCCGCCCCGGGCGTCTACGCCCGGCACAACGCGGTGGACATCCCGGGCCTGCTGCCGGACGGCACGATCTCCGAGCTGACCGTCAACAAGACCCTCAAGGACCGCGGCCAGATCCGCGACGTGTCGAGCGAGGCCATCGCGGACCTCAAGGCGTTGGAGCAGCGGTCCACCGACCGGCTCGGCCGCGAGGAGGAGATCAAGCGATGAACCCGGTCCACTACCTCTACCTCGCGTCGCTGCTCTTCACCATCGGTGCCACCGGTGTGCTGATCCGGCGCAACGCGATCGTGGTGTTCATGTGCATCGAGCTGATGCTCAACGCCTGCAATCTCGCGTTTGTCGCCTTCGCCCGGCTGCACGGCAATCTCGACGGGCAGGTCATCGCCTTCTTCGTGATGGTCGTCGCCGCCGCGGAGGTCGTGGTCGGGCTCGCGATCATCGTGTCGCTCTTCCGCTCCCGCCACTCGGCCTCGGTCGACGACGCCAGCCTGATGAAGCTCTGAGGGGTCGCTGAATCGTGGAGAACTTGATTGCGCTGCTCATCGCGGCGCCTCTGCTCGGAGCGGCGGTCCTGCTGTGCGGCGGGCGCCGGCTCGACCGCCTGGGCCACTGGCTCGGTACGGCGCTGGCCGGCGCGGCGTTCGTGATCGGCGTGGTGCTGTTCAGCGACATGCTCGGCAGGAGCGGTGAGGACCGCGCCCTGCACCAGCACCTGTTCAGCTGGATCCCTGTCGAGGGCTTCCAGGCGGACGTCGCCTTCCAGCTCGACCAGCTGTCGATGACGTTCGTCCTGCTGATCACCGGTGTGGGCACGCTGATCCACATCTACTCGATCGGGTACATGGAGCACGACGAGCGGCGCCGCCGCTTCTTCGGCTACCTGAACCTGTTCCTGGCGGCGATGCTGCTGCTGGTCCTCGCCGACAACTACCTGCTGCTGTACATGGGCTGGGAGGGCGTGGGCCTCGCCTCGTACCTGCTGATCGGGTTCTGGCAGCACAAGCCCAGCGCGGCCACCGCCGCGAAGAAGGCCTTCCTGGTCAACCGCGTCGGTGACGTGGGCCTGTCGATCGCGATCATGCTGATGTTCACGACCTTCGGGACCTTCGCCTTCGGCCCGGTGCTGGAGAACGCGACGGACGCCACCGAGGGCAAGCTGACGGCCATCGGCCTGATGCTGCTGCTCGCCGCGTGCGGCAAGTCGGCCCAGGTGCCGCTCCAGTCGTGGCTCGGTGACGCGATGGAGGGCCCGACCCCGGTCTCGGCCCTGATCCACGCGGCGACGATGGTGACCGCGGGCGTCTACCTGATCACCCGCTCCGGCGCGATCTTCAACGGGGCGCCCGACGCCCAGCTGGTGGTCGTGGTGGTCGGCGCGGTGACGCTCCTCTTCGGTGCGATCGTCGGTTGCGCGAAGGACGACATCAAGAAGGCCCTGGCCGGGTCGACGATGTCGCAGATCGGCTACATGATCCTGGCGGCGGGCCTCGGCCCGATCGGGTACGTCTTCGCGATCATGCACCTGGTGACGCACGGCTTCTTCAAGGCGGGGCTCTTCCTCGGCGCCGGTTCGGTCATGCACGGCATGAACGACGAGGTGGACATGAGGAAGTACGGCGGCCTGCGGAAGTACATGCCGGTCACGTTCGTCACCTTCGGCCTCGGCTATCTGGCGATCATCGGCTTCCCCGGCCTCTCCGGCTTCTGGTCCAAGGACAAGATCATCGAAGCGGCCTTCGCCAAGGGCGGTACGGAGGGCTGGATCCTCGGCGCCGTCACCCTGCTGGGCGCCGCGATCACCGCGTACTACATGACCCGCGTGATGCTGATGACCTTCTTCGGCGAGAAGCGCTGGGAGCCCGACGCGGAAGGCCACGAGCCGCACCCGCACGAGTCGCCCAAGTCGATGACGATCCCCATGATCGTGCTCGCCTTCGGCTCGGTCTTCGCGGGCGGGCTGTTCTCCCTGAACAGTGCCTTCGTGAACTGGCTGGAGCCCGTCACCGGACATGACCACGGCCACTCGCCGGTCAGCGCCGCGACGGTCACCGCCTCCACGGTCGTGGTGCTCCTCATCGGCGTCGGCATCGCCTGGGCGCAGTACGGCAGGCGCCCGGTGCCCAAGCTCGCCCCGCGCGGCTCGCTGCTCACCCGCGCCGCCCGCCGCGACCTCCTCCAGGACGACTTCAACCACGTCGTCCTGGTCCGCGGCGGCGAACACCTCACCCGCTCCCTGGTGTACGTCGACCACACCCTGGTCGACGGCGTGGTCAACGGCACCGCGGCGTCCTTCGGCGGGCTCTCGGGCCGGCTGCGCAAGCTCCAGAACGGTTACGCCCGCTCCTATGCGGTCTCGATGCTCGGAGGTACGGCAGTGCTCATCGCCGCGACCCTGCTGATGAGGGCGGTGTAAACGGACATGTCGTTCCCCTATCTGACGGTGGCGGCGGCGCTCCCGGCGGTCGGCGCGATCGCCACGGCGGCCGTGCCCGCCGCCCGGCGTACCTTCGCCAAATGGCTGGCGCTCCTGTTCTCCCTCGCCACGCTCGCGGTGGCCGCGGTCGTCCTGGCCCTCTTCGAGCCCGGCGGCGACCGCTACCAACTCACCGAGTCGCACGCCTGGATCAAGGAATTCGGGGTCAGGTACGAACTGGGCGTGGACGGCATCGGCGTTGTGCTGATGGCGCTGACCGCCCTGCTGATCCCGTTTGTCATCCTGGCGGGCTGGCACGACGCCGACCCGCTGGAGGACGCGGCGCCGAACCGCCGCTGGCGGCCGACCCAGGGCTTCTTCGCGCTCATCCTGATGGTCGAGGCGATGGTGATCCTCTCCTTCGAGGCCACCGACGTCTTCCTCTTCTACATCCTCTTCGAAGCCATGCTCATCCCGATGTACTTCCTCATCGGCGGCTTCGGCGACCGGGCGCACGCGGGCGGGGACGAGGCGGCGGCGACGCAGCGCTCGTACGCGGCCGTGAAGTTCCTCCTGTACAACCTGGTCGGCGGGCTGATCATGCTCGCCGCGGTCATCGGCCTGTTCGTCGTCGCGGGGACGTTCTCGCTCTCCGAGATCGCCGAGGCGCGGGCCAACGGCTCGCTGTCCATGGCGACCAGCACCGAGCGGTGGCTGTTCCTCGGCTTCTTCTTCGCGTTCGCCGTGAAGGCCCCGCTGTGGCCGCTGCACACCTGGCTGCCCAACGCGATGGGCGAGGCCACCGCGCCCGTGGCCGTCCTGATCACGGCCGTGGTCGACAAGGTCGGCACGTTCGCGATGCTGCGCTTCTGCCTCCAGCTCTTCCCGGAGGCCTCCAAGTGGGCCACCCCGGTGATCCTGGTGCTGGCGCTGATCAGCATCGTCTACGGCGCGCTGCTCGCCGTCGGCCAGCGGGACATCAAGCGCCTGATCGCCTACGCGTCGATCTCGCACTTCGGCTTCATCATCATGGGCATCTTCGCGATGACCAGCCAGGGCCAGTCGGGCGCCACGCTCTACATGGTCAACCACGGGATCTCGACGGCCGCGCTGATGCTGGTCGCCGGCTTCCTGATCACCCGGCGCGGCTCGCGGCTCATCGCGGACTACGGCGGAGTGCAGAAGGTCGCACCGGTCCTCGCCGGTACGTTCCTGATCGGCGGTCTGGCCACGCTCTCGCTGCCGGGGCTCTCCCCGTTCGTGAGCGAATTCCTGGTCCTGGTGGGCACGTTCAGCAGATATCCGGTGGTCGGCATCATCGCCACCTCCGGCATCGTGCTCGCCGCGCTCTACGTCCTGGTGCTCTACCAGCGCACGATGACCGGTCCGGTGAAGGCGGCGGTCCAGGGCATGTCGGACCTCAGGGTCCGTGAGCTGGTGGTCGTCACCCCGCTGATCGCGCTGCTCCTCTTCCTGGGTGTCTACCCGAAGCCGCTGACCGACATCGTCAACCCGGCCGTGAAACACACGATGTCGGACGTCAAGAAGACAGACCCCAAGCCCGAGGTGGAGGCCGCTCCGTGAGTGCGACAGTCGTCCACAGCCTGTGGACAACTTCGGCGGCCGGGGGGATCGACAAGATCCCGGCCCCCCATATCGAGTACGCGCAGTTGTCGCCCACGCTGATCGTGCTGGGCGCCGCCATCCTGGGGATCCTGGTCGAGGCGTTCGTCCCCCGGGGGAAGCGCTACCACACGCAGGTGTGGCTCTCCGTGGTCGCCCTGGCCGCCGGTTTCGCGGCGGTGATCGCCCTCGCCAACACCGGCTACGGCACGACCAAGGCGCACATCGCGGCCATGGGCGCCATCGCCGTCGACGGCCCGGCGCTCTTCCTCCAGGGGACGATCCTGCTGGCGTCGATCGCCGCCGTGTTCACCTTCGCCGAGCGCAAGCTCGACCCGGAGGCGCACGGCAAGCGTGTCGACTCGTTCGCCGCGCAGGGCGCGTCCGTCCCGGGCAGCGACAGCGAACAGGCCGCCGTCAAGGCCGGGTTCACCACCACCGAGGTGTTCCCGCTGGCCCTGTTCGCGATCGCGGGCATGCTGGTCTTCCCGTCGGCCAACGACCTGCTGACGCTGTTCGTGGCGCTGGAAGTGTTCTCCCTCCCGCTCTACCTCCTCTGCGCCCTGGCCCGCCGCAAGCGGCTGCTGTCGCAGGAGGCCGCGGTGAAGTACTTCCTGCTGGGCTCCTTCTCGTCGGCGTTCCTGCTCTTCGGGATCGCGCTGCTGTACGGGTACGCGGGCTCGGTGTCGTACGCGCGCATCGCGGAGGTGGTCGACGGCACGGTCCAGACCGTGAACCCGGCCCTCGCCGACACCATGGGCAACGACGCGCTGCTGCTCATCGGCGGCGCGATGATCCTCATGGGGCTGCTGTTCAAGGTCGGCGCGGTGCCGTTCCACATGTGGACCCCGGACGTCTACCAGGGCGCGCCCACCCCGGTCACCGGCTTCATGGCGGCGGCGACGAAGGTCGCGGCCTTCGGCGCGCTGCTGCGGCTGCTGTACGTGGTGCTGCCGGGCCTGCGCTGGGACTGGCGTCCCGTGATGTGGGCGATCGCGATCATCACCATGCTGGGCGGCGCGATCGTGGCCATCACCCAGACCGACATCAAGCGCCTCCTGGCGTACTCCTCCATCGCCCACGCCGGCTTCATCCTGGCCGGTGTGATCGCGACGACGCCCGACGGCATCTCGTCCGTCCTCTTCTACCTGCTCGCGTATTCCTTCGTGACGATCGGCGCGTTCGCGGTGGTCACGCTGGTGCGCGACGCGGGCGGCGAGGCGACGCACCTGTCCAAGTGGGCGGGACTGGGGCGGCGTTCGCCGCTGGTGGCCGCGTTCTTCGCGCTGTTCCTGCTGGCCTTCGCCGGTATCCCGCTGACCTCCGGCTTCTCGGGGAAGTTCGCGGTCTTCAAGGCGGCGGCCGACGGCGGCGCGGGAGCGCTGGTGGTGGTCGGTGTGATCTCGTCGGCGATCGCCGCGTTCTTCTACATCCGGGTCATCGTGCTGATGTTCTTCAGCGAGCCGAAGGCGGACGGGCCGACGGTCGCCGTGCCGTCGCTGCTGACCAAGACGACGATCGGCATCGGGGGCGTGGTCACGGTCGTGCTCGGTGTGGCGCCGCAGTACTTCCTGGATCTGGCCAACCAGGCAGGGATCTTCGTGCGGTAGGAAGCACAGTCCGCCATGTCGCGGACCAAGCCCAAGGGTCCGGTACCTCGCAGAGGTGCCGGACCCTGGCTTATTTTCGCCCTGCCGTTCGATGGGAGGGTCCCGCCCGATACGGTGGGGGCGCGTCCGGAACAGCCGTAACAGGGCCATGCCGAAGGGTATTTGAGACCTTGATCAGCATCGAAGCGGTGACGAAGCGCTACGCCGACGGGACGATCGCCGTCGATCGGCTCTCCCTGGACATTCCGGACGGTTCGATCACCGTGCTGGTGGGGCCCTCCGGGTGCGGGAAGACCACCACGCTGCGGATGATCAACCGGATGATCGAGCCCACCGAGGGCAGGATCCTGCTCGACGGGGACGACCTCAGGCAGCGGCCGGTCAACGCGCTGCGCCGGTCGATGGGGTACGTCATCCAGAACGCCGGGCTCTTCCAGCATCGTTCGGTGGCCGACAACATCGCGACGGTGCCGCGCATGCTCGGCTGGGACCGGAAGCGGGCCCGCGAGCGGGCGGTGGAGCTGATGGGGCGCGTCGGGCTGGACCCGGCCCTGGCCAAGCGCTATCCGTACCAGCTCTCCGGCGGCCAGCAGCAGCGGGTCGGGGTGGCCAGGGCGCTGGCGGCCGATCCGCCGGTGCTGCTGATGGACGAGCCGTTCTCGGCGGTCGACCCGGTGGTCCGCAAGGGGCTCCAGGACGAGCTGCTGCGTATCCAGGCCGAGTTGGGCAAGACCATCGTGTTCGTGACGCATGACATCGACGAGGCGATCAAGCTCGGCGACCGGATCGCGGTGATGCGGACGGGCGGCAGGCTCGCGCAGTTCGCGCCGCCCGGGGAACTGCTCTCGGCGCCCGCCGACACGTTTGTCGAGGACTTCCTGGGCAACGACCGCGGGGTCCGGCGGCTGTCGTTCTTCACGTGCGAGGCGCTCGCCCTCGAACCGGCGCCGGTGGTGGATGCCGCTGGAAAGGTGTCCGCCGGGAAGGTGTCCGCCGGGAAGGCGTCCGTGAAGAAGACGACCGCGGCGACCCCGCCCGTACCGTACCTGCTGGTCACCGACGCGGCGGGCAAGCCGCTCGGCTGGCGCGATCCGGCGGCCGGGGAGGGCGCCGGGGAGAGCGCCGACGCGGCGCTGATCCCGTGCGGGCGCCCGTTCCACGCTCAGCGGGACTCCCTGCGGGCCGCGCTGGACGGGGCGGTGCTGTCGCCGACGGGCTGGGCGGTCGCCGTGGACGACACCGGCCGGGTCGCGGGCATCGCCTCCCAGGAGATGATCGCCGCGGCGATCCGTACGGCCCATGCGGCACACGAACGTTCGGGTGCCGCCTCTGCGGAGACCGACGCGCCGGTGGTGGCCGGGACATGAGCGGCGACGGCTTCTTCGACGTCCCCAGCGACCTCCAGCACAGCTACCTCGGCCTGGTGGCCCTGCACCTGGAGGAGGCGCTGATCCCGGTGGCCGGCGGGCTCGTACTGGCCCTGCTGCTCGCCCAGTTGTGCGTACGGCACGGGTGGCTGTACCCGCCGGTGCTCTGGGGCGCCACGGTCGTCTACGCGATCCCCTCGCTGGCGATCTTCGTGGTCCTGATCGACTACACCGGGCAGAGCCGGACCACGGTGATGATCCCGCTGACCCTCTACACCCTGGTGGTGCTCGTCCCGGCCATCGTGGACGGGATCAGATCCGTACCGGAGGAGACGCAGGCGGCGGCCACGGCGATGGGCTTCGGCCCCTGGCGCCGCTTTCTCCGCGTCGAGCTGCCCATCGCCGTCCCGGCGATCTTCGCCGGGCTGCGGGGCGCGACCGCCGCGAGCATCAGCCTGGTGAGCGTGGGCGCGCTGATCGGCAACCAGGGGGCGCTGGGGAACATGCTCACCGACGCGATGTTCTACCACCGGCCCATGCTGGCGGTGAGTTCCGTCGTCACGACGGCCGTGCTGGCGGTCCTCGCGGACGTCCTGCTCGTCGTCGGCCGCAACCTGCTCACCCCGTGGCTGCCGCGCGGCGGCCAGGTGAAGAACCCGGCCGTCATGCTGCCGGGGACCCTGCCCGCGCCCCGCCAGAAGCTGGAGAGCAGCCGGTGAACGTCCTCCACTTCATCAACTCGTTCTTCAGCGAGGGCTCCCGCTGGCACGGTTACGACGGCATCCCGCAGCGCGTCTGGGAGCACATCCAGTACTCGCTGGGCGCGCTGGCCGTCGCCGCCGGGATCGGGCTGCCGGTGGGTCTGGTCACGGGCCACACGGGCCGGGGCGGCAACGTCCTCGGTACGATCGCGAACGCCGCCCGGTCGCTGCCCAGTTTCGGGCTGCTGGTGCTGATGTTCCTCGCGTTCGGGATCGGGCTCACGCCGGTGATGATCCCGCTGGTGGTGCTGGCGATCCCGCCGATCCTGGTGACCACGTACGAGGCCGTGCGGAGCGTGGACCCCTCGCCGGTCGACGCGGCCCGGGGCCTGGGCATGCACGAGGCGAAGATCCTGCTGCGGGTCGAACTGCCCGTGGCGCTCCCGCTGATCCTCGGCGCCCTGCGCACGGCGGCGATCCAGATCATCTCCACCGCCACGATCGCGGCGTACGTGAGCCTCGGCGGTCTCGGCCGGTACGTCATCGACGGCCTCTACCAGCGTGACTACGAGAAGGTCGTGGGCGGCGCGACGCTGGTCGCCTCCCTGGCGCTGCTCACCCTCGGCGTGTTCTGGCTGGCGTCCCGCCTGGTCGTGTCCCCGGGGGTCAGCCGCCGCTAAGTCCGGGGGCGCCCCGGCTACGCCGCCGTGGTCCTGGCCAGGGCCACTTTCAGTACGGTCAGCAGCGCGTCCCGTACCGATCCGCGTTCCCGGGCGTCGAAGGCGAACAGCGGCACGCGCGGGTCGACGTCCAGGGCCCACCGCACCTCGTCCAGCGTGTGGGTGACCGCGCCCTCGAAGGTGTTGATCCCGATCGCGAAGGGGATGCCCTTCGCCTCGAAGTAGTCGACGGCCACGTAGCAGTCGTCCAGGCGCCGCGTGTCCACGATCACCAGCGCGCCGAGCGCGCCCTGGACGAGGTCGTCCCACATGAACTTGAAGCGGTCCTGGCCCGGCGTGCCGAAGAGGTAGAGCTTCAGCGTCGGGTCGATGGTGATGCAGCCGAAGTCCATGGCGACCGTGGTGGTCGTCTTGCGCGGGGTGTGCGCGAGGTCGTCCACCCCGGCCGAGACCGACGTGATCGACGCCTCGGTGGTGAGCGGGGTGATCTCGGAGATCGAGCCGACCGTGGTGGTCTTGCCCACGCCGAAGCCGCCCGCGACGACCATCTTCACCGGCAGCGGCGGCTGGACGGCACCCTGGGCGCCCGTGGTCGTGCCGGGCTGCGGACGGCCGCGGTCAGGCGGGGGAGTCGGGGATGGCGAGTAGCCCATCGATAACCCTTTGCAGAATCGAGGGGTCCTGGGCGGTCCTGGTGTCCGGCTCGTACACGGCCAGATGTCCTTGGACCCGGAGGTCTTCGGCCAGAACGCGGACCACGTTGAGGTGCAGGCAGAGGTGTGCGGCGATCTCGGCGAGGGACTGGGGCCGGCGGCATACGGAGACGATGGCCAGGGGTTCGAAGGTGAGGGTGTCGAGTACGGCGAGTGCCTCCGCGGTCGCCACGACCTGGGTCTCCAGGGGGAGCGCGTTGCCGGCGTCGGCCACCCGGCCCGCGGTGAGCAGGAACGGGCGGATCGCCGGGGCGCGGCCGGACTGCTCCGGTACGGTGCCGGCGCCCGCGTCCTCGTCGGCTCCCGGTGCACCGGCCGCCATGACGGTCCTTCCTCCTTCCCTCTGGGGCTTCTTCCGCTGTTTCCGGGGCGGCTCAGCCGGCCGGGGCGGAGACGCGCTTCTGGAGCTCGACGATCAGCTCGGGGCTGATGACGGCTCCGGCCCGCTCGGTGAAGAGGGTCATCTCGTAGGCGACGTCGGCGAGTTTGGCCTCCTTCGAGGCGACCACGCCGAGGACGGCGCCGCCGCCGAGCGCGGACACGAGGAGCCGGCCGCCCAGATAGTCCATGATCACCCGGCTCAGGTCGCCGAGGCCGTAGTTGGCGGAGGCGCCGGCGGCGAGGCTCAGCATGCCGGAGATCACCGCGCCCAGGCGTTCGGAGTCGGCGTGGCCGTCCCGGCGGGAGACGGCGATGAGCATGCCGTCGGAGGAGACGGCTATGGCGTCGAGGACACCGGCCGATTCGGCGGCGAACCGTTCGAGGAGCCAGGTGAAATTCGCCGCCGATTCACCGAGCCCCTCGGCCGTCGCCGGGTCGGTGGTGAGGTCATCCGTCATTGCCAGGTCCTTCCGGGGTGAGCGATACCTGGGGCCCAGGTCCTGTTCTGTCACGCGCGGAGTCCCGTCGTGCCCGCTCGGTGGCGGCCTCCAGGTCCTCCAGTTCGTCACGGACGTGCGCCGCGTCGGCGGGGTGCCGCGCGGGGGAGACCGCAGGGGTACGGGGCGTCGTGTCGGGAGCCAGGGTCGCGCCCCGCACACGCCGCCGCAACGGCCGCGACTCGCCGTCGTGCTCCATGGGGCCCTGCCGGGCCCCTGACCCGGTGGTCTCGACACCACGATCGTGCCGCGCGTCGTCACCACCGGGGGCGACCGAGGGGGCGCCGGGCTCTCCGGCCGCCCGGCCTGCGCCTGGGCCGCCGCTTCCGTCCGCGCCCGGCCTGTCGGCCGCGACGCCGTGTGCCCCCGCGCCTGCGACGCCTCGCGGTCCGGGGTCCGCGACGCCGTGCGCGTCGGCGCCCGTGGCGCTGCCCGCGTCGGCGTGCGGCTCGGTGTCCGCCTCGCCGCTCGGCTCACCGTCCGACGCCCCGCGCGCGACCCGCTGCGGCAGGCCGCTGCCGCTCGGGGTGGCCGCCACCAGCGCCGCCCGTGGGCGCTGTTCCGAGCGGGGGGTCGGGATGGCCGGGGACGGGGCCGTGGGGGGCGGGGGTGCCGGTATCGCGTTCGCGGGGAGCAGCAGGGTGGACGGGATGGTCACCGTGCTCGTGACGCCCTCGCCGGGGGTGCGAGTCAGTACGACCCCGATGCCGAAGCGGCGGGCTATGCGGCCCACCACGAACAGGCCCAGCACGTGCGTGGGCGCCAGGTCGAGCCGCTCCCTGCGGAGCAACCGCGCGTTCTCCTCGGCCAGTTGCTCCGGCGGCATGCCCAGCCCGTGGTCGATGATCTCGATCACCGCGCCCTCCGCCGGGGGCCGTATCTGCACCGCCACGTCGACCTTGGTGTGCGTGGGGGAGAAGAAGACGCCGTTCTGGAGCAGTTCGGCCAGCATCAGGGTCAGGTCGCTGACGGCCGCCGGGACGACGACCACCTCCGCCGACGGCCGCAGGGAGACCCGTTCGTACCCGCCGATGGTGGACAGCGCCGCCCGCAGCACGTCGGTGAGTCCCGTGGGCTGCGGCGCGTCCACGTCCTCCGCCGCCTGCCGCTTCCCGGCGATCACCTGGAGGCTCTCGGCGTTACGGCGCAGCCGCGTCGCGATGTGGTCGATCTGGTAGAGCGGGCGGAGCGTCGCCGGGTCGGTCTGGGCCTGCTCAAGACCCTCGATCAGGTCGAGCTGGCGCGACGCCAGGTTGCTCACCCGGTGCCCGATGTTGCCGAACATCTGCTCCACGTTGGCGCGCACGGTGATCTGCCGCTCCAGCAGCGCCGACGCCGTCGACTGCACCTGGTTGAACGCTTCCGCGAGCGCGCCGATCTCGTCCCGTACCGGCACCGGAATCTCGCGCAGCCGGGGCGGCCCCGTCTCGGCGGACTCGTCGTCCGCGACCCGCGCCAGCTCCTTCCCGGTGGCGTCCGCGACCTGCCGCGCGGCGGCCGTGAGAATCCGTACCGGCCTGGCCACCGAGCGGCGGACCAGGAAGGAGAAGACCAGCCAGGCCACCAGCGCCAGCGTCGCGGAGCCCACCAGGGTGAGCGTGTGCCGCCACGCCTTGTCGGAGGCGGCGTCCGCCTGGGCCGCGATCCCGTGGATCAGCGTGTGGGTGATCCTGAGCCGGTCCTCGGCCTGCCGGGCGTAGACGGGCTCGGCCTCCAGGGCCTTCGCGATGGCCGCCCGAAGCCGCTCCGGGGTCTGCGCCTGGAGCGAACTGGGGTCCACCCGCAGGGCGTTGTACTGCTCCTCGATCAACTTCCGCTGGGAGCTGCGCTCGACGCCGTCCAGGGTGGTGCCCTGCGCCTCGGAGGACAGCGCTTTGAACCGCTCCGCCTTGTCCTCGTACGAGCGGTGGTCACCGACCGCACGCAGGAACTCGATGAGCGCGTTGGAGTCACCGGTCTGCGCGCCGAACACACTGGTCTCGAAGGCCGCGTGGGCGGCATCCGCCCCCAGCAGCGTCTCCAGCCTGCCCTCCGGGGATCCGCGCGACGCGGTGGTGGACTCCCCGAGCCCCAGGCCGCTGATCAGCTGATCGACCAGATCGGAGTAGGTGGGATCGATGTTGTCCGCGGGGATGTACCCCCGCTGGATCAGCTGCCGCAGATCGGTCAGCCCGCCGATTGTCGCGATCGCCTCGTCCTCCGCGGCGGGCAGCAGGGACCCGAACGCCTCGCGCACCACCCGCGCCTGGACGTCGACCCGCTGCTGCGCCTGGAGGTACGGGATGTCCGACGGCTCACCCGCCCCGCCCTCGGCCGCCTGGTGGCGTACGGAGAGCAACAGGGCCTGCCGGTGCTCACGTTGGAGGTCGTCCACGAGCGTGGCGACGCTCTCGCTGTTGCGTACGAGCGCGGCGGTGTCGGCGGCCGCCCTGGCCTGGCTCATCTCGTCGTCCACGACGTAGGCGAGCATGCCCGCCACCACCAGGACGGGCACCAGCACCAGGAGGTGCAGTTTCCTGCCGAACGGCCAGCGCTCCAGGAGCGTGACGATCCGGCGGCGGCGGCTCCGCGGCGGGGCGGGCGGCTGTCCGGAAACGGTCCCTTCCTGCGAGGACACCAGGGCTCCTTGAGCGGGTACTCCCCGACGGGCGCCCAGGCGTGGGCGCCTGCCGACCGTGAGGCTGAATGGGGTGGTTGTGGTGCGAACGGCCCAGCACTGTGTGCGAACAGCCCAGCACTGTGGGGGCATTGGGCCGGAAGCCGGTGGACGGGGCGCCGACAGCCGGGACTTTACCGCGCCCCCGGCTCTTTGCGACGGGTCACAGCGAAGAAAACGTTTCAATCAATCGGCGAATGACGCGTCATTACTCTCACCATTCCACGCACCTGTTCCCCACCACACCTCGTCGTGATCCGATGCCAATCGGTAATCAGGCGGCTCTTGACGATGCGTGAGACGGGTGGCTTGGATCGATGCGTGCGGCGAACGGGCCGCACGGCGGGCCCCGTACGCCATGTCGCCACCCTCACTGACACACAGGATCGGGAAACGTGACTGATACCGCGAACAGGCCTCGGCGCCGCACCGTCGCCGCCGCACTCGCCTCCCTCACCGCCGCCGCTTTGCTGGCCGGGTGCGGTTCGTCCGACGACAACGCCGATCCGCTGGAGCCGGCGGCGGTGCCCGAGGGCAAGGTCGTCGTGGGGTCGAACAACTTCCCCGAGAGCATCCTGCTCGCCTACCTGTACGGCGAGGCGCTCAAGGCCAAGGGTCTCGACGTCACGTACAAGCACAACATCGGCAGCCGCGAGACGACGTACGGCATGCTCAAGAACGGCACCGTGACGGTCATGCCCGAGTACAACGGCGCCCTGCTCGCCTACCTGGACCCGAAGGCCGTGGCGAAGACGGCGCAGGGCACCACCGCCGCCGTCACCGCCCAGCTGCCGTCCCACCTCGCCGTCCTGAAGTCGGCCTCCGCCGAGAACAAGGACGCCGTCGCGGTCAATGCCGAGACGGCGGAGAAGTACGACCTGACCGCCGAGTCCTCGATCGCCGATCTGGCCGACGTCGCACCCGAGTTGGTCATCGGCGGTTCACCGGAATTCCAGTCGAGGCAGCAGGGTCTCGTCGGGCTCAAGGAGCTGTACGGCCTGAATTTCAAGTCCTTCAAGGGCCTGGACGCGGGTGGTGCGCTGACGATTGCGGCGTTGAAGAAGAACAACATCCAGGCCGCCGACGTCTTCACCACGGACCCGTCCATCGAGAAGGAGAAATTTGTTGTCCTCAAGGACACGAAGAACCTCTTCGCCTTCGAGAACGTGACTCCGCTCATCCGCAAGGCCGATGTGCCGAAGGCCGGACAGGACGTGCTCGACACCCTGTCCGCCAAGCTCGACACCCCTGAGCTGATGGAACTCGACGCGCAGGTGCAGTACGAGCACAAGGACGCGCTCGCGGTCGCCCGCGCCTGGCTCACGTCGAAGAGCCTGCTCTGAGAAGACCTGCTCCCGGAAGACCCGCTCCGAGGGGCACTTTCAGGCCGCCGGGACGATCCGGCCCCTCACCTCGCCCAGGCCGACCCGGGTCCCGTCGGGCCCGGGGGCCCAGGCGGTGAGGGTCACCTCGTCGCCGTCCTCCAGGAACGTCCGCTTGCCGTCGGGCAGTTCGACGGGCTCGGTGCTGTTCCACGTCAGTTCGAGGAGGGAGCCGCGCTGCTCGCGCCCGGGGCCGCTGACCGTACCGGAGCCGTAGACGTCTCCCGTACGGAGAGAGGCGCCGTTCACGGTCAGATGGGCGAGCTGCTGCGCCGCCGTCCAGTACATGGAGGAGAACGGCGGCTCCGAGATCACCTGCCCGTTGAGTGCCACCGAGATCCGCAGGTCGAACCCGCCCGGGTCCTCCTCCTCGGCGTCGTCCAGATAGGGGAGCAGCTCCTCCGTACGGGCCGGTGGCGCCACCCGGGCCGCGTCCAGGGCCTCCAGCGGGGTCACCCACGCGGAGACCGACGTGGCGAAGGACTTCCCGAGGAACGGGCCGAGGGGCACGTACTCCCACGCCTGGATGTCCCGCGCCGACCAGTCGTTCAGCAGCGAGAGGCCGAAGACGTGGTCGCGGAAGGACGCCAGGTCCACCGGGGTGCCCTGCGCGGACGGCGTACCGACGACAAAGGCGACCTCCGCCTCGATGTCGAGCTTGGCCGAGGGGCCGAAGACGGGCGCCGCGTCGGCGGGCGCCTTGCGCTGCCCGGAGGGGCGTACGACCTCCGTGCCCGAGACCACGACCGTGCCCGCCCTGCCGTGGTAACCGATCGGCAGGTGCTTCCAGTTGACGGGCAGCGCGAGGCCGTCGGGGCGGAAGATCCTGCCGACGTTGGTCGCGTGGTGCTCGCTCGCGTAGAAGTCGACATAGTCGGCGACCTCGTACGGCAGGTGCAGCGTGACCGTGCCGAGGGGGTGCAGCAGCGGCTCCATCTCGGCGCGGTGCGCGGGCACGGTGACCCAGGCGGTCAGGGCCCGGCGCACATCGCGCCAGGCCGTGCGGCCGGCCGCCATCAGGGGGCCCAGGCCCGGCTGGTCCAGCAGCTTCGCGTACGGAGAACCCAGGGCGTGCGCCGCCGCTCCCGCGTCGAGCACCGCGTCGCCCAGGCGGACACCGAGACGGCGCCTGCCGGGCTCCTCTGCGGTCGAGAAGACGCCGTACGGGAGGTTGTGGGGGCCGAAGGGGTCACCTTCGACCGGTTCGAGCGGGCTCTGCTCGGGCATGTGCTGCCTCGCTTTCCGGATCGATGCAGGACACGTTACGTCGGCGCCACCCCGCCGCGGCAGTGGCGAAAGGCCCGCAATGCCCGAAAAGCGGACTGATCGCGACCATACGGGCGGTGCCGGGAAGGCGCCCATGGTGATCGAAAGCCGACCGGATACGCTGACTTGAGTGAGGACAGCGACACATCGACAATCAGCGTGAGCGTCAGCAGACAGGAGTACCCCTCGTGACCGTCGTCGGGCCGTTCGGGCTGAGCGTGCGGGACCCGGCTCTTGAAGCCGATGTCCAAGCCGGATTGTCGGCCGTGGAGGCGGGTCTGCTCGACGCCACCAAGAGCGAGGTCTCGTTCATCACCGAGGCGGCGCAGCACCTGGTGCGCGCCGGTGGCAAGCGGCTGCGGCCGCTGTTCGTGATGCTCGCCGCCCAGTTCGGTGACCCGTACGCGCCCGGCATCGTCCCGGCGGCCGTGGTGGTCGAGCTGACCCACCTGGCGACGCTCTACCACGACGACGTGATGGACGAGGCGGACGTACGCCGGGGTGTGGACAGCGCCAACACCCGCTGGGGCAACTCCGTCGCCGTCCTCACCGGGGACTTCCTCTTCGCCCGCGCCTCGCACACCCTGGCGGACCTGGGCCCCGAGGCCGTCCGCATCCAGGCGGAGGCCTTCGAGCGGCTGGTCACGGGACAGATCCTGGAGACGGCGGGGCCGCGCGACGGGCGCGACCCGGTCAGCCACTACCTCGACGTGCTCGCCGGGAAGACCGGCGCCCTGTTCGCCGTCTCGGGCCGCTTCGGCGCGCTGATGTCCGGCGCCGACGAGTCGGTGGTCGACATCCTCACCCAGTACGGCGAGCGCCTCGGCGTGGCCTTCCAGCTCGCGGACGACGTCCTCGACATCGCGAGCGACTCGCACGAGTCAGGCAAGACCCCCGGCACCGACCTGCGGGAGGGCATCCCGACGCTGCCGGTGCTGCTGCTGCGCGCCCAGGCGGAGGCGCACGGGAGGCAGGCGGACCTGGACCTGGTCGCGATGCTCGACGGCGACCTGTCGGACGACGCCCGGCTGACGGAGGCGCTGCGGCTGCTGCGGGCCCATCCGGCGATGGAGCAGGCCCGGCGCGACACCGTGCGGTACGCGGAGGCGGCGCGCGCCACCCTGGCCCCGCTGCCGGAGTGTTACGCGAAGTCGGCGCTGGTGGAGCTGTGCGACGCGGTGGTGCACCGGGCGGGCTGATCCCCGTACCCCACCGGTCCTGACCCCCGTCCCCTACGGGTCGGGGGCGGCGGCCGTCCGGCTCTCATCCTTCAGCAGTACGACAAGTTGCTCCCCGGGACTGACGCTTACGCACCGCCGATTTGGTGAGATGGAGAAGACCGAGAGCACCGCCGAGCCGGAGGTAGGGCACACATGGCACCGAACGACAGCGCGCACATCGCCGAGGAGGACGACCTCGGTACCGGCCGCCGCAGGGCGGCGCGGTACGCGGTCCCGGTCGCGGTCATCGGAGTGGCCGCGGCGACGATCGGCCTCGTGCCGGCCCTCGCCGCCGCGGGCGACCCCAGCCTGCCGAAGATCAGCGCCCAGGAACTCATCGAGAAGATCGCCGCCTCCGACACCGAGCGGCTCTCCGGCTCGGTGAAGATCAGCACGGACCTGGGGCTGCCCTCGCTGGCCGGCCTCGGGGACCTGGCGGGCGGCGCGCTCGCCCCCAAGGACGGCGCGGGCGGCGGCGGTTCGGCCTCCACCGCCGACCCGAGCACCAAGCTGATGGAGCTGGGTTCCGGTACGCACACCCTGCGGGTGGCGGCGGACGGGCCCGACAAGCAGCGGGTGTCGATCCTGGAGGACGCGGCCGAGTACAGCCTGATCCACAACGGGGACGACGTCTGGGCGTACGACAGCGCCTCGAACGAGGCCTTCCACGCGACCTCCCCGGAGGGCACGGAGAAGGGCAGGTCCGGAAACAAGGCCGAGGGGCTGTCCGGCAAGGACGTTCCCGCGACCCCCCGTGAGTTCGCCGAGCAGGCGCTCGCGGCGGCGGGCGACACCACGTCGGTCACCGTGGACGGCACCGCGCGGGTCGCCGGGCGTGAGGCGTACCGCCTGGTCCTCAAGCCCAAGCAGAGCGGCTCGACGGTCGAGTCCGTCAAGATCGCGGTCGATGCCGAGACCGGCACCCCGCTCAAGTTCACGCTCGCGCCGAGCAGCGGCGGCAAGGCCGTCGTCGACGTGGGCTTCACCAAGGTCGACTTCGGCAAGCCGGCCGCCTCCACCTTCGACTTCACCCCGCCGAAGGGCACGAAGGTCACCCAGGGCGACGAGGCGCGGCAGGCCGACCCGGTCGAGCCCAAGCTCCCGAAGGGCGGCGAGGGCGCCGGGAAGACCGCGCCTCCGACCGTCATCGGGAAGGGCTGGAGCGCGGTGTACGCGTTCACGTCCCCGGACGGCGCGCCCACCGCGAAGGACACCGCCGGTCTGCCGAAGGAGGCGCAGGGCTTCCTGGACGCGCTCGGCGACAAGGTCACCGGGAAGTTCGGCTCGGGCACGGTCTACAAGACCCGCCTGGTCAACGCCCTGATGACGGACGACGGCAAGATCTACGTCGGCGCGGTGACCCCCGACACGCTCGTCAGGGCGGCGGACGGCGCCAAGTAGCCGCGGAGCGGACGCGCACGCCACGCACGACCCGCTCGTACCGCCCCGTCGTACGCTTCGTACGGCGGGGCGGCACGCTGAGCGGCCCACGGAACCGGCAGGACCACACGAGCGGGGTGCGCGATGACAGCGGCCGTCATCGAGACACGCGGTCTCACCAAGCGCTACCGGGGCGGTCAACTCGCCGTCGAGGGGCTCGACCTGGCGGTGCCCGCAGGCAGTGTCTTCGGCTTCCTGGGACCCAACGGCTCCGGCAAGACCACGACCATCCGCATGCTGATGGGCCTGATCGAGCCGACCGCCGGTTCGGCCACCCTTCTCGGGCAGCGGATGCCCCGCGCGGCCCGTACCGTCCTGCCGCGGGTGGGCGCTCTCATCGAAGGCCCGGCGTTGTACGGGTACTTGAGCGGCCGGGACAATCTCGTACGGTACGACTCCGCCGACCCGACGGCCGACCCCCGCACCCGGCGTACGCGCGTCGCCACGGCCCTGGACCGGGTCGGGCTGACGGCGGCCGGGACCAAGAAGGCCAAGGCGTACTCCCTCGGGATGAAGCAGCGGCTCGGGCTGGCGGCGGCGCTGCTCCAGCCGCGCCGCCTGCTGGTGCTGGACGAGCCGACGAACGGCCTGGACCCGCAGGGCATGCGGGAGATCAGGACGCTGGTGCGGGAGCTGGCAGCCGACGGCACGACCGTCTTCCTCTCCTCGCACCTCCTGGACGAGATCGAGCAGGTCTGCACCCACGCGGCGGTGATGGCGCGGGGCCGGCTGATCACGCAGGGGCCGGTCGCCGAGCTGGCGGCGGGGACCCGGGGCCGGCTGGCGGTGGTCACACCGGATCCGGCGGAGGCCGCGCGGGTGCTCAAGGAGCTGGGCGTGGGCGGGGTGACGGTGACGGAGGACCGGGTGAGCGGTGACCCGCCGGCGGCCGGGGTGGAGCTGGCCGACCTGAACGCGGCGCTGGTACGGGCCGGGGTACGGGTGCGGTCGTTCGGCGTCGAACGCGCGTCGCTGGAGGACGCCTTCGTGGCGCTGACGGGGGAGGGCTTCGATGTCGCGGGCTGAGGCGCGTGAGGGGGGATTCCGTACGGAAGGACCCCGTACCGAAGGACCCCGTACCGAAGAATCCCGTACCGAAGAATCCCGTACCCCTTCCCTCTGGTGGACCCTCGGTCTCTTCCGGTCCGAACTGACCACCACCCTGCGGCGCTGGCGCACCGTCGCCCTGCTGGGCGTGCTGGCCGCGGTCCCTGTCCTCATCGGGATCGCCGTCAAGATCGAGACGAGCGACGACGGCTCGGTCGGCGGTGGCGGGGGAGCCGGGCCGGCCTTCCTCACCCAGGTCACCAACAACGGCCTGTTCCTGGTCTTCGCCGCGCTCGCCGCCACCCTGCCCGTCTTCCTGCCCATGGCCGTCGGGGTCGTGGCGGGTGACGCGATCGCGGGCGAGGCCAACAGCGGCACCCTGCGCTATCTGCTGGTCGCACCGGCGGGCCGTACCAGACTGCTGCTCGCCAAGTACGCGTCCACGCTGGCGTTCTGCCTGGTCGCGACCTTGGTCGTGGCACTTTCCGCGCTGCTGGTCGGCGCGCTGCTCTTCC
Organism: Streptomyces sp. NBC_01317; assembly: GCF_035961655.1. Lineage (NCBI taxonomy): Bacteria > Bacillati > Actinomycetota > Actinomycetes > Kitasatosporales > Streptomycetaceae > Streptomyces > Streptomyces sp. NBC_01317. The sequence goes on along the minus strand of NZ_CP108393.1, from coordinate 3,474,874 downwards.
CCCTGGGCGACGTCACCACGATCTCGGGCACGCGCATCTCCTTCGGGGACGGCCTGCTGAGGGCCCTGCTGATCGCACTCCTCGTGGCGGCCTCCCTGACCGGGATCGCGGCGCTGGGCCTGTTCCTCTCCACCCTGACCAACAGCGGCATCGCGGCGATGGCCGCGACGGTCGGCCTGCTCATCACGGTGCAGATCCTGGGCGCGATCCCCCAGCTCCACGGCATCCAGCCCTACCTCTTCCCCACCCACTGGCTGTCCTTCGCGGACGTCCTGCGCGAACCGGTCCACTGGGACGACATCGCCAAGAACCTGGAACTCCAGGCGCTGTACGTGGCGGTGTTCGGGGCGGCGGCGTGGGCGCGCTTCACGACAAAGGACATCACGGTCTGAAAACAAGGGAACGGCCCGCCGTGCGGTCCTTGGGGCGAGCGTGCAGTGCGAAAGGAATTGCCTGTCGCCGAAAAGGCTGCGAAATGCGCGCGGGAATGCGTGTACGCGTGCGCGTATATCGCATGCATATGTGTGTACGCGCATGCGCCCCGGCCCACCGGATTTCGGAGTACGGGATCCGGGCGTCACAAAAGGCCGGTGGTCACCTGTTTCGCTTCACGGGCGTAAACGGACCGTCCTCGGGGGCTCCGTACGCCTCGACGACGGCCTTCGTTCCGGTCACGGTCCCTTCCAGGCAGAGCGAACCGCCGAGGACGCGCAGGTCGAGGTAGAAGTGCGTCGTCGCGCCTGACCGTTCAAGGCGGTGGATGCGCTCGTCGAGGTAGCCGAGGTCGGTCAGGGCCTTCCTGACCTGGGCGGTGGTGAGTTCCTCCGGGCCGCTGAGCGCCTTGGTGACGCGCGCCGCATGCAGTCGGCCCTCACACTTCTGGAGGGCGTTCAGCGCCACCTCCCGCGGTGTCGCGCCGGGCGACGGCGGGGGGCTGCCGGAGGGCGGGACGCTCCCGACCGGCAGCAACTCCACCGGCGCGCTCGGAGGCTTCTCCCCCGCCGGAACCGGTTCCTCATCGGACGGTGCGTCCGGCCTGCACGGCTGCCCCACCGCTTCCAGCATGTCCAGGAAGGCCGGCCACGGATCGGGGCGCGACGGCGTGTCCGCGGGCCTGGCCGTGACGGCGCCGGCGGGTCTGACCTGCGAACCTCCGGCACCTGTGGTCGCTGTCCCGCAGGAGGCGAGCGACAGCGTGGCGAGGGCGGTGACCGCGAGGGTGAGGCCCAGGCGGGGGGAGCGGGCAACAGCGGCGACCGGGGCGGGAATTCGCATCATGGGCACAGCATCCGGTCGTGCCGCCCGGCACACATGAGTATCCGTACTCAGAAGCCTCTCCCTTTAAGCGGAAGGGGATTGCCTCACTTATCCGCCGGGCGAAAATGGAGTCTCGGGCTCCAATTCTGGGCCTTGTGGGCGCGTTGATCGGCGATCTATGGTCTGCATCAATCACCCACCATTCATTTACCCGAGGGGGGACTTGTGCGCAGAACCGTAATTCCGGTCATTGCCGCGCTTTCGCTGTCTCTGTTGCTGCCGCAGCAGCCTGCGGCGGCGGCGGACAAAATCGCCGCACCGGCACTGGCGGCGGACGAAATACAGCAGATAGGCCCCGGGATCTATCTCTCGGAAATCCGGTCCTTCGAGGTCGCGGACACCGATGTGTCCGCCGGCTCCGTCGGCCGAAGACACAGCGTCGTCGCCCCGGCGTCCGGCGGCCCCGCCCAGCCGGAATCGGCCCCCGCCTCCCGCGCCGACCTGGGTGTCTTCGGCCCTGGCTGGGAGGCCGAGTTCGCGGGCGGCAGCCTCAGCCGGAAGCTGGAACAGCAGTCGGGCGCCTACGTCGTCACCGACCTCGGCGTGAACGAGCCGGTCCGCTACGACTTCGTCAGCGGCGCCGCCTTCCCGGACGGCGGCGGCGTCGACAAGTACCGGAGCGCCGACGGCTCCACGGTCACCGAGACCACGAAGTGGGACGCGGCGGCCGGATCCCTGGTCACCACCGTCGTCGAGGTCCTCAACGCGAACCTCTCCACGACGGAGGAGGGCGACGACACCTTCACGGACGCGGACGGCAACCCCATACCCGCCGACGACCTCAAGCCCACCTACACGTGGAAGCAGGCCGCTCCCGGCAGCGACCCGTGGCGGGTCACCGGCGTGGGCAGCAAGGCCAACGGCACCTCCAGCGCCGGCTACGACGCCCAGGGCCGGGTGACCACCATCAAGGAACCGGCCGGAGCGGACGAACCGGCGGAGTCGCTGACCATCAGCTACGCGCCGACCACCACGGCCGCCGGATCGGTGTTCGGAGACTTCGCCGGCCGCGCCAAGGCGATCACTCTCACCAGCGGCACCACGACGCAGACGGTCGCCCGCTACGCCTACGACGCGTCGGGCCTGCTGCGCACCGTGACCAACCCCGTGGAGAGCGCCGAGCCGTCGGCGTCGTACAGCTACGACACCGCCGGCCGCCTGGCCCGGACAGCGTCGGCGGCCAACGGCGCGTGGAACCTGGACTTCTCGGCGGGATCGGCCGTCCCGAACGTCGAGGCCACCGGCCCGGCGCGGCCCGCCTCGGAATCGGTGATCCAGGGCGCGCCCGGGATCACCGACCCGAACGCCACGGCCCCTCCGGTCTCGGACTTCCCCGGCGGTGAGACCTCCGATCCGCAGGCGTACCCGCGCCACTGCTCTGCCGCCACGTCGTGGTTGTGGTACACGAAGAGCGGCTGCGCCGCGTGGGCGGCGCACTACGGCTGGCGCGCCCCGGCCTGGAAACAGCTCCCCAGCCGGCTGTGGGTGGTGGGCATCAAGTACGACCACTGCACCACCTCTCCCGACAAGCCCTCCGGTTACGACTTCCGGTCCGCGTGCGACATGCACGACTACGGGTACGGACTGATCGGCAACACGTACAAGGGCTACCGCTACTACCTCGACCGCAGCAAGAAGTCGAACGTGGACAACGCCTTCCACACGACGCTCCGCGACTACACCTGCTCGGCCTACCGGGTGAAGCGCCTGTGCCGCTCCATCGCGTACGGCTACTACCAGGCCGTCAAGAAGGGCGGCAATCCCAAGAACGGCGCCAACCGCACCTGATGCCCGGCCCGGCCTTCTGAGGAGCACGTCCCGCACGGGAAGGCCGGGTGGCGGAACGTTTCGCCACCCGGCCTTCGATGCCCGGTGCCTTCGATGCCCGGCACCTTCGATGCCCGGCACCTTCCACGCCCACCACCCCGCGGGCCGAGCCACGCCCGCTTCTCCCAGGAGAGACCTTGACGAGACCGAAGCGACCGAAGAGACCGATACGGATCAGGGTCGTCATCGCCACGATGACGACCGTGGCCCTCGGCGCCCTCGGCGCCCTGCCGTCCCACGCCGTCGAGCCGCGCGACGCCCCCGCGGCGGCCGGCGCGGCGAGCGGCCCGATCGACCCCCCGCTGTACGACGAGACCGCCGACGGCGGCACCGTACGCGTCAACGTCGTCACCGAGAACCGCACGGACCTGTCGACCGCGGCGACCGCCGGGCGGACGCTGCGGTCCTTCGACACCCTGCCGGTCGTCACCCTCAAGGTCGGCACGGACGGCCTGGACAGGCTGGCCTCCCAGCCGGGCGTGGTCAGTGTCACCGAGGACATCGCCGTACCGCCGTCGCGGGACGACAGCGTCGCCCTCACCGGCGCCGCCCCGGCCGCCGCGCCGGGCCGGGCCGGGCGCGCCGCGGCGGCCGGGGACGGAGCGGGCAGCGCGATAGCCGTCCTGGACACCGGCGTCGCCACCCACCATCCGTACCTGAAGGACCGGATCGTGGCCGAGGCGTGCTTCTCGCCCGTCGACGCCGATTCCTCCGCCTCCAGCCTGTGCCCCAACGGCACCGAACAACAGGAAGGGCCCGGCACCGCCGATTCCGAGGCCGGCCCCTGCGCGGCCATGGCCGGGTGCGATCACGGCACCCATGTGGCCGGTATCGCGGCGGGCGACGGCGCCGGCCTCGCCGGAGCCCCCGCCTCCGGGGTCGCCCCCGGCGCAGGCATCGTGGCCATCCAGGTCTTCAGCAAGTTCGACTCCGAGGACTACTGCGGCGGGCCCGACGTCACGCCCTGCGTCCTGAGCTACACCAGCGCCCAGATCGCCGCGCTGGAGAAGGTCATGGAGCTGCGTCAGGCCGGCACACCGGTGATCGCGGCGAACCTCAGCCTCGGCGCCGGACGGTACGCCACCGCCTGCGACGGCGACCCGCGCGGGCTCGCCGTCGACCTGCTCCTCGGCCTCGATGTCACCACCGTGGTCGCGGCCGGCAACAACGCGTACGGTGACGCCGTCAGCGCCCCCGCCTGTATCGCGTCCGCCGTCGCGGTCGGCTCGACCACCGCCGACGACGAACTGTCCTCCTTCAGCAACCGGGGCGCGCTGCTGGACCTCCTCGCCCGGGGCACCGGGGTCGTCTCGTCCGTACCCGGTGGCGGGTACGCCTCGAAGAACGGCACCTCCATGGCCGCGCCGCAGGTGGCCGGCGCCTTCGCGGTACTCCGGCAGGCCTTCCCCGAGGAAAGTGCCGCGCGCCTCGAATCCCGGCTGAAGGCCGGCGGCAGGACCATCTCGTACACGGGGGGCAGCACGCCCCGGCTCGACATCACCGGCGCGCTCGGTGACACGGGCCAACCGGCCCCCGGTATCACGGACTTCAACTGCGACCGGATCGAGGATCTCGCCGTCGCCGACCCCGAGGCGACCGTCGGCGGGGACGCCAGGGCGGGACTGGTACGCATCGTCTACGGCGGCGGGAAGGGGACGTCCGAGGTCCATCAGGATCTCGCCGCGGTCCCCGGCGACGCCGAGGCGAACGACTACTTCGGCGAAGCGCTGGCCACCGTCGACCACGACGGGGACGGCTGCACCGACCTGGTCGTCGGCACTCCCCGCGAGGACCTCGGGTCCCAGGCGGACGCCGGCACCGTGGACGTGATGTACGGAGCCTCCGGCGGCCTCGCCTCCGGCGGGGCGGCGGAGCACCTTGAGCAGGGCACGGGAACCGGGGACATCCTGGCCGCGGCCTCCGAGGCCGGGGACCGCATGGGCGCGGCCGTCGCCGCGGGTCTCACGGACGCCGGCGAGCCGTACCTCGTCATCGGAGTCCCGGGTGAGGACGTCGACGGCAAGGCGGACGCCGGAGGCGCCTTCTATCTGCGGGGCTCCGTCAACCGGGCGCTGGTCCAGGGGAAGGCGGGCGTGGCCGGCACCCCGGAGGCGGGTGACAAGTACGGGTCCTCCGTCGCCGGGGCGCCCGAGCACCTGGTGATCGGCGTCCCGGGCGAGGGAATGGTTCCCTCGCGGGTCACGGGTACGACCGAAGTGGTCGCGGGCCAGGTCGACGTGATGGCCCATCAGCTCAACTCCGACGGGGTGCCCCTGCACCGGGGATCCATCGATCAGAACAGCTTCCGTGTGACCGCCGAGGTGGAGGCGGGGGACCAATTCGGCGCGGCGGTCTCGGCGGCCCCGGGCCGGTTCACGCGGGGAGTGTCCTTCTCCTTCCCGAGCACGTACATCGCCATCGGGGTCCCCGGTGAGGACATCACCTACGGAGGGGCCGCCAGGGCCGACGCCGGACGTGTGGTGGTCGTCAGGATCACCGAGGGCTGGGGACTTCTGCTCAACCAGGTCAACAACGGCTACGACCAGGGCCCCGACGACGTCGTCGGATCGCCCGAGGCAGGTGACCGCATGGGAGCCGCGGTGACCGTCGTCAACCGTACGCCCGGCCCCCTCGCCACCGCCGCCAGCCTGGTGATGGCCGTCGGCGTACCGGGCGAGGACGTGGGTACGGTCGCCGACGCGGGCGCGGTCAGCGTCTTCGGCCTGGTCGGCGAGCCGGGCGCCAACGACCGGTGGATCGAGGCCGGCAACCCCTCCGGCATGCCGGGCGCCCCGGGAGCCGGCCGGAAGACGGGTACCAGCCTGCACGGCACGCCGACCCGCCTCTATGTCGGAATGCCCTACGGCCCGGGTGCCTACGGCTCGCTGTACGCGATGACGTGGACCAACGTGACCGGCGGTGGCGCCCAGCCGGTCACCACCTACGCGCCGGGGACGGGCGGACTCCCGGCCGCCGGGCTGCGGTTCGGCATGACGGCCCGCTGAGGGACGGCGCTCCGGTTGTGTGAACACCGGAGACAGGCAGAGGCCCCGCCCACCCGGTGACGGGTGGGCGGGGCCCTCGCTGTTCAGTTCAGCACGACTCCGTACGGCTAGAAGGTCAGCTTCCAGCTGTCGATGTAGCCCGTGTCCGACGCGGCGATGTCCTGGACCTTGAGCTTCCAGACGCCGTTCGCCACCTCCGACGAGGCGTTGACCGTGTACGTGGCGATGACGTTGTCCGCCGAGTCGCCGCTGCTGGAGGGCTTCAGGCGGTACGCCGTCCCGTCCGGGGCGACCAGGTCGATCACCAGGTCACCGCGCCAGGTGTGCTTGATGTCCACGCCGACCTTCAGCGTGGTGGGGGCGTTGCCCGTGCGGCCCGAGACGGTCAGCGACGAGGTGACGGCCGCGCCGTTGTCGGGGATGGCCACGTCGGCGAGGTTCTCGAACACCGTGCCCGCCGGAGGTACGGGGGTCTCGCCCGAGAGCCCCCAGACCGCGTAGGCCACCGCGTCGCTGTTGCGGTCGAGCGCCGTGTCGTTGATGTTCGCGGTCGTGTCGCACGACGTGTGGTAGCAGCGGTCGAAGGCCTGCCCCGAGGTGCCGCCCCACTTCGTCGCCTGCGCGGCGGTCTTGATGTAGTCGGCGCCCGCGAAGAGGCCGCCGACCGGGATGCCGATGTTCTTGAACGCGGTGTGGTCGGAGCGGCCGTCACCCTCGGTCTCGATCTCCGTCGGGACACCGAGCCCGGCGTAGTAGTCCTTGAACGTCTGCTCGATCGTCGGGTCGTCGTCGTAGACGAAGTACCCCGGGTTGGGGGACCCGAGCATGTCGAAGTTCAGGTAGCCCTTGATCTTGGTGCGCTCGGCGGACGGCAGGTTGTTGACGTAGTACTTGGAGCCGACCAGGCCCAGCTCCTCCGCTCCCCACCAGGCGAACCGCAGGTGCTTCACGGGCTGGTACCCGGAGCGGGCGACGGTGAGGGCGGTCTCCAGGGTGGCGGACGAACCCGAGCCGTTGTCGTTGATGCCGGCGCCGGACGTCACGGAGTCGAGGTGCGAGCCGGTCATGATGACCTGGTCCGGGTCCCCGCCGGGCCAGTCGGCGATCAGGTTGTAGCCGGTGGCGCCGCCGGAGGTGAACTGCTGGAGGCTGGTGGTGAACCCGGCCGCGTCCAGCTTGCCCCGCACGTAGTTGACCGACGCGAGGTAACCGGCCCTGCCATGGGCGCGGTTGCCGCCGTTGGCGGCGGCGATGGACGACAACTGGGTCAGGTGCGCCTTGACGTTGGCGAGCGGTATGTCGGGGGCGGCGAGCGCGGGCGCGGCCGCGGATCTCTGTCCGGCCGCCGCGGTCGTGGGGGCGGCGGTCGCGGCACTCGCGCCGGCGGCCAGCAGCCCGGCCAGGGCGAGCCCGGCGGCGACTGCCGTACGGACGGATATGTGAGGCGCTCCGTGAACGGAGAGTTTCATGTGGGGGCTCCGGATTCCGAACGGGGGTGGGACGGAACGTGACTGCGCCCCACGGCGACGGTGACGTGGGGCGTTGGAGCTGTACGTGTGCCGAGTGTGGCGGTGCGTGCTGAATGGTGGGGGAGAGGTTGACTCAACGTCAAGAGTGCAAACCGGACACGGCTGTTCGCTGAACGGACGGGGTGGGTGACCGCGGCCGGAGCCCGTCCGTCTTCGCAATGAATTAAGGCAGTCGACGCAAGAAACAAACGAACTGACGTAGCTGGACTGCAATGTTACGAAATGAGTTCGCAGAAACCTTGTGGAGAGAGGGGGCCGGGTCCTAATGTCACCTCACCCTCATGGCGGCCGCTCCCGCCGGGCGTCCGGGCCGTGGAGCGTTCAGCCGTGGAGCCTCCCGAGAGAAACGAGCTTTCGATGTCGTGGAGCATCAGAGGTGCCGGCGCGAGACGGTCCGGCAGACCCCCGCGACGGGCGGCGGTGGTGGTCGCGTCGATGACCGCGGCCGCGGTCGGTCTGAGCGTCCTGGCCGGTGGTACGGCGGTGGCGCGCCCGGGCGGCGACAGCGGGGCGGTCGGGGCCGCGGGTGCGAAGGCCACCGCACAGGCCCCCGCCGTGACCCGCGCCGCCCTCGCGCCGTCGCTCGTCGCGGGCCGGGGCGCCGACGTGGACTTCGCCGAGCAGGAGGCGGAGGGCGCGGTCACGAACGGGACGGTGATCGGCCCGGACCGTACCGCCTACACCCTCCCGGCGGAGGCCTCCGGCCGGCAGGCGGTCAGGCTGACCCCGGGCAAGTACGTGGAGTTCACGCTGCCGAGCGCCGCCAACGCGATCAACGTGCGCTACAGCATCCCGGACGCGCCGGGCGGCGGCGGCATCACCGCGCCGCTCGACGTCACGGTCAACGGCAAGAACCGCTCGACCCTGACGCTCACTTCGCAGTACGCCTGGCTCTACAACCAGTACCCGTTCTCCAACGACCCCGGCGCGGACCTGCTGCACCCCGACTGGTGGATCACCGAGTGCGCGTGTGTGCCCAGCGCCACCACCCCGGCACCGGTGATCAGCAAGCCGTTCCGCCCGAACCACTTCTACGACGAGCAGCGGCTGCTGCTCGGGAAGACGTACCGCGCGGGCGACAAGGTACGGCTCACGGTCCCCGCCGGGAGCAGGGCCGCGTGGACCGTGGTCGACCTGCTCGACTCGCAGCTCGTCGGCGCGCCGCACGTACGGCTCAACGCGGCCAACGTGCTGGCGTTCGGGGCCGATCCCTCGGGCCGGCGTGACTCCGCGCCCGCGCTCGACCGGGCGATCGCCTTCGCCAAGCGCGCGCACCTCAAGGTGTACGTCCCGCCGGGCACGTACCAGGTGAACCGGCACATCATCGTGGACGACGTGACGATCGAGGGCGCGGGCAGCTGGTACACGATCTTCAAGGGCCGCGAGGTGGCCCTCGGCACCCCGGCCCCCGACGGCTCGGTGCACACCGGCGTCGGCTTCTACGGCAAGGACGCGTCGGCGGGCGGCAGCCGCAACGTCCACCTGTCGGGCTTCGCGATCGAGGGGGACGTCCGCGAGCGCATCGACACCGACCAGGTGAACGGCGTGGGCGGCGCGATGAGCGACTCGACCATCGACGGGCTCTACATCCGCCACACCAAGGTGGGCCTGTGGTTCGACGGCCCCATGACCAACACGCGCGTCACGGACAACGTGATCGTGGACCAGATAGCCGACGGCCTCAACTTCCACACAGGCGTGACGAATTCGTCGGTCTCCCACAACTTCGTCCGCAACTCGGGTGACGACGGCCTGGCGATGTGGTCGGAGAAGAAGTCGAACGCGAACAACACCTTCTCCCACAACACCGTCCAGTCACCGGTCCTCGCCAACGGCATCGCGATCTACGGCGGTACGGACCTCACCGTCTCGGACAACCTCGTCGCCGACCCGGTCAGGGAGGGCAGCGCGATCCACGTCGGCTCCCGCTTCGGCGCGGAGGCGTTCGCGGGGAAGCTGCGGATCACCGACAACACCACGGTCCGCGCGGGCACGTACGAACTGAACTGGAACATCGGCCTGGGCGCCATCTGGTTCTACGCCCTCGACAAGGACATCGACGCGGACATCCAGGTGACCGGGGACCACTACCTCGACAACACCTACAACGCGATCATGCTGGTCAGCGACTTCCCGGTGAAGGACCTCTACTCCATCAAGAACGTCCGCTTCAAGGACATCAGGGTCGACGGCACCGGCACCTCGGTGGTCAGCGCCCGCGTGGCCGGCTCCGCGTCCTTCGAGAACGTGGACGCCCGCAACGTCGGCGCGGTCGGCGTCAACAACTGCGGCTCGTTCAACTTCACCCCGGTGGGCTCGGAGTTCGCCCTGACAGACCTGGGCGGCAACGACGGCGGCGGCACCACAGGCCCCTGGCTGGCCCCCTGGGAACTCCCGAACACCATCACCTGCGACGACCGCCCCCCGGTGGTCGTACCTCCGGCTCCCACAGCTTGGTGACGTCTCGTCAGGAAACCTTCTAGGCAAGGAGATCCGTGCCCGACGGGCCGCCCGACACGCTCGGGCGGCCCGTCGTGGCGTTCACGACACGCAGAACTCGTTGCCCTCCGGGTCCGTGAGGACCGACCAGGAGCCGCCCGGCTCCTTGACGTGGTGGAGGACCGCGGCGCCCAGGGACTCCAGGCGGTGGATCTCTGCCTGGCGGTCCGCGTCCGGGCCTGGGTGGACGTCGATGTGGAGGCGGTTCTTCAGTGTCTTCGGCTCGGGGACGCGTTGGAAGAGGATGCGGCGGCCCAGGCCCAGGCCGTTGTCCTCCTGGTACGGGTCGTCCGGGTGGCGGACGGCGGCCAGGTCGCGCCAGGCGCTGTGGCCGTGGGACTCCACCGTGTCCGTGTCCGAGACCTGGCCCAGTGCGCGCAGCCGCTCGATCAGGGGGCTGTTGTCCTCCACCAGGTAGCCGAGGGCCTCCGCCCAGAAGTCCGCCTGGGCGTGCGGGTCGGCGGCGTCGATGACCAGTTTCCAGTGCAGTGTCATGGAGTCATCGAAGCAGTTGCGGGGGACTGCCGGCGGGCGTCGGCGCCGATGTCCCCGCCCCGACGCTCACCCCGAGAAACAGGGGCTCGCGGGCGGTCTGCCGGCGACCGCCACCCCGTTCGGCGCGGCGGTCGGCTCAGCGGTCGGGATCTCGGCGGTCACGGCCGTGTACGGCATCGCCTTTCTCGGCGCGTCAGGAGGTGGAGTCGACGGCTCCCTGAGTAGGTGCTCCTTGAGCAGGGGTTCCGGCCGGTGCGGTCGAGGACGTACGAGCCTCCGCACCGGCCCCCGGACCCGCCGACCGCTCCGCCTCCGCCACCCGTACCGCCTCCGTCAGCCGCGCCTTCTCCGCCCGCGCCCTGCGCCCCGTCCGCAGTGCCTCCCACGTCAGGATCGTCAGCGCCAGCCAGACCAGCGAGAAGCCGGCCCACCGCTCCGCAGGCATCTCCTCGTGGAAGTACGCGACACCGAGGGCGAACTGGAAGAGCGGCGCAAGGTACTGCAACAGCCCCAGCGTCGACAGCGGCACCCGTATCGCCGCCGCCCCGAAGCACACCAGCGGCACCGCGGTGACCAGGCCCGTCGATGCCAGCAGCAGCGCGTTCCCCGCGCCCTCCGCCCCGAAGGTGGCCATGCCCCGGGCCTGGAGCCACACCAGATACCCCAGCGCGGGCAGGAAGAGGATCACGGTCTCCGCCGCCAGCGACTCCAGGCCGCCCAGGTTGACCTTCTTCTTGACCAGGCCGTACGTGGCGAACGAGAACGCGAGCGTCAGCGAGATCCACGGCGGCTGTCCGTACCCGATCGTCAGCACCAGCACGGCCAGCACCCCGATGCCCACCGCCGCCCACTGCCCGGGCCGCAGCCGCTCCTTGAGCAGCAGCACGCCGATCGCGATCGTCACCAGCGGGTTGATGAAGTAGCCGAGCGACGCCTCCACCACATGGCCGGAGTTGACCGACCAGATGTAGAGGCCCCAGTTGACGCTGATCACGATCGCCGCGACCGCGATGAGCGCCAGTTTCCTCGGCTGCCGTACCAGATCCTTGATCCAGGCCCAGCGGCGCAGCGCCACCAGCGCGACCGCGACGAACAGCAGGGACCACACCATCCGGTGGGCGAGGATCTCCAGCGCCGCGGACGGCTTGAGCAGCGGCCAGAAGAGCGGGACGAGCCCCCACATCCCGTACGCGCCGAACCCGTACAGCAGTCCTGTCCGCTGTTCGCTCTGCGCCGTCGTCTCCGACTTCACCCGCGACTTCATCGGCGATTTCACCGGCCCGGCTCCTCCCCACCCCACACGCGCCATTCCCCACGCGCCATCCCGATGAAGGTAGCGCCGAGAGGGGCCGGGTGTCATGTCCGTGTTGCCATACGGTCATGACACCCGCGCGCACCCCCTAGGTCAGGCCGGGTGGGACGCCAGCGCCTCCGCCACGCTCTCCGCGAGCGGCGTGGTCGGGCGCCCGATGAGCCGGGCCAGGTCTCCGGTGACGTTCGCGATCTGCCCCCGCCCGATCCCGGCGTCGAGGTCGACGAGGATCGGGACGAACGCCGCCGGCACCCCCGCGCCGCCCAGGATCTCCCCGTACACCTCGGCCGGCACGTTGTCGTACGTGATCGTGCGGCCGGTCTGCCGGGACAGCTCGGCGGCGTACTCCGCGAAGGACCAGGCGGTGTCGCCGCTCAGCTCGTACGCCCGGTTCAGGTGCCCCTCGCCGGTGAGGACGGTGGCCGCGGCGGCCGCGAAGTCCGCGCGGCTCGCGGAGGCGATCCGGCCGTCGCCCGCGCTGTGGACCACCTTCCCGTGCTCCAGGACCGGCGCGAGGGCCTCGGTGTAGACCTCGGTGTAGAAGCCGTTGCGCAGGAGGGTGTACGGCAGGCCGGAGTCGAGGATCAGCCGCTCGGTGACCTGGTGCTCGGCCGCCAGCTGGAGTTCGGAGTCGGGGCCGCCGAGGATGCTGGTGTACGCGAACCGCGCCACCCCCGCCGCCCGCGCGGCGTCGATCACGGCGGAGTGCTGCGGCACCCGGCGTCCGACGTCGCTGCCCGAGATCAGCAGGACCCGGTCGCCGGCTCTGAACGCGTCCGCGAGCGTCTCGGGCCGGTCGTAGTCGGCGACCCGCAGCTCTACGCCGCGCGCCGCCGGCTCCGCCGCCTTCTCCTTGTCGCGTACGACGGCGGCGATGTCGCCGGGCGCCGTGCCGGAGGCCAGCAGGGACTCGATGACAAGGCGGCCGAGGTGGCCGGTGGCTCCCGTGACAACAATGCTCATGGGGGGTCTGCTCGCTTTCAGGTGATTATGTGCGCTCTGTCGTGCTCTGTACACTCACCCTAGGGGTGGTACTTACTCAGCGAAAGTACCCACCTTGAAGTAAGGTACGGGCATGGGAGTAAGCGCGACAGAACAGGACGCCCGGCCGCCCCGGGCGAACGTCAACGAGCCCATGTGCGGCTCCCGGCTCGTGCTGGAGCACGTCACTTCCCGCTGGGGGGTCCTGGTCCTCGCCAACCTGCTGGAGCGCTCGTACCGCTTCAGCGAACTGCGGCGCACGGTCGGCGGCGTCAGCGAGAAGATGCTCGCCCAGACCCTCCAGACCCTGGAGCGGGACGGCTTCGTCCACCGCGACGCCAAGCCCGTGATCCCGCCGCGCGTGGACTACAGCCTCACCGACCTGGGGCGCGAGGCCGCCGAGCAGGTGTGGGGGCTGGCGCGCTGGACGGAACGGCGGCTGGGCGACGTCGAGGCGGCGCGCGAGACGTACGACGGGGCCCGGACCTCCTAGCGCGAGGGCATACGAAAGGGACCGAGGGCATACGAAAGGGCCCGGACCTCCTGAGAGATCCGGGCCCCGGGTGAAGCTTCGAAAAACGGGCTCAGCCCGCGACCGTCCAGGTGTCGCCCCCGGCCAGCATCGCCGCCAGGTCTCCCTTGCCCTGCCGCTCCACCGCCTGGTCGAGCTGGTCCGACATCAGCGTGTCGTACACCGGCCGCCGCGCGCTGCGCAGCACCCCGATCGGCGTGTGGTGCAGCGTGTCCGCGTCCGCGAGGCGCGAGAGCGCGAACGCGGTCGTCGGGCTCGCCGCGTGCGCGTCGTGGACCAGGACCCGCGACTCGTTCTCGGCGGTGACGGTCACCACCTCCAGGTCCCCGGACGCCATGTCCCGTACGACCCCCTTGGACCCCAGCCCGTTCTCCAGCGGCGCGCCGAAGCGGATCGGCCGCCCGTGCTCCAGCCGGATCACGGCCTCCTGCGCCTGGTCGCGGTCCTTGAGGACCTCGAAGGCACCGTCGTTGAAGATGTTGCAGTTCTGGTAGATCTCCACCAGCGCGGTGCCCGGGTGGTCGGCGGCCTGGCGCAGCACCTCGGTGAGGTGCTTGCGGTCGGAGTCGACCGTACGGGCCACGAAGGACGCCTCCGCGCCGAGCGCCAGCGACACCGGGTTGAAGGGCGCGTCGAGCGAGCCCATCGGGGTCGACTTGGTGATCTTCCCGATCTCGGAGGTGGGGGAGTACTGGCCCTTCGTCAGCCCGTAGATCCGGTTGTTGAACAGCAGGATCTTGAGGTTGACGTTCCGCCGCAGCGCGTGGATCAGGTGGTTGCCGCCGATGGACAGCGCGTCGCCGTCCCCGGTGACGACCCACACCGACAGGTCGCGCCGCGAGGTGGCCAGGCCGGTGGCGATGGCCGGGGCGCGGCCGTGGATGGAGTGCATCCCGTACGTGTTCATGTAGTACGGGAAGCGGGAGGAGCAGCCGATGCCGGAGACGAAGACGATGTTCTCCTTGGCCAGGCCGAGTTCGGGCATGAAGCCCTGGACCGCGGCCAGCACCGCGTAGTCACCGCAGCCGGGGCACCAGCGGACCTCCTGGTCCGACTTGAAGTCCTTCATGGACTGCTTGCCCTGGGCCGGGGGGACCAGCGTCAGCAACTCGTTCGCCTGAGTCTGAGTCTGAGCGTGCGCATGAACCTGAGCCTGAGCCTCAGACATCGATGGCCTCCTTGAGAGCCGTGGCCAGCTGCTCCGCCTTGAACGGCATGCCGTTGACCTGGTTGTACGAGTGGGCGTCGACCAGGTATTTCGCCCGGAGCAGGGTGGCGAGCTGGCCGAGGTTCATCTCGGGCACGACGACCTTGTCGTACCGCGCCAGGATCTCGCCGAGGTTGCGCGGGAACGGGTTGATGTGGCGCAGGTGGGCCTGCGCGATCGCCTCGCCGTCCTTGCGCAGCCGGCGTACGGCGGCGGTGATCGGCCCGTACGTGGACCCCCAGCCCAGCACCAGCGTGCGGGCGCCGTCCGGGTCGTCCACCACCAGGTCGGGCACCTCGATGCCGTCGATCTTCGCCTGGCGCGTACGGACCATGAAGTCGTGGTTGGCGGGGTCGTACGAGATGTTGCCCGTGCCGTCCTGCTTCTCGATGCCGCCGATGCGGTGTTCGAGACCGGGGGTGCCGGGGACGGCCCAGGGGCGGGCCAGCGTCTTCGGGTCGCGCTTGTACGGCCAGAACACCTGGGTGCCGTCGGCCAGTTCGTGGTTGGGGCCGGACGCGAACTCCACCCGCAGGTCGGGCAGTTCGTCGGTCTCCGGGATACGCCACGGCTCGGAGCCGTTGGCGAGGTAGCCGTCGGAGAGCAGGAAGACGGGCGTGCGGTACGTGACGGCGATCCGGGCGGCGTCCATGGCCGCGTCGAAGCAGTCCGCCGGGGTCTGCGGCGCGACGATCGGCACCGGCGCCTCGCCGTTGCGCCCGTACATCGCCTGGAGGAGGTCCGCCTGCTCGGTCTTGGTCGGCAGTCCGGTCGAGGGGCCGCCGCGCTGGATGGCCACGACCAGCAGCGGCAGCTCCAGGGAGACCGCGAGGCCGATGGTCTCCGACTTGAGCGCCACCCCGGGGCCCGAGGTGGTCGTCACGGCCAGCGAACCGCCGAAGGCGGCCCCCAGCGCGGCGCCGATGGCGGCGATCTCGTCCTCGGCCTGGAAGGTCCGTACACCGAAGTTCTTGTGCCGGGACAGCTCGTGCAGGATGTCCGAGGCCGGGGTGATCGGGTACGAGCCCAGGTAGAGCGGCAGCTCCGCCTGGTGCGCGGCGGCGATCAGGCCGTAGGACAGGGCCAGGTTCCCGGAGATGTTGCGGTACGTGCCGGTCGGGAAGGCGGCCGAGGCCGGGGCGACCTCGTAGCTGACCGCGAAGTCCTCGGTGGTCTCGCCGAAGTTCCAGCCCGCCCGGAACGCGGCCACGTTCGCCTCGGCGATCTGCGGCTTCTTCGCGAACTTGGCCCGCAGGAATCTCTCGGTGCCCTCGGTCGGCCGGTGGTACATCCACGACAGCAGCCCGAGCGCGAACATGTTCTTCGAGCGCTCGGCCTCCTTGCGGGAGAGCCCGAACTCCTTGAGCGCCTCGATCGTCAGGGTGGTCAGCGGCACCGGGTGGACCTGGTACCCGTCCAGGGACCCGTCCTCCAGCGGGGAGACCGCGTAGCCGACCTTGGCCATCGGGCGCTTGGTGAACTCGTCGGTGTTCACGATGACTTCGGCGCCGCGCGGGACGTCGCCGATGTTCGCCTTGAGGGCGGCCGGGTTCATCGCGACCAGCACGTTCGGGGCGTCGCCCGGGGTGAGGATGTCGTGGTCGGCGAAGTGCAGCTGGAAGGACGAGACACCCGGGAGGGTCCCGGCGGGTGCCCGGATCTCGGCGGGGAAGTTCGGCAGCGTCGACAGGTCGTTCCCGAACGACGCCGTCTCCGACGTGAACCGGTCACCCGTCAGCTGCATGCCGTCTCCCGAGTCACCCGCGAAGCGGATGATCACCCGGTCCAGACGGCGGACTTCCTTCGTGCCTTCACCCTCGGGCGCGGGGAACACGGCTCCCTGTTCCCCCACGGCGCCATCACTGACGTCGTCGGCCTCATCGGCACGCTCGGCTGGGCTACTGACCTGGCTGGTCACTGAACTGGACCTCCCTCGAGGCGGCGGCTCGCGACCACCGGCTGCCCGGCAGTCCCGGAGACCACCCTACGTCGGTAAGGGTGGCCTACCCTGGACCGATCGTATGGCGAACGTTGTTTTAGGACGTTGCGATGTCATTGTATGACCCGCTTTGTCCGTACGGTCACGCCTCGCGCGCCGCGTACGGCTCTGGTCCTTTGGGTCTAGGTCGAATGTCCCAGGGGCAGTTGCCCGGTGTCCCGCGGTCAGTTCCTGAGATACGTCAGGACGGCCAGGACCCGCCGGTGATCCCCGTCACTCGGGGAGAGCCCGAGCTTCTGGAAGATGTTGCTCACGTGTTTCTCCACCGCGCCGTCGCTGACGACCAGCTGCTTGGCAACCGCGGAGTTCGTCCGCCCCTCGGCCATCAGGCCGAGCACCTCGCGCTCCCGTGGGGTCAGCCCGGCCAGCACGTCCTGCTTCCGGCTGCGGCCGAGCAGCTGGGCCACCACCTCCGGGTCCAGGGCCGTGCCGCCCCTGGCCACCCGTACCACCGCGTCCACGAACTCCCGGACCTCGGCGACCCGGTCCTTGAGCAGGTAGCCCACGCCCCGTGAGCTGCCGGCCAGCAGCTCGGTGGCGTACTGCTCCTCCACGTACTGCGAGAGCACCAGCACCCCGATGCCGGGGTGGTCCTTGCGGAGCCGTACGGCCGCCCGTACGCCCTCGTCGGTATGGGTCGGCGGCATCCGTACGTCCGCGACCACCACGTCCGGCAGGGCCCCCTGGGCCGCCAGGTCACCCACGGTCTTGATCAGCGCCTCGCCGTCGCCGACGCCGGCGACCACGTCGTGTCCGCGGTCGGTGAGCAACCGTGTCAGGCCTTCCCTGAGCAGTACCGAGTCCTCGGCGATGACGACCCGCACCCTGTCCTCCACCACGACGATGTTGCTCCCCCTGTTGATGTCTCGCTGTCCGCCCCCGTGCCCTCCAGCATCCCAGTATCCGAACGGCTCCGCGCGCACCCGGGCGAATCCGTCGGCCTTCGGCTCCGTACCGGCGCGTCCGCGGGGTCAGCCCCGCCAGGGCAGCTCCGCCGTCACCGTCGTCGGGCCGCCCGCCGGGGACTCCACGGCGAGGATGCCGTCCACCGCGTCCAGCCGCTCCGCCAGCCCCGCGAGACCGCTGCCGCCGGAGACGTCGGCGCCGCCCTTGCCGTCGTCCGTGACCTGGAGCATCAGCCGGTCCCGCGAGCGCCACACGTCCACCGAGGCGGTACGGGCGGCGCTGTGCTTGCTGACGTTCTGGAGCAGCTCGGAGACCGTGAAGTACGCGATCCCCTCGATCGCCGCCGCGGGCCGCGCCGGCAGGTCCACCTCCACCCGTACGGGCACCGTGCAGCGCGACGCGACGGCCGAGAGCGCCGCGTCCAGACCGCGGTCCGTCAGCACCGCCGGGTGGATGCCGCGCGCCAGGTCACGCAGCTCCTGGAGGGCGGTCTTCACCTCGCCGTGCGCCTCGTCCACCATCCGCGCCGCCGCCTCCGGGTCCTCCGTCAGCTTCTCCTTCGCCAGCCCCAGGTCCATGGCCAGGGCCACCAGGCGGGCCTGCGCGCCGTCGTGGAGGTCCCGCTCGATGCGGCGCAGGTCGGCCGCCGCCGTATCCACGACGACCCCCCGGTCCGACTCCAGCTCCGTGACCCGGGCGGCCATCCTGGACGGCCCCAGCAGACCGCCGACCAGCAGCCGGTCCACGCTCGTCAGACCCCGGACCAGCCAGGGGGTGGCCAGCACGAGCACCAGGCCCACCGCGCAGGTGGCGCCGATCTCGAAGGGGGTGTCGAGGTAGAAGTTCCGGCCGTCGATCTCCCCGGTGAAGGTGATGCCGGGCTCGTCCAGATAGCGGGGGAACACCCACTGCCACAGCGGGTACAGGAACAGCGACCACGCCGCCGACCAGAACGCCAGCGCCACCGTGAACGCGAACGCCGCCCACGGGAAGTGCACCAGCCCGTAGGCCAGGTGCCGCCACGACACCCCGCTCTTGAGGACCGCGCCGACCCACCCCATGAGGCCCGGCTTCGTACCGCGTACGGGCTCCGGGTCCCGGATGTCCATGCCCAGCAGCGCCCGCGCCCGCGCCCGCTCCATGGCGCCGAGGGCGCGGCCGCCGGCCAGCCCGGCCGCCAGCACGGGCACCCCGAGGAAGGTGACGAGCAGGCCCACACCCGCGACGAACATGGTCAGCGCGTAGCTGAAGAACACCACGCTGATCGGCAGGCTGAGCATCAGGTACCCGAACTCGCGCCAGGTCCGGCCCCCGACCGGCGCGCGCAGCACCTGCGGGACGAAGGGGCGCCGGGCCGGCGATCCGTAGTCGAGAGCCATGGTGGGGTTCCGTTCTGCGAGCGGGGCGGGGGCGGGGGAGGCGTGTACTGGCATACCTCCATGCTCCGGGCCCGCCGTGCTCGCCACCATGAGGCCGGTAGCCCTCTTCACCCTGGGGTTTTCCCTACCTCCGGGCCCCCGGGCCCGCGCTCAGGCCGTGCCGCGCCGCCGCCACGGCAGCTCGGCCGTGACCGTCGTCGGGCCGCCCACCGGCGAGTCCAGTACGAAGAGGCCGTCGACTGCGCCCAGCCGCTCGGCGAGGCCGGACATGCCCGTACCGCCGTCGAGGGTCGCGCCGCCCCTGCCGTCGTCCGTGACCTGGATCAGCAGCCGCTCCTGCGACCGCCACACGTCCACCGAGGCCGTACGGGCGGCGCTGTGCTTGCTGACGTTCTGGAGCAGCTCGGACGCCGTGAAGTATGCGATGCCCTCGATCGCCGCCGCGGGCCGCTCCGCCAGGTCCACGGTCACCTTCACCGGGACCGTGCAGCGGGAGGCGATCGACGACAGCGCCGCGTCCAGACCGCGGTCCGTCAGGATCGCCGGGTGGATGCCGCGCGCCAGGTCGCGCAGCTCCTGGAGCGCCAGTTTCACCTCGCCGTGCGCCTCGTCCACCATGACCGCCGCCGCGTCCGGGTCCTCCAGGAGCTTCTCCTTCGCCAGGCCCAGTCCCATGGCCAGGGCCACCAGCCGGGCCTGCGCGCCGTCGTGGAGGTCGCGCTCGATGCGGCGCAGGTCCGCCGCCGCCGTGTCGACCACCACACCCCGGTCCGACTCCAGCTCGGCGATCCGCCGCTCCAGCTCGTCGGAGGGCGAGAGCAGCCCCCGTACCATCGCCCGGTCCACGTTGGTGAGCCCCCGCGCCACGAACGGCAGGACCGGCCAGAACACGAACAGGCCCACCAGCGTCACGGAGAACGTCACCACGCTCCACGGCAGCCGGATGAACTCGTACAGCACGGTCCGCCAGGCCACCGGGTCGCTGAGCCCCGTCCACAGCCGGGCGAAGAACCCGCCGGACTGCCCCGGCCCCGGCCCCCGTCCCCGCCCTCGCGCGACCAGCCGGCTCGGCTCGTCGATCCGTAGACCCAGCAGCTTCCGCGCCCGCGCCCGCTCGCCCCGGCCCAGCAGCCGGGCCCCGGACAGGCCGAGGACCAGCCACGGCAGACCGATCACCGTCACCGACAGACCGGCGCCGGTGGACACGGTGAACACCACGTAGACGAACCCGACCAGCGACGACGGCAGATTCGCCAGGAGATGCGCGATCTCCTTCCAGGTCTGCCGCTCGAAGGCGAAGCGCACGGGGGGCGGCCTGTCGTTCTTGCCGCCGGGATCATCGAAACTCACGGTCATAAGGAACCAGACTGCCGGGCCGCGCGCACCCGCGCCATGGGGTGGCTGGGTGCGCGTGAAGTAGGGATAACCCCACCTTCGTACCAAAGGTTCGTACGAGTTCCGGAGGGTCAGGGCGGACGGGCTGCTTACCCTTTCTTTAGCAGGGCCTAGACTCCCGTCCGTACAGATCGTCGAAGAGGCTGCTACGGAGTCAGGGAGCGAGGGGCGGACGTGTCGGAACCGACCGTTCTCGCGGTGGACTACTTCCGGAGCTATTCGGTCGTCGGGCTGCTCGCGGTTGTCGGCGTGCTGTTCGTCGCCGTGGCCTTCGGGGCGGGCCGGCTGCTGCGGCCCGTGGTGCCGACGCCGGAGAAACTGCTCACGTACGAATGCGGCGTGGACCCCGTCGGCGAGGGCTGGGCCCACACCCAGGTCCGGTACTACGTCTACGCGTTCCTCTACGTGATCTTCGCCGTCGACTCGATCTTCCTGTTCCCGTGGGCGACCGTGTTCGCCGCCCCCGGCTACGGCGCGACGACGCTCGTCGAGATGTTCATCTTCCTCGGCTTTCTGGCCGTAGGACTGCTCTACGCATGGAAGAAGGGCGTCCTCGAATGGACGTGACCCCCCGAACGCCGCCGGCCCCGGTGCCGGTGGCGGCTCCCCAGCGCCTCGGTGTGCTTTCCCGGCTGGCGCCCGAGCCCATGAAGGTCGTCCTCAACTGGGGCCGCCGCTACAGCCTCTGGGTCTTCAACTTCGGACTCGCCTGCTGCGCCATCGAGTTCATCGCCGCGTCCATGGCCCGCCACGACTTCATCCGGCTCGGCGTGATCCCCTTCGCGCCGGGACCACGCCAGGCCGACCTGATGGTCGTCTCCGGCACGGTCACCGACAAGATGGCGCCGGCCGTCAAGCGGCTGTACGAGCAGATGCCCGAGCCCAAGTACGTGATCTCCTTCGGCGCCTGCTCCAACTGCGGCGGCCCGTACTGGGATTCGTACTCCGTGACGAAGGGCGTCGACCAAATCATCCCCGTCGACGTCTACGTACCGGGCTGCCCGCCGCGCCCCGAGGCGCTGCTCCAGGGCATCCTCAAGCTCCAGGAGAAGATCTCCCGCGAGTCGCTCGGCGACCGCTACGCCTCGGCGGGCCGCCCCTCGCCGGCCGCGCTCCGCAGCGGTCTGGTGCCTCCGCCGCCGCCCCCGGGGGAGGGCGTTTCGTGAGCGCGTACGACCGGCTGCCGGACGCCGTCGCCGAGATCTTCGGCGAGGAGGCCACGGCGGAGCGGGCGTACGGCCTCCTGACCGTCGACGTGCCCGCCGCGTCCTGGCTGACCGCGCTCGAAACGGCGCGGACCACCCTGGGCTGCACCTACTTCGACTGGCTGAGCGCCGTCGACGAACCGGGCACCGGCTTCCGCGTCTGCGCCCACGTCGCCGCCCTCGGCGCCGGTACGGTCCGCGCGCTCCTCGTCCGTACGACCGTCCCGCACGAGGCACCCGCCCTGCCCACCGCCCTCGGCGTCTACGCGGGCGCGGGCTGGCACGAACGCGAGACCCACGAGATGTTCGGCATCTCCTTCACCGACCACCCGAACCTCGTCCCCCTCCTGCTCCCCGAGACGTTCGAGGGCCACCCGCTGCGCAAGGACTTCGTCCTCGCGGCCCGGGTCGCGAAGGCGTGGCCGGGCGCGAAGGAACCGGGCGAGTCCGAGCACGGCGGCCCCAAGCGCCGCCAGATGCTGCCGCCGGGCGTGCCCGACCCGAACGAGTGGGGCCCGCTCAAGGGCCAACTCCCCGCCGCCCCGGCCCGCCCGGCCCGGGGCGCCCGCGCGGGAGCCACCCCGGCCGACCGCCCGCCGCGCCGCACCCGCAGCGTCACGGAGGGCTCGACCACCCAGGCCCCCACGCCCGCCACACCCCCTACGCCCGACGCCCCTTGGCGCGCCCCGGACACCGAGCGGCCCGCGCGGGACACCGAGCGCCCCGCGCCGGACACCGAGCGTCCCGCGCCGGAGCCGGAGCGTCCCGCGCAGGACACCGACCGCCCCGGCACCGGCCGGCCGGCTCCCGCCCCCGACACCGACACCGACACCGACCGGCCCGGAGGAGACGCGTGAACGACGTGCTCGACGTCGCCCTCCGGCTGATCGTCGTCTTCGCCGTGTTCCTCGTCCTCCCGCTCGTCGTGGGGCAGGCCGAGCACAAGGTGATGGCCCACATGCAGGGCCGCCTCGGCCCCATGTACGCGGGTGGCTTCCACGGCTGGGCCCAACTCGTCGCGGACGGCGTGAAGTTCGCCCAGAAGGAAGACATCGTCCCGGCCGCCGCCGACCGCCGTGTCTTCCAACTGGCCCCCGCCGTCGCCCTCCTCCCGTACCTCCTCGTCCTCGTCGTCATCCCGGTCGGCCCGAGCGAGGGCGCGGTCGGCCAGGTCGTCGACGCGGGCATCTTCTTCGTGCTCGCCGTGATGGGGGTCGGCGTGCTCGGCTCGCTCATGGCGGGCTGGGCGTCCGCCAACAAGTTCTCCCTCCTCGGCGGCCTGCGCACCGCCGCCCAACTGCTCGCGTACGAACTGCCGATGCTCCTCGCCGCCGCCTCCGTGGCCATGGCGGCCGGCACGGTCTCGCTGCCCGGCATCCTCCACGCGTTCGAATGGTGGTGGGTGCCGTGGCAGATCGTCGGCGCCCTGGTCTTCTTCGTCGCGGGCCTCGCCGAACTCCAACGCCCGCCCTTCGACATGCCCGTCGCCGACTCCGAGATCATCTTCGGCGCGTACACCGAGTACACCGGGCTGCGCTTCGCGCTCTTCCTGCTCGCGGAGTACGCGGGCATCGTCGTCCTGTGCGGTCTGACCACCGTCCTGTTCCTCGGCGGCTGGCACGGCCCCCTCGGGGGCGACGGGTTCGGCTGGGTCTGGACCCTGCTCAAGACCGCCGTGCTCGCCTTTGTCGTCATCTGGCTGCGGGTGAGCTATCCCCGCCTGCGCGAGGACCAGTTGCAGAAACTCGCCTGGACCGTGCTCATCCCTCTCGCTCTCGCGCAGATCGCGCTCACCGGCATCGTGAAGGTGGCGATCAACTGATGTCCCCGATCCCCGGCTCCGGCCTGGCCAAGGGGCTGGCCGTCACCCTGCGGACGATGACGCGGAAGACCGTCACCGCCCCGTACCCGGACGCCCAGCCCGAACTGCCGCCCCGCTCCCGGGGGGTGATCGGCCTGTTCGAGGAGAACTGCACGGTCTGCATGCTCTGCGCCCGTGAGTGCCCCGACTGGTGCATCTACATCGACTCCCACAAGGAGACCGTCCCGGCCGCCGCCCCCGGGGGCCGGGAGCGCAGCCGCAACGTCCTCGACCGGTTCGCCATCGACTTCTCGCTCTGCATGTACTGCGGTATCTGCATCGAGGTCTGTCCTTTCGACGCGCTGTTCTGGTCACCGGAGTTCGAGTACGCGGAGACAGACATCCGCGACCTGACCCACGAGCGGGACAAGCTCCGCGACTGGATGTGGACGGTGCCGGCGCCGCCCGCCCTCGACCCCGGCGCCGAGGAGCCCAAGGAACTCACCGCGGCCCACAAGACGGCCGGCAAACTCGCGGCAGCGGCAGCGGCAGCGGCGTCAGCAGCACCGGCACCGGCGGCGGACGAGCCGGGGCAGCCCGGTCAGGAGGCCGGCGAGTGACCCTCGCAGCAACCGCCGCCGCGGCCGGCCACGGCTTCCTGTCCCCGAGCGGCGTCGAGATCGCGTTTGTCCTGGTCGGCCTGGTCACCTTCGGCGCGGCCCTCGTCACTGTCACGACCAGACAGCTGGTGCACGCCGCCCTCTGGCTCGTCGTGACCCTCGGCGGCCTCGCCGTCGAATACCTGCTGCTGACGGCGGAGTTCATCGCCTGGGTGCAGGTCCTCATCTATGTCGGTTCCGTCGTGGTCCTCCTTCTCTTCGGACTGATGCTGACCAAGGCGCCCATCGGCCACTCACCGGACGCCGACTCGGAGAACCGCAAGGTCGCCCTCGCGGTCGCCGTCGCCGCGGCCGCCGCGCTGGTCTGGGTCGTCGTCGACGCGTTCCGTACGACGTGGGTCGACCTGGACGGACCGGCGCGGGGCTCCACGAAGGTGTCGGGACAGTTCCTCTTCCGCCACTGGGTGCTGCCCTTCGAGGCCCTGTCGGTCCTGCTGCTGGCGGCACTGGTCGGCGCGATCGTCCTCTCCCGCAAGAAGAGCGACACCCCGACCGGCCCCGACAGCACCGGCACGGCAGCCGGTCCCCGCCCCGGCCCCGGCAAGGAGAAGCGCTGATGCATCTCGCCTATCCCGCCGTCCTCGCGGCCCTCCTGTTCTGCACCGGGATCTACGGCGTCCTCGCCCGCCGCAACGCGATCCTCGTCCTGATGTCCGTCGAGCTGATGCTCAACGCCGTCAACCTCAACCTGGTCGCCTTCGACGTCTGGCTCCGGGACACCCTGCACTCCGGCCAGGCCCTGACCCTGTTCGTCATCGCCGTCGCCGCCGCCGAGATCGGCATCGGCCTGGCGATCGTCCTGATGGTGTACCGCAACCGCGGCACCTCGGACGTCGACCGGCTCCGCGACACCGCCGAGGCCCCCGACGGCACCAAGACTGAGGCCACCGCGTGACCACCACCACCCTCGCCGTTCTCGTCCCCCTCCTGCCGTTCCTCGGCGCCGCCGCCGGACTGCTCCTGGGCCGCGTCGCACCGGGATTCGTCCGCCCCCTGGCCGTCCTGCCCACCCTGACGGCCACCGCGCTCGCGATCACGGTCGCCGTACGCCAGGGCGGCGGCGCGGGCAACGGCACAGCGCCGCTGGACGCGGCGACCCGGCTCACCCCCACGGGCTCGGTCCCCATCGACCTCGCCCTGCACATCGACGGCTTCGCCGCGCTGGTCGCCGTCCTCGTCGGCACCGTCGCCACCTGCGTGCAGATCTACTCGACGGCCTATCTGCGCGACGACGCCCGCTACCCGTCGTACGCCGCCCTCGTCTCCCTCTTCACCTCCGCGATGCTGCTCGTCGTCTACTCCGGCGACCTGATGGTGCTCCTGGTCGGCTGGGAGATCATGGGCATCTGCTCGTACTTCGTCGTCGGCCACTACTGGGAGACCCCCGAGGCGCGCGCCGCCTCCCTCAAGGCCTTCCTGATCACCAAGCTCGGCGATGTCCCCTTCCTGATCGGCCTGTTCGCCCTCGCCGCCGACACCGGCACGTTCCGGATCACCGGCATCCTGAACGCGGTCTCGGAGGACGGCCTCGACCACCCCACCCTGATCGCCCTGCTGCTGCTCGCCGGCGTCGCGGGCAAGTCCGCGCAGTTCCCCCTCCACACGTGGCTCCCCGACGCGATGGCGGGCCCCACCCCCGTCTCCGCGCTGATCCACGCCGCGACGATGGTCGCCGCCGGCATCTACTTCGTGGCCCGCCTCCTTCCCGTGTTCACCGCCTCGAAGGCCGCCCTGGTCGTCCTCGCCGTGATGGCCGCGATCACCATGGTCGGCTCGGCCCTCGCCGCCCTCGCCCAGGACGACATCAAACGGGTCCTCGCCTACTCGACCATCGGCCAACTCGGCTACATGTCAGGCGCCCTGGCCCTCGGCGACCGCAGCGCGGCCGTCTTCCACCTGATCTCCCACGGCGCGTTCAAGGCCCTCCTCTTCCTCGGCGCCGGCGTGATCATCCACGCCGCCGGCACCAACTCGCTCGCCGCCATGTCGCGCATGGGCGGCCTCGCCAAGCGCATCCCCGACGCCTTCTGGACGATGACGGTCGCCCTGCTCGCCCTCGCCGCGATCCCTCCCTTCGCCGGCTTCTTCTCCAAGGAGTCCGTCCTCGTCGTCGCCGAGCACACCGCCCTCGGCACCGCCCACACCGCGCCCGGCGCCGCCGGCTGGGTCGTGCTCGTCGCCGGCCTGGTGACCGCGCTCCTCACCGCCGCGTACGCCACCCGCCTGTGGCTGCTCGCCTTCCGCGGCCACGGCGCCCAGGCCCCCGACCACGGCAAGCAGCCCGTCGCCATGAACGCCGTCCTCTGGGTCCTCGCCATCCCCTCCCTCGCACTCGGTCTGACCGTCGGCTACCTCGCCGACTGGTTCGACGGCGACAGCCTGGCGCCGAACCTCACCACCTCCGTCCTGGGCACAGGCATCGCGCTCGTCGGCGGCCTCACCCTCTACGGAGCCTGGCGCCACACCTCGGCCCTGACCGGCCGTACCCCCCTCGGCGCCGTCGCCGCGCACCCCGACGCGGAACCGGCCCAATCGGAGATCGAAGCCATCGAGACGCACCTCGCCGCCTACGGGGACATCGGCGCGGCCCACGACCCGGCCGACCCGGGCCGTCTGCTGCTGGGCCGCCTCCACCCCCACGCGGCGGCCGGATTCCACCTGGACGCGCTCTACGACCGCCTGTTCGTGCGCCCCGTCCTCGCCGCGGCCCAGCTCGTCCGCTTCCTCGACCGTGAGGTCGTCGACACGTACGTACGCGGCGCGGGCACCGGCACCCGCTGGCTCGGCGCCGCCGTCCGCCGCGCCCAGACGGGCAACGTGCAGACCTACCTGAGCGCCCTGCTGGCCGGCTCCGTCGTCCTGGCGATCGCCGCCGTACTCGTCGCCGCCGGAGCGTGAGCCGTGATCGATATCAGTGAATCCGTGATGCAGGCCCTTCTGGCGTTGATCGTCGCCGGACCGCTCATCGGCGCCGCCGCCGTGTTCCTCCCCGCGCCGCCCGGACTCAAGGGCAGCGGCCCCGACCAGGCAGTGCTCCGCCACGGCGTCACCGTCACCGGCGCGATCCTCATCGCCGCGATCGTCCTGGCCCTCGGCTTCGACCGCGACCACGCGTCGAGGATGCAGGCCACCACGGACATCAGCTGGATCGCGGCGCTGGACATCCGCATCCACCTCGGCATCGACGGCATTTCGCTCCCCCTTCTGGTCCTGACCGCGCTGCTGACCTTCCTCTGCGCGCTCTACAGCTACTTCAAGATGCCCTCGGGCCCCTCGCCCAAGGCGTTCGTCGCCCTGCTGCTCCTCCTCGAATCCGGCACCCTCGCCACCTTCGCCGTCCTCGACCTGCTGCTCTTCTTCCTGGCCTTCGAGATGGTGCTCATCCCGATGTACTTCCTGATCGCCCGCTGGGGCGGCTCGGAAGGCGTCCCGGGCGGCCGGCAGGCGGCGGCCTGGAAATTCATCCTCTACACCCTGCTCGGTTCCGTGGTCATGCTGCTCGGCCTGCTTCTCATCGGGCTGAGGGCGGGCACATTCGACATGGTGGCACTCGCCACTGACAACGGCCGCGGGCTCAGCACATCCACGCAGGTCATCGCGGTTCTGGCGATCGGCGTCGGCCTCGCGGTGAAGACCCCGATGTGGCCGCTGCACAGCTGGCTGCCCGACGCCCACACCGCCGCGCCGACCGTCGGGTCCGTCCTGCTCGCCGGGGTCCTGCTCAAGATGGGTACGTACGGGTTCGTCCGGATCGTCCTGCCCATCGCCCCCGACGGGATGCGGACCTTCGCGCCCTACCTCGCGGCCCTCGCCGTCGTCGGCATCATCTACGGGTCCCTGGCCTGCCTCGCCCTCGCCCGGCAGGGCGCGGGCGGCGACCTCAAGCGCCTGATCGCGTACTCGTCCGTCGGCCACATGGGCTTCGTGCTGCTCGGCATCGCCACGATGACCCCCACCGGCGTGAACGGCGCGCTCTTCGCCAACATCGCCCACGGCCTCATCACCGGCCTGCTGTTCTTCCTGGTCGGCGCCCTCAAGGACCGGTACGGCACCGCCGACCTGGACACCCTCGCCGGTGCGACGGGCGCCGCGCTCTACGGCCGCGCGCCCCGCCTCGGGGGCCTGCTCGCCTTCGCGGCCGTCGCCTCCCTCGGCCTGCCGGGCCTCGCCGGGTTCTGGGGCGAGATGCTCACGATGTTCGGCGCCTTCGACCCCGCCGCCGGCCTGAGCCGGCCCGCCTTCCTCACCTTCATGGCCGTCGCGGGCCTCGGCACGCTCCTCACCGCCGCATATCTTCTGATCGTCGTACGGAGGGTGTGCATGGGCGTGCAGGCCCCGCACCAGGCCGGCACGGCAGGCGCCCCGGACACTCCGGCGGCCCCGGACATCACGGACACCCCGGCCGCCCCGGACACCGGCGCCCGGGGAACCCCCGCCGCCCCGGGCTTCGCCGACGTACGGACGTACGAACTCGTCGCCTGGACCCCGCTCGTCGCCCTCACCGTCCTCGCCGGCCTCTGGCCCGCGGTCCTCCTCGGCCTCACCGACCCGGCCGTGCAGAAGCTCCTCGCAGGAGGCATGTCGTGACCGTGGCCGCCGACGGCGCCGCCAGCCTCGTCCAGTCCGTCGACTGGTTCGCGATCGCGCCCCCCACCCTCACCGCCGTGGTCGCCCTGGTCATCCTGGTGGCCGACCTCTTCGTCCCCGAGCACCGCAAACAGCTCCTCGGCGGCGTCGCGATCGCCGGCCTCGCCGCCGCGATGGCCCTCCTGCTGCCGCTGTGGAACGACGACCGCTCGACGTTCTGCCTCTCCGGCGAACCAGGCGGGGCCGGCGCGTGCAGCTACACCGCCGACCACTTCACGCTGGTCATCCAGCTGTTGGTGCTCGGCGGGGCCCTGCTCACCGCCCTGCTCTCCCTGACCGGGACCAAGGACCTCCCGGCGGGGGAGTTCTGGTTCCTGCTGCTCTCCTCGGCGGCCGGCGCCGCCCTGCTGCCCGCGTCCCGCGACCTCGCGACCCTCGTCGTCGCCCTCGAAGTGGCCTCGCTGCCCGCCTTCGCCCTGGTCGGGCTCAAGCGAGGCGACCGGCTCTCCTCCGAGGCCGCGCTGAAGTTCTTCCTCTCGTCGGTCACCGCGACGGCCGTGATGCTGCTGGGCGTCAGTTTCGTGTACGCCACGACCGGCACCCTGCACCTCACGGAGATCGCCGGCGCGCTGGACGACGTCCCAGGACAGTTGGCCACCCTCGCCCGGGCCGGTGTCGCCCTCACCCTGGTCGGCTTCGCCTTCAAGACCGCCGCCGCCCCGTTCCACTTCTGGGTCCCGGACACCTACGTGGGTGCCCCGCTGCCCATCGCCGCCTATCTCTCGGTGGTCGGCAAGGCCGTCGGCTTCACCGGGCTGATCCTGGTCACGGTCGTCGCGTTCCCGTCGTACGCGGACGTGTGGGGCCCGGTCCTCGCCTTCCTCGCCGCCCTGACGATGACCGTCGGGAACGTCGCCGCCCTCCGGCAGTCCGCCACACGCGCGTGGAGCGCCGTACGGCTCCTCGCCTGGTCCTCGGTGGCCCAGGCCGGCTACCTGCTGGTGCCGATCGCGTCCTCCGCGTACGCCGACGGGGACCGGATCGGCTCCACCGTCGCATACGCCCTCATGTACGCCGTCGTGAACCTCGGCGCCTTCGCGGTCGTCGCCCTGGTGGCCCGTACGGAACCGGAGAACCGGATCGCCGACTACCGGGGCCTGTACGCGCGCCGCCCGGCCGCCGCCGTCGCCCTGGCGTTCTTCCTGCTCTGCCTGGCAGGGCTGCCGCCCGGCATCATCGGCCTGTTCGCCAAGGTCACGGTCTTCTCCGCGGCCGTCGACGCGGGTCTCGGCTGGCTGGCCGTCTTCATGGCCGTGAACGTCGTGATCGCCCTCTACTACTACCTTCAGTGGACGGCACTCCTCTTCCGCGCCCCGGAGGGCGAGGAGGCACCGTCCGGCGCGGCCGTACGGCCGGCCGGGAACGCGGAACTGACCGCGCACGCCACCCCCGTCCCCCTCGCCGTGGCGATCGCCCTGACCGCCGCGATCGGCGTCGCCCTGTCGGGAGCCCCCCAGCTCGTCCTGCGCTTCGCCGACGTGAACCTGTTCTGAGCCCGTACGACGGCCCCTGAGGCACCCGGCCCGCCAGGAGGTGCCCCCTCAGAGGCCTCCGGCGGCCCCCTGGGTCCCGCAGGGCCGTCCCCGCCGGGACGTCCGCCACCCGGACGGCGTACGCCCCGGGCCGGGGCGGCAGGGAACCCGAACCCTCCGCCTGGCGTTGACCAGTACGGAAGCGTCCACTGAAGAGTGGAGCAGCACTCCGTAGAGGGTTCCCCTGCCGCACGATCTGGAGGGCGTACCGTGCACCGCCGGCACAACGGGTTGAGAACCGCCGTACTCCTCGGGGGCCTCTCCGCGCTCATCATCGTCATCGGCAGCTTCTTCGGCCGTACGGGGCTGATCGTCGCGCTGGTCGTGGCCGTCGGGACCAACGCGTACGCGTACTGGAACAGCGACAAGCTGGCCCTGCGCGCGATGCGGGCCCGGCCCGTCAGCGAATTCGAGGCCCCCCAGCTCTACCGCATCGTCCGCGAGCTCTCCACCGCCTCCCGCCAGCCCATGCCCCGGCTGTACATCTCACCGACCCAGGCGCCCAACGCCTTCGCCACCGGCCGCAACCCCCGCAACGCCGCCGTGTGCTGCACGGAGGGGATCCTCCAGATCCTCGACGAGCGCGAGCTGCGCGGCGTCCTGGGCCACGAGCTGAGCCATGTCTACAACCGCGACATCCTGATCTCGTCGGTCGCCGGTGCGCTCGCCTCGGTCGTCATGTTCCTGGTGAATTTCGCCTGGCTGATCCCCGTCGGCCGCTCGGACGACGACGACGGCCCCGGCATCGTCGGCTTCCTGCTGGTCCTGGTCCTGGGGCCGCTCGCCGCCTCGGTGATCCAGCTGGCCGTCAGCCGCTCCCGCGAGTACGAGGCGGACGCCTCGGGCGCCCAGATCACCGGCGACCCGCTGGCCCTCGCCAGCGCGCTGCGTAAGCTGGATGCGGGGACGAAACAGTTGCCCCTACCGTCCGAGCCGCGGATCGAGACCGCGAGCCACATGATGATCGCGAACCCCTTCCGCCCTGGCCAGGGGGTGTCCAAGCTGTTCTCCACGCATCCGCCGATGGCGGAACGTATCGCCCGACTAGAGCGAATGGCAGGTCGACGATCATGAGAACTCTCCTGAATGTGGTCTGGCTCGTGCTGTGCGGCTTCTGGATGTTCCTGGCCTATGTCGTGGCGGGGCTGGTGCTCTGCGTCACGATCATCGGAATCCCCTTCGGCCTCGCGGCCTTCCGCATCGGCTTCTACGCCCTGTGGCCGTTCGGCTACACGGCGATCGACCGCCCCGACGCGGGCGCACCGTCGTTCGTCGCCAACATCCTGTGGCTGGTCCTGGCCGGCTGGTGGCTCGCTCTCGGCCACATCTTCACGGGCATCGCGCTGTGCGTCACGATCATCGGCATCCCGCTGGGCCTCGCCAACTTCAAGCTGATCCCGATCTCGCTGATGCCGCTGGGCAAGGAGATCGTGCCGACCGACCAGCCGTTCGTGGTGCGCTGAGGCA
Organism: Streptomyces sp. NBC_01317; assembly: GCF_035961655.1. Taxonomy (NCBI): domain Bacteria; kingdom Bacillati; phylum Actinomycetota; class Actinomycetes; order Kitasatosporales; family Streptomycetaceae; genus Streptomyces; species Streptomyces sp. NBC_01317. The sequence continues at coordinate 3,443,159 of NZ_CP108393.1, read as the reverse complement.
GGGTCGCCCGCACGGGCCCACGGACCGACCTGCGGAGAGAAACCGCAGGTCGGAGTGGTTCCAGGCCCATTGTCAGTGCCATGGTCCACCATGAACACATGACCGACACCGAGCAGTCGCCGGAGGCCGCGGCCCCGGCCGGACCCGTCCTGTTCCCGGCCCTCGCCGCGTGGCAGCGTGACTGGGTCGACGGCACGTCCTGGTCGGAGGACGAGGAGAGCGACGCGGAGGCCCGGCCCTGGCCGGACTTCCGCACCTACATACCCGCGGCCTGAGTCCTCCGCCCCGGCCGGCGCCGCCGCCCGGCGTAGACGAGTGCTCCCATCGCCAGCACCCCGGCACCGGAGATCACCGAGGCGAGCGGCAGGGCCCACGCCAGCGCCACACAGCCCACCAGTCCACCCGCCGCCCGCACCCGGCCGGCGCCGACCGCCCGGCCCGTGCCCAGCGTCCACGCCGAGGCGTTGGCGATCGCGTAGTAGGCCAGTACGCCGAACGACGAGAAACCGATCGCCCCGCGCACGTCCGTGGTGGCCGCCACGACGGAGACCACGACGCCCACCGCCAGCTCCGCCCGGTGCGGCACATGGAAGCGCGTATGGACGGCGGAGAGCCCGCCCGGCAGATGCCCGTCCCGCGCCATCGCCAGTGTCGTCCGGGACACCCCCAGGATCAGCGCCAGCAGTGAGCCGAGCGCCGCCACCGCGGCTCCGGCCCGCACCACCGGTACGAGCCACGACGCGCCCGCGGCCCGTACGGCATCGGTGAGCGGCGCCGACGCCCGCCCCAGCTCACCGGCCCCCAGCACGGAAAGGACCGCCACGGCCACCGCCGCGTACACCACCAGCGCGATACCGAGCGCGAGTGGCACGGCACGCGGGATCGTACGGACCGGATCACGCACCTCCTCGCCCAGCGTGGCGATCCGCGCGTACCCCGCGAAGGCGAAGAACAGCAGGCCCGCTGCCTGGAGCACCCCGCCGGCGGACGCGTCCGCGACCGGCACCGGCCGCCCCGCCCCGGCCGCGTCCGAGCCGAGGCACACCACCACGACCACGGAGAGGATCACGAGCACGACCGCCACCACGACCCGTGTCAGCCACGCGGACTTCTGAACGCCCCGGTAGTTCACGGCAGTCAGCGCCACGACAGCCGCCACGGCCACGGCGTGTTCCCGCCCCGGCCACAGGTACGCGCCGACCGTCAGGGCCATGGCCGCGCACGACGCCGTCTTCCCCACGACAAACGCCCAGCCCGCCAGGTACCCCCAGAACGGGCCGAGCCGTTCCCGCCCATAGATGTATGTCCCACCGGATGCGGGGTAGAGGACGGCCAGCCGGGCGGACGACATGGCGTTGCAGTACGCGACCACCGCCGCCAGCCCGAGCCCCAGCAGCAGACCCGACCCCGCGGCCTTCGCCGCGGGCCCCAGAGCGACGAAGATCCCCGCCCCGACCATCGCCCCCAGTCCGACCACCACCGCGTCGAACACGCCCAGCGTGCGCCGCAACTCCTGTGTCATACGGCGCAGGCTACGGATCTCCGCAACCGCGCCCGGTCCCCGGGGCGTCTTCCGGGACAACACCGCACGAAAGGCAGGTTCAGGACATGGGCATCCTCGGCTGGATCATTCTCGGACTCCTCGCCGGAGCCGTTGCCAAGATTCTGCTCCCGGGACGGGACCCGGGTGGGCTGATCGGTACGACGCTCATCGGTATCGCGGGGGCCTTCGTCGGCGGCTGGATATCGGCGCGCTGGCTCGACCACCCCATCAACAAGGACTTCTACGACGGGCCCACCTGGCTCGCGGCCATCGGCGGGGCGTTTGTCCTGCTGGTGATCTACCGGCTCCTCTTCGGCAACTCCCGCTCCAGGACGCGCTGACAGGGCCCCGACGGCCAGGACCCGCCGACGGGGACCCACCGACCACCGCTCACCCACCCAGCCCGGTCTCCCGCAAGGTGATGTTCAACCGCCCGCCGGCCATCCCCGTGGCCGGATCGCCCGTCCCCGGGCGGACCTTGGGCACGCCGTGGTACGCCAGGCGCGACGCCCCTCCGAAGACGAAGAGGTCCCCGGAGGACAGCTCCACGTCCCGGTACGGCCGCCCCCGGTTCTCCGTGTTGCCCAGACGGAAGACGCAACTGTCCCCGATGCTCAGGGACACCACCGGAGCGAGGGACTTCTCGTCCTTGTCCTGGTGCATGCCCATCGTCGCGTCGCCGTCGTAGAAGTTGATCAGCGCGGTGTCGGGGGTGTACGCGGCCGCGCCCGCCGGATCGCCGTACGCCTCGGCCACCGCCGCCCTGCCCCACTCCACCAGCCAGGGCGGAAACGCCGCCACCCGGGCGCCGTTCACATCCCCGGCCGTGCGTGTGTAGCGGTAGGGCTGCCAGTGCCAGCCGAGACAGACGGTCCGTACGGACATCACGCCCCCGTTCGGCAGCACCGTGTGCCGGATCGGCACCGGACCCCGGGCCCACTCCCGGCAGGCCCGTACCAGCTCACGCTGCCGCTCCCCGGACAGCCACGCAGGTACGTGCACCGCCCCGGGCGCGACCACCTCCCGCGGCCTCGGGAACAGCTCGCCGCTCATGGGACCGGGAGGTCCGGCGTGCGGAGGAAGGGTGCGGAGGCGGGGGCGGACCGGCCGCCCCGCCCCCGTACCGCCGTCGTCACCGGTAGTTCACGAACTGGAGGGCGAAGTCGAAGTCACGCCCCTTGAGCAGGGAGATCACGGTCTGGAGGTCGTCCCGGCTCTTCGAGCTGACCCGCAGCTCGTCGCCCTGGACCTGCGCCTTGATGCCCTTGGGGCCCTCGTCCCGGATGATCTTCGCGACCTTCTTGGCGTTGTCCTGGGAGATGCCCTCCTCGATCGTGGCGAAGATCTTGTACTCCTTGCCGGAGAGCTGCGGCTCACCCGCGTCCAGCGACTTCAGCGAGATCCCGCGCTTGATCAGCTTGGACTGGAAGACGTCGAGGATCGCCTTGACCCGCTCCTCCGAGTTCGCCTGCATCAGGATCTTCTCGCCGGACCAGTCGATCGACGCTCCGACGTTCTTGAAGTCGTACCGCTGCGCGATCTCCTTCGAGGTCTGGTTGAGGGCGTTGTCGACCTCCTGCCGCTCGACCTTCGAGACGATGTCGAAACTGGAGTCGGCCATGTTCTGTGGCTCCTTCGATCGGGTGCGATGAGGTACGGGCCGGGTGCGCGTCCGCCGCGAACCGGGCGCCGGTCAGGCGCCCGACGCACGACCGGCAGCGCCCGACCGCTGCCGTAAAGCCTAGTCACCCGCACCCGCCCCCAGCGCTGATCAATCGGGTGGCGGAGCACCCCCGGGCATCGGGTATCGTTTACGTCGTCGCCAAGGGACACCAGCACCAACGGTCCTCCCGAGGCGACAGCACCATCCCATGGCGGTGTGCCCGAGTGGCCAATGGGAGCGGACTGTAAATCCGCCGGCTTAGCCTTCCCAGGTTCGAATCCTGGCGCCGCCACATCGAACGGCCCCTGTTCCGCGGAGACGCGGGGCGGGGGCCGTTGTCGTGCGCGGCCGATCGGCGGCAGGCCGGCCGCCGATGGGCACGCCGGGCATGAAATCTCATCGTCATCGTTTCGGGCTACGATCCGCTCACACATGATCGGAAATGGTCGGGTGGCCTTGCTTCGCAGGGCCTTCGGCGGGCTTCGCCTGCCCTGATGACGAAGGAGCTTCGCGATAGCACTACGGATATGGCTCAGCAGCGCAGGGGTGGCCACGACCCAGGTGATGCGGATGCTGCGCGACAACCCGGACGCCGTTGACGTCCGTATCTACGGGACCAACGTCGACCGGGACGCCCCCGCGCTCTCGGCCTGCGACGTGGGCGAGGTCGAGCCCCGTCATGTCAGCGACGACAACTACGCCGACTTCGCCCTCGACTTCTGCCGGCGGCACGGGATAGACGTCCTCATCCCGCCCCGGCGCCTGGCCGCGCTCGCCGGGCTGACCGACGTCTTCGCCCAGGGCGGCACGCGGCTGATGTGTTCACCGCCCGCCGCGATCGACGCGCTGACCAGCAAGAGCCGTGCGTACGAGGAGGCCGGGGCGGCCGGCATTCCCGTACCGCCCTGGCGGGTCGCCTCCGACGCCGCGAGCTTCCGGGAGGCGGTGGAGGAACTCTCGGCCACCGGGGAGAGAGTGTGCGTCAAACCCGCCGGTGAGTACTCGGCGTTCGGGTTCCGCATCCTGGACGACCGGCCCCTGCGCCTCAAGGACCTGCTGGCCGCGCCCGCTCCGCTGGCCTCCGTGGACGCGGTGGCCCACGCCTTGCGGCGGGCCGCCGACGAGGGGGAGACCGTTCCCGAACTCCTCGTCATGCCCTTCCTCGACGGGCCCGAAGTGAGCGTCGACTGCCTGTCGGCCCCCGGCGGCACCATGCTCGCCGGTGTCGCGAGGTCCAAGCAGGGCCGCTACCGGTACCTGCTCGACGACCCCGCCCCCACCGCGATCGCGCGCCGCCTCGTGGGCCACTTCGGGCTCGCGTACCTCTCCAACGTCCAACTGCGCCAGCGCAACGGCGAACCGGTACTGCTGGAGGCCAACCCCCGGGCGTCGGCGGGAATCTTCCAGACGGCGTTCACCGGGGTGAACCTGCCCTGGGCGGCCGTACGACTCCTGCTCCACGGCGACGCGGGCCCGCTCCCCGCCCCACGGCTGGGCGGCCGGCTCGCGATCACCGAAACGGCCACGGAGGTCCAGGGCGCCCCGTCCCACGGCGTTCCGGCGAACGGCCTTTCCGCGCACGGTGTTCCCACGCATGGCCTCCCCACGCACGGCGTCCCCGCGCCGCGCACCAGCCCGGAAGCAGAGTCGCTGCTCGACGAAGCGACAGCCACCACCGCGGCCGCCGCCCACGCCGCGGCGACGGTCACCGCCACAGCCGCAGTGGCGGCCGGCTGAGCGCGGGCCCCCGCGCGAACAGGACGGCCCCCGTCCGGCGGAGAACGCCGACCGGGGGCCGCTTGCACAGGGGCCGTGAGCTGCTGAGCCGGGGCCTACCCCTTCGCGGCCGCCACCGCCGCGACCGCTTCCTTCACCGGGGTCGTACCGCCGATCAGTTGCAGGGTCAGGCCCGCCGTCCCCGGCGTCTCCAGCAGTTCCGCCAGGACCGCCGCCACGTCGTCGCGCTGGACCGGCCCCCGGCCCGTCCTGTCCGCCAGGCTGACCAGACCCGTCCCGCCCTGGTTCTTCATCGCGCCCGGGCGCACGATCGTCCAGTCGAGCCCGGTCCTGGACTGTACATACTCGTCCGCCTGGCCCTTGGCCCGCAGGTAGACGTCGAAGACCTCGTCGCCCTCGTGGGTCGCGTCCGCGCCCATGTACGAGACGACGACGTAGCGCCGCACACCGGCCCGTTCGGCCGCGTCCGCGAAGAGGATCGCGCCGCCCTTGTCGACCGTCTCCTTGCGCTGCCGGTTGCCGTCGCCGCCCCCGCCCGCCGCGAAGACGACCGCGTCGGCGCCCTCCAGCACCGCGGCGACCTCCTCGACCGTGGTCGACTCGATGTCCAGGACGACGGGTTCGGCGCCGGCGGCCCGCAGATCGTCGGCCTGCTCCGGTTCGCGGATGACGCCCGCGACGTCGTGCGACCGTCCGGCGAGCAGCCGCTCCAGCCGTAGCGCGATCTGACCATGTCCTCCGGCGATGACAATTCGCATGATTCCGACGGTACGTCGGCCGGGCCCGTCCCGCCCACGGACGGGGCCGGCCGGATCACCGCCCGGCGGGGACGGGCACGCCGTCCGCGCTCACGGACGCGCGGCCGGACGCGCTCACGGACGCCTTCACGGACGCGCGTCCGGCCCTCCCTGGCGCGGCAGTTCGAGCGCGACCGCCGCCTCGGAGTCGCAGTACTCCCGTACCGCACTCGTACGGGCCACCACCCGCCCCCGGTGAACGACGATCCTGCTGTACGCGAGGGACAGCACGCCCGCGATCCCGTCGCCCCGTACCGCCAGCAGCTCCGCCGGAAACCCGGCCTCCACCCGTACCTCGGGCAGCCCCATCGCCGCCCGCGCCACCGTGCTCACGCTGTCGTACGCGTCCTCCGCCGCCAGCCCGCCCCGGGAGGCCAGCAGGTACGCCGCCTCCAGCGGATCGCCGCGCCCGACGGGGTTGGCCACGTCACGCAGGGCACCGCTGCCGGCCGCCACCCGTACCCCGGCGGCCCGCAGCAGCCGGACGGGCGCGACACCCCGGGGATCCGTACCGCCGCACCCGCCGCTCCCGTACGGCGTCCCACCGGATCCGCCGTTCCCGTACGGCGTCCCCACCCGCCGCCTCCCCGTACCCCCGTACTCCGCCGACCCCGACCCCGCCCCCGGCCCCACGCCCCCGCACGCCCCTTGCGGCAGGCAGACCACCGTCACCCCGGCCGCCGCCAGCTGGTCGGCCGCCCTCCCCGCCACCTCCACCGGCAGCAGGCTCAGCCCCGCGCACGGCCCGAGCGTCACCCCCGGCCGCAGCCCGCCCGCCATCGCCGCGAGCCGGGCCAGCCGGGCCGGATCGCCGCCGTCCGTGTGCAGGTCCACCGGGCAGCCGTGCTCGGCGGCCACCTCCAGCACCGCCTCCACGTACCCCGCCGGGTCCGGATCGAGGTCGGGGCAACCGCCCACCACCCCCGCGCCCATCTTCACCGCGTCCCGCAGCATCGCCAGCCCGTCGGCGCCCGCCACACCCGTGAGCAGCCGCGGCACGGCGACGGCGGTCACCTCGACCAGCCCGCGCAGCGAACGCCGCGCCTGGAGCAGCGCCTCCAGACGGCCGAGACCCTGGGCGTCCCCGATCCGTACATGCGAACGGAGGGCCGTCGCACCGTGCCCGAGCTGGAGGAGAGCGGCCTCGGTGGCGCGCCGCTGCACGTCCTCGGGGGAGTACGAGGGCGCGTACGAGGAGGAGGCGGCGGAGGAGTCCCCGGCGTCCCCCGCGTCCGCCGTCAGCGCCGTGTCGCTGTGCGCGTGCGGCTCGGCCGGGGCGGGCAGCAGCAGGTGGCCCGTCAGGTCCAGGCGCGCGCCGTGCGCGGTGAGGCTGCCCGCCGTACCCACGGCCTCGATCAGGCCGCCGCCCAGCCGCACGTCGACGATCCGGCCGTCGGGGAGTCGCGCACCGCCGAGGAGGAGCCCGGCGGCGGCCCGGTCGGACGGCTGCGACGGGGGCTGCGGCTGCGGGTGGCTGTCGGGCATCGCGCTCCTGGAGGGATCACCACGGGCGGCGGAGGGGGACAGAGGGGGGTCCGGATCTGTGATTGATGTCTCCGCCGAGGTCAGGATCACGCAGAGTGGACCGAGCCTAGGTGCGCCCCGGCCAGGCTTCGCGGAGGAGCGCAATAGTCGTACCGGCGAGGCCACCAGTGGCCTACGGGGCACAGGGGACCAGGGGCTCGGAAGGGGCCACGAAACGGATTTGGGCGATCGGCGAGGGACCGTGTAATGTCTTCATCGCTCGCCCCAATAGCTCAGTCGGTAGAGCGTCTCCATGGTAAGGAGAAGGTCTACGGTTCGATTCCGTATTGGGGCTCAGGTGTTCGGTGATCCTCGCCCTCGGGCGAGGGGATCCGACATCGAAGCGGTGTAGCTCAGACGGTAGAGCAAGCGGCTCATAATCGCTGTGTCACCGGTTCAAGTCCGGTCACCGCTACACAAAGTAGCCGATTGTGGGGTCGGTCCTTCGATCGGCTACTCTTTTCTGCGTTCATCTTTTCATCCGTAAACTGTCCGTCCAAGGAGCACTCACGTGGCTGCCACCGACGTCCGCCCGAAGATCACGCTGGCCTGCGTGGAGTGCAAGGAGCGGAACTACATCACCAAGAAGAACCGGCGTAACAACCCGGACCGTCTTGAGATGAAGAAGCATTGCCCGCGCTGCAACTCGCACACCGCGCACCGCGAAACGCGCTGAAACAGGCTCGCATGCGAGGCCGTCCCCTCTGGGGGCGGCCTCGTGTCGTTTGTAGTGGTCACATTCATCAGGAGGGAGCGAGTCCATGGCGCTCGATCAGTCCTTCGTGGGGCGGAGCTATCCGCCCACCGAGCCTTACGAGGTCGGCCGCGAGAAGATCCGTGAGTTCGCCGAGGCGGTGGGGGACACCAATCCGGCGTACACCGATCCCGAGGCGGCCAAGGAGCTCGGGCACACCGACGTGATCGCCCCGCCGACCTTTGTGTTCGCCATCACGTTCAAGGCGGCCGGCGATGTCATCGCCGATCCGCAGCTGGGGCTGGACTACAGCCGCGTCGTGCACGGGGACCAGAAGTTCGCGTACTCCCGGCCCGTCCGCGCGGGGGACCGGCTGACCGTCACGTCGACCATCGAGGCCATCAAGTCCCTCGCGGGCAACGACATCATCGACGTCCGCGGCGAGGTGCGCGACGAGGCCGGCGAACACGTCGTGACCGCGTGGACCAAGCTGGTGGCGCGCGCCGCCGAAGGGGCGTGAGGCGGATGGCCGCGAAGATCGGTTACGACGAGGTCGAGGTCGGTACGGAGCTGCCGGCCGGGAGCTTCCCCGTCACGCGGGCGACGCTGGTGCGGTACGCGGGTGCCTCCGGGGACTTCAACCCGATCCACTGGAACGAGAAGTTCGCCAAGGAGGTCGGGCTGCCGGACGTCATCGCGCACGGCATGTTCACCATGGCCGAGGCGGTCCGTGTGGTCACCGACTGGGTGGGCGACCCCGGAGCCGTCGTCGAGTACGGCGTGCGCTTCACGAGGCCCGTGGTGGTGCCCAACGACGACAAGGGCGCGCTGGTCGAGGTGAGCGCCAAGGTCGGCGCCAAGCTGGACGACAACCGGGTCAGGGTCGACCTGACGGCCATGAGCGCCGGTCAGAAGGTGCTGGGGATGTCCCGCGCCGTCGTGCGCCTGGCCTGAACGCCCGTACGACAGGACAGTGAGGGGCGCCCGCGCTTGCGGGCGCCCCTCACCCCTGTCCGAAGGCCCGCGTCCTTGAGACCCCCGGTCGGCCAGGGATTGACAAGGTTAGTTATCCATCAATAACTTAGTCGCATGGTCAGGATGAGCGCAGAGGAGCGGCGGGAGAGCGTGATCCGCGCCGCGGTCACCGAGTTCTCCCGCAGCGGCTACCACGGCACGTCCACCGAGACGATCGCCCGCCGCGTCGGTGTCTCGCAGCCGTACCTCTTCCGCCTCTTCCCGAACAAGCAGGCCATCTTCCTCGCGGCGGCGGAGCGCTGCCTCGCCGACACCACCCGGCTCTTCGGGCAGGCGTCCGAGGGGCTCACCGGCGAGGAGGCTCTGCACGCCATGGGCGCCGCGTACGTGGAACTCATCGCCGAGGACCCGGAGATGCTGCTCATGCAGATGCAGATGTACGTGACGGTCGCGGCCGCCGAGGCCGCGGGCGACCACTCCTTCGGTGAGCCGCTCCGGGCCGGCTGGACGAGGCTGTACGACTCGATCCACGGGACGCTCGGCGGCGACGAGGCCGGCACCAAGGACTTCCTGGCGCACGGCATGCTCATCAACACGCTCGTCTCGCTGGGCTTCCCGCCGGAGCACCGGCTCTGGGTGGGCGTGAAGGACGATCCTCCGGCCTTTCCCGTGGAGTGAGTCGTCCGCGGGCATCCGCAAGGCGTCCCGCAGGGGATCAGGGGGCCTTCCCCTGTCCGGCAAAGTTAGTGATCAATAACTAATCAACCATCTCGGCACAGCCGATCAGCAGGGGGAAAGAAATGACCCAGCCAGCAGCCAACCCGCCCCAGGCACTCGGCCCCCGGGCCGTCTGGGCCCTCATCATCACCGGTGTCGCCGGCTTCATGGCGGCCCTGGACAACCTCGTCGTCACCACCGCCCTCCCGTCCATCCGCGCGGACCTCGGCGGCGCGCTGGAGGACCTGGAGTGGACGGTGAACGCGTACACGCTCACCTTCGCCGTCCTCCTGATGTTCGGCGCGGCCCTCGGTGACCGCTTCGGCCGCAGGAAGCTCTTCCTCATAGGCCTCACGATCTTCACCGGCGCCTCCGCCGCCGCGGCCCTCGCCCCCGGCATCGACGCGCTGATCGCCGCCCGTGCCGTCCAGGGCGTCGGCGCGGCGATCATGATGCCGCTCACCCTCACCCTGCTCACCGCCGCCGTCCCGGCCGAACGGCGCGGCGCGGCCCTCGGCATCTTCGGCGCCCTCACCGGCCTCGCCGTCGCCAGCGGTCCCCTCATCGGCGGCACCCTCACCGAGCACCTCTCCTGGCAGTGGATCTTCTGGCTGAACGTCCCGATCGGCCTCGCCCTGCTGCCGCTCGCCCGGCTGCGCCTCCAGGAGTCCCGCGCCCCCCACGCCCGCCTCGACGTCCCCGGCACGCTCCTCATCAGCGGCGGGCTCTTCGGCCTCGTCTACGCCCTGGTCAACGCCAACGCCGACGGCTGGACCAGCTCCACCGTCCTCATCGGCCTGTTCGGGGGCTCCGCGCTGCTGGTGGCCTTCGTCCTCCACGGCATCCGCCGCCCGGACGCGATGCTTCCGATGCGACTGTTCAAGGACCGTGCGTTTTCCGGCATCAACGCCGCGAGCCTCCTGATGTTCCTCGGGATGTTCGGCTCGATCTTCCTGCTCAGCCAGTTCCTCCAGAGCGTCGTCGGCTACTCGCCCACCGAGGCCGGCCTGCGCATGCTCCCGTGGACCGGTATGCCGCTGCTGGTCGCACCGCTCGCCGGCATTCTCTCCGACCGCATCGGCGGCCGTCCCGTCGTCGTCGCCGGGCTCGCCCTCCAGGCCGTGGGCCTGGGCTGGTTCGCGACGGTCATCGCCCCTGACGTGTCGTACGGGGCCCAGCTCCCCGGTCTCATCCTCAGCGGCATCGGCATGGGCCTGTACTTCGCGCCCGCCGCCAGCCTGGTCATGTCCAGCGTCCGCCCGGCGGAACAGGGCATCGCCTCCGGCGCCAACAACGCCCTGCGCGAGGTGGGCGGAGCGCTCGGCATCGCGATACTCGGCGCGGTCTTCGCCGCACAGGGTGGTTACGAGAGCCCGCAGAGCTTCGCCGACGGTACGGTGCCCGCCCTGTGGATGGGCGCGGGTGTGGTGGCCCTGGGAGCCCTGTGCGCGTTCCTCATCCCGTCCCGCCACGCCCAGCGGCCTGGCGGCGCGCGGGACACCAAGGACGAGCGCGAGCCGGCGACGGTCTAAACAAGTCCGAACAGTCCGCACAACACCTCTCTGTACGGTCCGCCGGCAGCCGGTCTCCGGCCGTCGGCGGACCGTACTCTTGTCCCGTGCAGGAACTCCACGACGCGCCCCTCGCCCCCCTGACCACCCTCCGCCTCGGCGGTCCCGCCGGCCGCCTCCTCACGGCCACCACCGACGCCGACGTCGTCGACGCCGTACGGGCGGCGGACGAGGAGGGCACCCCCCTCCTGATCATCGGCGGCGGCAGCAACCTGGTCATCGGCGACAAGGGCTTCGACGGCACCGCCCTGCGCATCGCGACCACCGGCTTCCACCTCGACGGCACCACCCTCGAACTGGCCGCCGGCGAGGTCTGGACCGACGCCGTCGCCCGTACCGTCGAAGCCGGCCTCGCCGGGATCGAATGCCTCGCCGGAATCCCCGGATCGGCCGGCGCGACCCCGATCCAGAACGTCGGCGCGTACGGCCAGGAGGTCTCCAGCACCCTCACGGAAGTCGTCGCCTACGACCGCGCCGCCCGTGAGACCGTCACCCTCACCAACGCCGGGTGCGCCTTCTCGTACCGCCACAGCCGCTTCAAGGAGGACCCGGCGCGCTACGTCGTCCTGCGCGTCCGCTTCGCACTGGAGGACGCGGGCGGCCTCTCCGCCCCGCTCAAGTACGCCGAGACGGCCCGCGCCCTCGGCGTCGAGCCGGGCGAGCGCGTGCCCGCCGCCCTCGCGCGCGACACCGTCCTCAAGCTCCGGGCCGGCAAGGGCATGGTGCTGGACCCCGAGGACCACGACACCTGGTCGGCGGGGTCCTTCTTCACCAACCCGATCCTCACCGAGCAGGCCTACGCGGACTTCCTCACCCGCGCCAGGGCCCGCCTCGGCGACGACGTGACCCCGCCCGCCTTCCCGGCGGGGGAGGGCCTCAGGAAGACCTCGGCGGCCTGGCTGATCGACAAGGCCGGGTTCACCAAGGGGTACGGGACGGGCCCGGCCCGTATCTCCGGCAAGCACACGCTCGCCCTGACCAACCGCGGCGGGGCGACCACGGAGGACCTGCTCGCCCTCGCGCGCGAGGTGGTGGCCGGGGTACGGGACGCCTTCGGCATCACGCTCGTCAACGAACCGGTGACGGTGGGCGTCAGCCTGTAGCGCCCCGCCGGGGCCGCGTCAGCCCGCCAGCCAACTGTCGATCCCCGCCAGCAGCTTGTCCTGCGTCGGCGCGTCCGCCGCCGACCCCCGGACCGACTGGCGGGCCAGCTCGGCCAGTTCGGTGTCGTCAAAACCGTTGTGGTCGCGCGCCAATTCGTACTGCGCCGCCAGCCGCGACCCGAACAGCAGCGGATCGTCCGCGCCCAGCGCCATCGGCACCCCCGCGTCGAACAGGGTCCGCAGCGGTACGTCCTCCGGCTTCTCGTACACGCCCAGCGCCACGTTCGACGCCGGGCACACCTCGCAGGTCACCCCCCGGTCCGCGAGCCTGCGCAGCAGCCTGGGGTCCTCCGCCGCCCGTACGCCGTGCCCGATCCTGGCCGCCCGCAGGTCGTCCAGGCAGTCCCGTACGGACGCCGGGCCCGTCAGCTCACCGCCGTGCGGCGCCGCCAGCAGCCCGCCCTCCCTGGCGATCGCGAAGGCGCGGTCGAAGTCCCTGGCCAGCCCGCGCCGCTCGTCGTTGGACAGCCCGAAGCCGACCACGCCCCGGTCCGCGTACCGCACCGCGAGCCGCGCCAGCGTCCTGGCCTCCAGGGGGTGTTTCATCCGGTTCGCCGCCACCAGCACCCGCATGCCGAGACCGGTGTCCCGGGAGGCGGTGTCCACGGCGTCCAGGATGATCTCCATGGCCGGGATCAGCCCGCCGAGCAGGGGGGCGTACGAGGTGGGGTCGACCTGGATCTCCAGCCAGCCCGAGCCGTCCCGTACGTCCTCCTCGGCCGCCTCGCGGACCAGCCGCTGGATGTCCTCGGCGGTACGGAGGCAGGAGCGGGCGATGTCGTACAGGCGCTGGAAGCGGAACCAGCCGCGCTCGTCGGTGGCCCGCAGCTTCGGCGGTTCACCGCCGGTCAGCGCGTCGGGGAGGTGGACGCCGTACTTGTCGGCGAGTTCGAGCAGGGTCGTGGGCCGCATCGACCCGGTGAAGTGCAGGTGCAGATGGGCCTTGGGCAGCAGCGTCAGGTCGCGCGGTCGGGTGGTGCTCTCCATCTGAAGATCCTGCTGCATGCGAGCACCCCCGGGCAGCCCTTTTCCCCCTACGAGTTCTTGCCCGAATGTCTGCGCGAACGAACGGGGGGCCGGATACGCGGGGAAACGGACGGAAAAACGGCCCCCGGCCAGGGCCGGGGGCCGATCTCCACGCTCACGTACCGCGCGGGCTGTGACGCAAAACTCAGTCCCTGGCGGTCACCGGGCTCAGTCCCTGGCCTCCGCCAGCAGCTTCTGGATCCGGGCCACGCCCTCCGCCAGGTCCTGGTCGCCGAGCGCGTACGACAGCCGCAGGTAGCCCGGCGTACCGAACGCCTCGCCCGGTACGACCGCGACCTCGGCCTCGTCGAGGATCAGCGCGGCCAGCTCGACGGAGGACGCCGGGCGGACGCCGCGGATCTCCTTGCCCAGCAGGCCCTTCACCGACGGGTACACGTAGAACGCGCCCTCGGGCTCCGGGCAGACGACACCCTCGATCTCGTTGAGCAGCCGCACGATCGTCCGGCGCCGCCGGTCGAAGGCGGTCCGCATCTCGGCGACGGCCGTCAGGTCGCCGGTGAGGGCGGCGATCGCGGCGACCTGCGCCACGTTCGACACGTTGGACGTGGCGTGCGACTGGAGGTTCGTCGCCGCCTTCACGACGTCCTTGGGGCCCACGAGCCACCCCACCCGCCAGCCGGTCATCGCGTACGTCTTGGCGACGCCGTTGACGACGAGGCACTTGTCCCGCAGCTCCGGCACGACGGCCGGGAGCGAGGTGAACGTGGTGTCTCCGTAGACGAGGTGCTCGTAGATCTCGTCGGTCAGCACCCACAGCCCGTGCTCCAGGGCCCAGCGGCCGACGGCCTCGGTGTCCTCGCGGCTGTAGACGGCACCGGTCGGGTTGGACGGCGAGACGAAGAGCACCACCTTCGTACGCTCCGTACGGGCGGCCTCCAACTGCTCGACGCTGACCCGGTAGCCGGTCGTCTCGTCGGCGACGACGTCCACCGGCACCCCGCCGGCGAGGCGGATCGACTCCGGGTACGTCGTCCAGTACGGGGCCGGGACGATGACCTCGTCGCCCGGGTCCAGGATCGCCGCGAAGGCCTCGTAGATCGCCTGCTTGCCGCCGTTGGTGACCAGGATCTGGGCGGGGTCCACCTCGTAACCGGAGTCGCGGAGCGTCTTCGCGGCGATGGCGGCCTTGAGCTCGGGAAGCCCCCCGGCCGGCGTGTAGCGGTGGTACTTGGGATTGCGGCACGCCTCCACCGCGGCCTCGACGATGTAGTCGGGCGTCGGGAAGTCGGGCTCGCCTGCACCGAAACCGATCACCGGGCGGCCGGCGGCCTTGAGGGCCTTGGCCTTGGCATCGACGGCGAGGGTCGCGGACTCGGAGATCGCGCCGATGCGGGCGGAGACCCGGCGCTCGGCCGGCATCGTCGGGGGGATAGCTGCGCTCATGCCTCCCATGGTCCCAGACACGAAACCTCGTGGGCACACAGGTTTCGTAAGGTGGACATATAAGGAGTTGAGCAGCGGACATGCGGCGGGCACCGCGGGCGGCCGGAGGAAGCCGGGCTTAGCTGTTCGACGTCGGGCCCCCGACCACGTACACTCACTGGTCGTTGGCCCTCATCAGCCACGTCCGGACGGCACACTCAACGCGTCCGGCCGGATGCGGTAGGTTGGGGCAAGCGCAAAGGGTCGTAGCTCAATTGGTAGAGCACTGGTCTCCAAAACCAGCGGTTGGGGGTTCAAGTCCCTCCGGCCCTGCTACACGCACACTGTCTTCAATGGTATGCGTTTCAGGTAAGTACACTTCGATCTATGCATCGCCGTGCGGCTCCTCCGGGCGCGGCACGGCCACGACCCGGAATCAGGTGAGTGAGCGTGACGGACGCCGTGGGCTCCATCGACAAGCCTGATGCCGACGATGAAGAGTCCGCAGAGTCGAAGAAGCCCCGTAAGGGCGGTAAGCGCGGCAAGAAGGGCCCTCTGGGCCGTCTCGCGCTCTTCTACCGCCAGATCGTCGCCGAGCTGCGCAAGGTCGTCTGGCCGACTCGCAACCAGCTGACGACGTACACCACAGTGGTGATTGTCTTCGTTGTCATCATGATCGGTCTGGTGACCGTGATTGACTACGGCTTCAACCAAGCAATCAAGTACGTCTTCGGCTGATCCCGCGAGGGCGCCCGACGCGGCGCCCCTTTCGCGTGTTTCACCCATTGAGCCAGGAAGAAGCAGCCACAGTGTCTGACCCGAACCTGAACGACGCCCGGGAGTCGGTGGAGTCCGTGGAGGACGAGACCGGCATCGTCGAGGCGGCGGACGCTGTCGAGCCAGACCAGGCCGAAGCCGCTGACGAGGCGGCCGGTGAGCCGGCCGAAGAGGCCGCGTTGCAGGTCGAGGACGAAGAAGCCGAAGAGGCGGCCGAGGCCGCTGCCGAGAGCGACGACGTCGACACCGAGAACGCCGAGGACACGGAAGCTTCCGAGGACTCCGACGACGAGGACGCCGACACCGGCGAGACCGACGAGGACGCGCCCACCGAGGCCGTCGCCGCGGTCGACCCCGTCGAGGCCCTCCGCGAGGAACTGCGCGGCCTGCCCGGCGAGTGGTACGTGATCCACACCTACGCGGGCTACGAGAAGCGCGTGAAGGCGAACCTGGAACAGCGCGCCGTCTCGCTGAACGTCGAGGAGTTCATCTACCAGGCCGAGGTCCCCGAGGAAGAGATCGTCCAGATCAAGAACGGCGAGCGGAAGAACGTTCGCCAGAACAAGCTCCCGGGGTACGTCCTGGTGCGCATGGATCTGACGAACGAGTCCTGGGGCGTCGTACGGAACACTCCTGGTGTGACCGGCTTCGTGGGCAACGCCTACGACCCGTACCCCCTGACGCTGGACGAGATCGTGAAGATGCTCGCGCCGGAGGCCGAGGAGAAGGCGGCCCGTGAGGCGGCCGAGGCCGAGGGCAAGCCGGCGCCGTCCCGCAAGGTCGAGGTCCAGGTGCTGGACTTCGAGGTCGGCGACTCCGTCACCGTCACGGACGGCCCCTTCGCGACCCTCCAGGCCACGATCAACGAGATCAACGCCGACTCGAAGAAGGTCAAGGGTCTGGTCGAGATCTTCGGCCGCGAGACCCCCGTCGAGCTGAGCTTCGACCAGATCCAGAAGAACTGAGCCCACCCGCTCACCGAGCACACCCGCTCGCTTCTGGAACAGCCGCTTCCGACAGGTCAGACAGGCTCCGACAGCTGTCTGACCTGTCGGTTTTGGCCGCGCAGCTATACCCGTTATCGTTGTGCGGTATGCCTCCGTCCGGATGACTGGACGGACGGCCGAGAACTCTCACTAGGACCCGGAGAGAGCAATGCCTCCCAAGAAGAAGAAGATCACGGGGCTCATCAAGCTCCAGATCAACGCCGGCGCGGCCAACCCGGCTCCGCCGGTCGGCCCCGCGCTGGGTCAGCACGGCGTCAACATCATGGAGTTCTGCAAGGCCTACAACGCCGCGACCGAGTCGCAGCGTGGCATGGTCGTGCCGGTGGAGATCACGGTCTACGACGACCGTTCCTTCACCTTCATCACCAAGACTCCGCCGGCCGCCAAGCTGATCCTCAAGGCCGCGGGCGTGGACAAGGGCTCCGGCGAGCCGCACGTCAAGAAGGTCGCGAAGCTGACGCGCGACCAGGTGCGCGACATCGCCACGACGAAGATGCCCGACCTGAACGCCAACGACCTCGAAGCCGCCGAGAAGATCATCGCCGGCACCGCCCGTTCCATGGGCATCACGGTCGAGCGCTGACCCAGCCGGGCAGCCCCAGTGGCAGGACCCTGCGCGGTCCGGACCACGAACTCCACATCTGAAGAAACACAGGAGCAGAAGTGAAGCGCAGCAAGGCACTCCGCGGCGCGGACGCGAAGATCGACCGGGAGCGCAACTACGCCCCGCTCGAGGCCGTCCGTCTCGCCAAGGACACCACTACCACCAAGTTCGACGGCACCGTCGAGGTGGCCATGCGGCTGGGCGTCGACCCCCGCAAGGCCGACCAGATGGTCCGTGGCACCGTGAACCTCCCGCACGGCACCGGCAAGACCGCCCGGGTCCTGGTCTTCGCGACCGGTGACCGTGCAGAGCAGGCGCGCGCCGCGGGCGCCGACATCGTCGGCTCCGACGAGCTCATCGACGAGGTCGCCAAGGGCCGTCTCGACTTCGACGCCGTTGTCGCCACCCCGGACCTCATGGGCAAGGTCGGCCGCCTCGGCCGCGTCCTCGGCCCGCGTGGTCTGATGCCCAACCCCAAGACCGGAACGGTCACCCCTGATGTCACGAAGGCCGTGAACGACATCAAGGGCGGCAAGATCGAGTTCCGCGTCGACAAGCACTCGAACCTGCACTTCATCATCGGCAAGACGTCGTTCGACGAGACGCAGCTGGTCGAGAACTACGCCGCGGCGCTGGACGAGATCCTCCGTCTGAAGCCGTCCGCCGCGAAGGGCCGCTACATCAAGAAGGCGACCCTCGCGACGACGATGGGCCCCGGCATCCCGCTGGACGCCAACCGCACCCGCAACCTCCTCGTCGAGGAGGACCCGGCGGCCGTCTGACCTCGACGGAAGCCAGGTCGCGCGCGTGACGCGTAGCCGTACGTACGAAGAGCCGGTCCCCGCACCTCCCCGGAGGTGCGGGGACCGGCTCTTTCCGGTGGGGGTGGCCCGTACACACGGGCGGATTTGCCTGCTGCGCCCGCGCTCGCGTACTCTTCCGAAGAAGCCAAAGACCGCTGGTCGTTGTCGTGTGCTCGTAAGAGTGTGCGGCGGCCGAAGGATCCGCTAGCTGCGGACGACCTGCGCAGGTGACTGTGGACAGTTCCCGGATTCCATTCGGTTGAGCTACGCCCTGGCGCCTGCGCCGGGGCGTTTCGTTTTGCGAAGCCCCTTCTGAGCGGTCCTCATCACCCGGAAGGAGGCCGATGCTCATGGCAAGGCCCGACAAGGCTGCCGCGGTGGCCGAGCTGACGGACAAGTTCCGCAGTTCGAACGCCGCTGTGCTGACCGAGTACCGGGGTCTCACCGTGGCGCAGCTCAAGGAGCTGCGCCGTTCCCTCGGTGCGAACGCCCAGTACTCCGTGGTGAAGAACACGCTGACCAAGATCGCGGCCAACGAGGCCGGGATCAACACGCTGGACGACCTGTTCGCGGGTCCGACGGCGGTTGCCTTCGTCACCGGTGACCCGGTGGAGTCGGCGAAGGGTCTTCGTGACTTCGCCAAGGACAACCCGAATCTCATCATCAAGGGCGGTGTCCTTGACGGTAAGGCGCTGTCCGCCGATGAGTTCAAGAAGCTTGCGGACCTCGAGTCCCGCGAGGTTCTGCTCTCCAAGCTGGCGGGTGCCATGAAGGGCAAGCAGTCCCAGGCTGCCTCCCTCTTCCAGGCGCTTCCCTCGAAGTTCGTCCGCACCGCGGAAGCGCTTCGCGTCAAGAAGGAAGAGCAGGACGGTGCCGGCACGCCGGCCCCCGTCGAGGCCGACTCCGAGTAATCACGCTCGGTCGGTCACAGCGGGCCGGTTCGCCCGCGGAACTTGTACACACGGCACCAGCCGAATTAGTGGAAGGACGCCATCATGGCGAAGCTGTCCCAGGCAGAGCTGCTTGAGCAGTTCGAGAACCTGACCCTCATCGAGCTCTCCGAGTTCGTCAAGGCCTTCGAAGAGAAGTTCGACGTCACCGCCGCCGCGGCCGTCGCCGTCGCCGGCCCCGCGGGCCCGGGCGCCGTCGTCGAGGCCGAAGAGGAGCAGGACGAGTTCGACGTCATCCTCACGGGTGCCGGCGAGAAGAAGATCCAGGTCATCAAGGTCGTGCGTGAGCTGACCTCGCTGGGTCTGAAGGAAGCCAAGGACCTCGTGGACGGCGCCCCCAAGCCCGTCCTGGAGAAGGTTTCCAAGGAGCAGGCCGACAAGGCCGCCGAGTCCCTCAAGGGCGCCGGCGCGGGCGTCGAGGTCAAGTAACTCCTCGCGAGTCCTCCACCGGGCGCCTGTGGGCGTACGGGACCGGTCTCGGCGCCGCGAGGCGCAGCGTTGACGCGAAGGGCGATCACCCATCCGGGTGGTCGCCCTTCCGCGTTGACGGGGGGATGCTGTGCTGTTCGGCTTCCGGCGAGTATCGTGATCATCGCCGTGCCCTCCGTACGACGGTGACGATCCGCAGGGAGCGGGGGGCCTTGACGAACCGCACGCAGCGCGCAATTCTCAGGACGCGTCGTCACAATCGATCCGGATCCGAGGCATGGATCGACGGCGAAGAGGGCAGTATCGATGTGCGCCTACGGCGCGAAGCTTGCCGCAGTAGAGACAAGGTGTTGAGAACAACGAGGGTCTCCAAAAACCCGCTCTGGACATCAGTGTGCCAAGTGGCTACACTGACCCTTTGCGCTGCCTGTTAGCTGCTCCCTGCCCGTCACCAGGGGCACCCCCTCGCACGGACATCGTGACCGACGGCCCGGAACTGGGCTTTCTGTCCTGATGTCCCGCTTGGGACCGGTACGCGCGTAGTGAGTCCGAGCCCTCGGAAGGACCCCCTCTTGGCCGCCTCGCGCAACGCCTCGACCACGAATATGAACAACGGCGCCAGCACCGCCCCGCTGCGCATCTCCTTTGCAAAGATCAAGGAGCCTCTCGAGGTTCCGAACCTCCTCGCGCTGCAGACCGAGAGCTTTGACTGGCTCCTCGGCAACGCCGCCTGGAAGGCTCGTGTCGAGACGGCTCTCGAGAACGGACAGGACGTCCCCAGGAAGTCAGGTCTGGAGGAGATCTTCGAGGAGATCTCCCCGATCGAGGACTTCTCCGGGTCGATGTCGCTGACCTTCCGCGACCACCGCTTCGAGCCGCCCAAGAACTCGATCGACGAGTGCAAGGAGCGCGACTTCACGTTCGCGGCCCCGCTCTTCGTCACGGCCGAGTTCACCAACAACGAGACCGGCGAGATCAAGTCCCAGACGGTCTTCATGGGCGACTTCCCGCTCATGACCAACAAGGGCACCTTCGTCATCAACGGCACCGAGCGTGTCGTGGTGTCCCAGCTGGTGCGCTCGCCGGGTGTCTACTTCGACTCCAACATCGACAAGACGTCCGACAAGGACATCTTCTCTTCCAAGATCATCCCGTCCCGGGGTGCCTGGCTGGAGATGGAGATCGACAAGCGCGACATGGTCGGTGTCCGCATCGACCGCAAGCGCAAGCAGTCCGTGACCGTCCTGCTCAAGGCTCTCGGTTGGACGACCGAGCAGATCCTGGAGGAGTTCGGCGAGTACGAGTCGATGCGCGCCACCCTGGAGAAGGACCACACCCAGGGCCAGGACGACGCGCTGCTCGACATCTACCGCAAGCTGCGCCCGGGCGAGCCCCCCACCCGTGAGGCCGCCCAGACGTTGCTGGAGAACCTCTACTTCAACCCGAAGCGCTACGACCTCGCGAAGGTCGGCCGCTACAAGGTGAACAAGAAGCTCGGCGCGGAAGAGCCGCTGGACGCGGGCGTCCTCACGACCGACGACATCATCGCCACCATCAAGTACCTGGTGAAGCTCCACGCGGGCGAGACCGAGACGGTCGGCGAGAGCGGCACCACGATCGTCGTCGAGACCGACGACATCGACCACTTCGGCAACCGCCGTCTGCGCAACGTGGGCGAGCTCATCCAGAACCAGGTCCGTACGGGTCTGGCGAGGATGGAGCGGGTCGTGCGCGAGCGCATGACGACCCAGGACGTCGAGGCGATCACGCCGCAGACCCTGATCAACATCCGGCCGGTCGTCGCCTCCATCAAGGAGTTCTTCGGCACCAGCCAGCTGTCCCAGTTCATGGACCAGAACAACCCGCTGTCGGGTCTGACCCACAAGCGCCGCCTGTCGGCGCTGGGCCCCGGCGGTCTGTCCCGTGAGCGGGCCGGCTTCGAGGTCCGTGACGTGCACCCGTCGCACTACGGGCGCATGTGTCCGATCGAGACCCCGGAAGGCCCGAACATCGGCCTGATCGGCTCGCTCGCCTCGTACGGCCGGGTCAACGCGTTCGGGTTCGTCGAGACCCCGTACCGCAAGGTCGTCGACGGTGTCGTCACCGACGACGTCGACTACCTGACCGCCGACGAGGAGGACCGCTTCGTCATCGCGCAGGCCAACGCGACGCTGTCCGAGGAGATGCGGTTCACCGAGCCGCGCGTCCTCGTCCGCCGTCGTGGCGGCGAGGTCGACTACATCCCCGGCGACGACGTCGACTACATGGACGTCTCGCCGCGCCAGATGGTGTCGGTCGCGACCGCGATGATCCCGTTCCTGGAGCACGACGACGCCAACCGCGCCCTCATGGGCGCGAACATGATGCGCCAGGCCGTGCCCCTGATCACGTCGGAGGCGCCGCTCGTCGGCACCGGCATGGAGTACCGCTGCGCGGTGGACGCCGGCGACGTCGTCAAGGCGGAGAAGGAGGGTGTGGTCCAGGAGGTATCCGCGGACTACATCACCGTCGCCAACGACGACGGCACGTACACCACGTACCGCATCGCCAAGTTCTCCCGCTCCAACCAGGGCACCTCGGTCAACCAGAAGGTTGTCGTCAACGAGGGCGACCGGGTCGTCGCGGAGCAGGTCCTGGCCGACGGGCCCGCCACCCAGATGGGTGAGATGGCGCTCGGCAAGAACCTCCTCGTGGCGTTCATGCCGTGGGAGGGCCACAACTACGAAGACGCGATCATCCTCAGCCAGCGGCTGGTCCAGGACGACGTCCTCTCTTCGATCCACATCGAGGAGCACGAGGTCGACGCCCGGGACACCAAGCTCGGCCCCGAGGAGATCACCCGGGACATCCCGAACGTCTCCGAAGAGGTCCTCGCGGACCTCGACGAGCGCGGCATCATCCGTATCGGTGCCGAGGTCGTCGCCGGGGACATCCTGGTCGGCAAGGTCACGCCCAAGGGCGAGACCGAGCTCACCCCGGAGGAGCGTCTGCTCCGCGCGATC
The DNA here is from genome assembly GCF_035961655.1 of Streptomyces sp. NBC_01317. NCBI lineage: Bacteria > Bacillati > Actinomycetota > Actinomycetes > Kitasatosporales > Streptomycetaceae > Streptomyces > Streptomyces sp. NBC_01317. Next base: position 3,420,794 of record NZ_CP108393.1, on the reverse strand, counting down.
TTCGGTGAGAAGGCGCGTGAGGTACGCGACACCTCGCTGAAGGTGCCGCACGGCGAGGTCGGCAAGATCATCGGCGTGCGTGTCTTCGACCGCGAGGAGGGCGACGAACTGCCGCCCGGCGTGAACCAGCTGGTTCGTGTGTACGTCGCGCAGAAGCGCAAGATCACCGATGGTGACAAGCTCGCCGGACGTCACGGCAACAAGGGCGTCATCTCGAAGATCCTGCCGATCGAGGACATGCCGTTCCTGGAGGACGGCACCCCGGTCGACATCATCCTCAACCCGCTGGGTGTCCCGTCCCGAATGAACCCGGGACAGGTCCTCGAGATCCACCTCGGCTGGCTCGCCAGCCAGGGATGGAAGGTCGAGGGCAGCGAGGAGTGGATGGAGCGGCTCAAGGTCATCGGCGCCGACGACGTCGCCGCCGGCACCAACGTCGCCACCCCGGTCTTCGACGGTGCCCGCGAGGACGAGATCTCCGGTCTCTTCGAGGCCACGATCCCGAACCGCGACGGCAACCGGATGGTGCAGCCGTCCGGCAAGGCGAACATGTTCGACGGCCGCTCCGGCGAGCCGTTCCCGGAGCCGATCTCGGTCGGCTACATGTACATCCTCAAGCTCCACCACCTGGTCGACGACAAGCTGCACGCCCGGTCGACCGGACCGTACTCGATGATCACCCAGCAGCCGCTGGGTGGTAAGGCCCAGTTCGGTGGTCAGCGCTTCGGTGAGATGGAGGTGTGGGCGCTGGAGGCTTACGGCGCCGCTTACGCCCTCCAGGAGCTGCTGACGATCAAGTCCGACGACGTGACCGGCCGCGTGAAGGTCTACGAGGCCATCGTCAAGGGCGAGAACATCCCCGAGCCCGGCATCCCCGAGTCCTTCAAGGTGCTCATCAAGGAGATGCAGTCGCTCTGCCTCAACGTGGAGGTGCTGTCCTCGGACGGCATGTCCATCGAGATGCGCGACACGGACGAGGACGTCTTCCGCGCGGCGGAGGAGCTCGGTATCGACCTGTCCCGGCGAGAGCCGAGCAGCGTCGAAGAGGTCTGACGGGTTGTCCGGCCGCCCCCGTCTCGGGGCGGCCGGCTCCTCCCGGACCCGTACAGACCATGATTTGAGACTCGACCCCGAAAGAGGGATTGACGACAAGTGCTCGACGTCAACTTCTTCGACGAGCTGCGGATTGGCCTCGCCACCGCGGACGACATCCGGACCTGGTCCCACGGCGAAGTGAAGAAGCCGGAGACCATCAACTACCGCACGCTCAAGCCCGAGAAGGACGGACTCTTCTGCGAGAAGATCTTCGGTCCTACCCGGGACTGGGAGTGCTACTGCGGCAAGTACAAGCGTGTCCGCTTCAAGGGCATCATCTGTGAGCGTTGTGGCGTAGAGGTCACGCGCGCCAAGGTGCGCCGTGAGCGGATGGGCCACATCGAGCTTGCCGCTCCCGTCACCCACATCTGGTACTTCAAGGGTGTCCCGTCCCGTCTGGGATACCTGCTGGACCTCGCGCCGAAGGACCTCGAAAAGGTCATCTACTTCGCCGCGTACATGATCACGTTCGTGGACGAGGAGCGCCGTACGCGCGATCTGCCGTCGCTGGAGGCCCACGTCTCCGTAGAGCGCCAGCAGACCGAGAACCGGCGTGACTCCGACCTCGAGGCCCGCGCCAAGAAGCTCGAGACCGACCTGGCCGAGCTGGAGGCCGAGGGCGCCAAGGCCGACGTGCGCCGCAAGGTGCGCGAAGGTGCCGAGCGGGAGATGAAGCAGCTGCGCGACCGTGCGCAGCGCGAGATCGACCGTCTCGACGAGGTGTGGAACCGCTTCAAGAACCTCAAGGTCCAGGACCTGGAGGGCGACGAGCTGCTCTACCGCGAGCTGCGTGACCGCTTCGGTACGTACTTCGACGGATCGATGGGTGCCGCGGCGCTTCAGAAGCGCCTGGAGTCCTTCGACCTGGAGGAGGAGGCCGAGCGCCTCCGCGAGATCATCCGTACCGGCAAGGGCCAGAAGAAGACCCGCGCGCTCAAGCGCCTCAAGGTCGTCTCGGCGTTCCTCCAGACCAGCAACAGCCCCAAGGGCATGGTGCTGGACTGCGTGCCGGTGATCCCGCCGGACCTGCGGCCGATGGTGCAGCTGGACGGTGGCCGTTTCGCGACCTCCGACCTGAACGACCTGTACCGCCGTGTGATCAACCGGAACAACCGCCTCAAGCGCCTTCTCGACCTCGGTGCCCCCGAGATCATCGTGAACAACGAGAAGCGGATGCTCCAGGAGGCCGTCGACGCGCTGTTCGACAACGGCCGCCGCGGTCGCCCGGTCACCGGTCCCGGCAACCGCCCGCTGAAGTCCCTGAGCGACATGCTCAAGGGCAAGCAGGGTCGTTTCCGTCAGAACCTGCTCGGCAAGCGAGTCGACTACTCGGCCCGTTCCGTGATCGTCGTCGGCCCGCAGCTCAAGCTGCACCAGTGCGGGCTGCCGAAGGCCATGGCGCTGGAGCTCTTCAAGCCGTTCGTGATGAAGCGCCTGGTGGACCTGAACCACGCGCAGAACATCAAGTCGGCGAAGCGCATGGTCGAGCGCGGCCGTACGGTCGTGTACGACGTGCTCGAAGAGGTCATCGCCGAGCACCCGGTGCTGCTGAACCGCGCACCGACCCTGCACCGCCTGGGCATCCAGGCCTTCGAGCCGCAGCTGGTCGAGGGCAAGGCCATCCAGATCCACCCGCTCGTCTGCACCGCGTTCAACGCGGACTTCGACGGTGACCAGATGGCCGTGCACCTGCCGCTCTCCGCGGAGGCGCAGGCCGAGGCCCGCATCCTGATGCTGTCCTCGAACAACATCCTCAAGCCGGCCGACGGCCGTCCCGTCACCATGCCCACCCAGGACATGGTGCTCGGCCTCTTCTTCCTCACCACGGACGAGGAGGAGCGCAAGGTCATCGGCGCGGACCGGTCCTTCGGTTCGACCGCCGAGGCGACCATGGCGTTCGACAACCGGGAGCTGTCGCTCCAGGCGAAGGTCGACATCCGCTTCCCGGTGGGCACCATCCCGCCGCGCGGCTGGACCCCGCCGGTGGGCGAGGACGGCCAGGCGGACGCCGAGTGGCAGCAGGGCGACCCGTTCCGGCTGCGTACGACCCTGGGCCGCGCGCTCTTCAATGAGCTGCTGCCCGAGGACTACCCGTTCGTCGACTACTCGGTGGGCAAGAAGCAGCTCTCCGAGATCGTCAACGACCTGGCCGAGCGCTACCCCAAGGTCATTGTGGCGGCGACGCTCGACAACCTGAAGGCGGCCGGCTTCTTCTGGGCGACCCGCTCCGGTGTGACCGTGGCGATCTCCGACATCGTCGTACCCGACGCGAAGAAGGCGATCGTCCAGGGTTACGAGGCGCAGGACGAGAAGGTCCAGAAGCAGTACGAGCGCGGTCTGATCACCAAGGAAGAGCGCACGCAGGAGCTCATCGCGATCTGGACCAAGGCGACCAACGAGGTCGCCGAGGCGATGAACGCGAACTTCCCGAAGACCAACCCCGTCTCGATGATGGTCAACTCGGGTGCCCGCGGAAACATGATGCAGATGCGTCAGATCGCCGGTATGCGTGGTCTGGTGTCCAACGCCAAGAACGAGACGATCCCTCGTCCCATCAAGGCGTCCTTCCGTGAAGGTCTGTCGGTGCTGGAGTACTTCATCTCCACGCACGGTGCCCGTAAGGGTCTCGCCGACACCGCCCTGCGTACCGCCGACTCGGGTTACCTCACCCGTCGTCTGGTGGACGTCTCGCAGGACGTGATCATCCGCGAGGAGGACTGCGGCACCGACCGCGGCCTCAAGCTGAAGATCGCCAAGAAGGGCGAGGACGGCAGGCTCCACAAGACGGAGGACGTCGAGACGTCCGTGTACGCGCGGATGCTCGCCGAGGACGTCGTCGTGGACGGCAAGGTCATCGCGCCGGCCAACGTCGACCTGGGCGATGTCCTGATCGACGCCCTGGTCGCCAACGGCGTCGAGGAGGTCAAGACCCGCTCGGTCCTGACCTGCGAGTCCGCTGTCGGCACGTGTGCCTTCTGCTACGGCCGCTCGCTGGCCACCGGCAAGCTGGTCGACATCGGTGAGGCGGTCGGCATCATCGCCGCCCAGTCCATCGGTGAGCCCGGTACCCAGCTGACGATGCGTACCTTCCACACCGGTGGTGTGGCCGGTGACGACATCACCCAGGGTCTGCCCCGAGTCGTCGAGCTCTTCGAAGCCCGTACGCCGAAGGGTGTCGCCCCGATCTCCGAGGCCGCGGGCACCGTTCGCATCGAGGAGACCGAGAAGACGAAGAAGCTCGTCGTCACCCCGGACGACGGCAGCGAGGAGACGCCCTTCCCGATCTCCAAGCGTGCCCGTCTGCTCGTGGGCGAGGGCGACCGCGTCGAGGTGGGCCAGAAGCTCACCGTGGGTGCCACCAACCCGCACGACGTGCTGCGCATCCTTGGTCAGCGCGCGGTCCAGGTCCACCTGGTCGGCGAGGTCCAGCGGGTGTACAACTCGCAGGGTGTGTCGATCCACGACAAGCACATCGAGATCATCATCCGGCAGATGCTCCGCCGCGTGACGATCATCGAGTCCGGCGACGCGGAACTGCTGCCGGGCGAGCTTGTCGAGCGCTCGAAGTTCGAGACCGAGAACCGTCGTGTGGTCACGGAAGGCGGCCACCCGGCCTCCGGCCGTCCGCAGCTGATGGGTATCACCAAGGCCTCGCTGGCCACGGAGTCGTGGCTGTCGGCGGCGTCCTTCCAGGAGACGACCAGGGTCCTGACCGACGCGGCGATCAACGCCAAGTCGGACTCCCTGATCGGCCTCAAGGAGAACGTCATCATCGGTAAGCTCATCCCGGCCGGTACGGGCCTGTCCCGCTACCGCAACATCCGGGTCGAGCCGACCGAAGAGGCCAAGGCCGCGATGTACTCGGCCGTCGGCTACGACGACATCGACTACTCCCCGTTCGGCACCGGCTCCGGCCAGGCCGTCCCGCTGGAGGACTACGACTACGGTCCGTACAACCAGTAAGCGGTGAACGAGGGGCGGCCATCCTGTTACGACGGGGTGGTCGCCTTTCGGCGTCCTTTTCCGGCCGTTTTCCCCTGTCGGCAACCTTGCGGACGGCCAGGTGAGCGGAATCACGAAAAGGGGCGCTCGTACCGTCGTTTCCCGTCCCCCCGGCGGCCTTTTCCGGCCGTCCGCGGACCACGGTCGCGGATGTCAGGGCCCTGGAAAATGGGCCTCTGTGCATTTGTTTTGACCGGAGTCAATGCGGTAGGTACGCTCCTACCTTGTGCCTGGGGTGTGCCTGGGCTCCTGTGCGTGTCATCAACCGCATGACGAGCTCGCGTACTGGCCACCGCAATCTGTGCTTTTTCGCCTCGGCGGGAGTTCGCAGCATTCGACACACCCGACCGCGTGGGTCGGCGACGTTCCAGGTTAGTTTTACGAACGGCACACAGAAACCGGAGAAGTAGTGCCTACGATCCAGCAGCTGGTCCGGAAGGGCCGGCAAGACAAGGTCGAGAAGAACAACACACCCGCGCTCGACGGCTCCCCCCAGCGTCGCGGCGTGTGCACGCGTGTGTTCACGACCACCCCGAAGAAGCCGAACTCGGCCCTGCGGAAGGTCGCACGTGTGCGCCTGACCTCGGGTATCGAGGTCACGGCCTACATTCCGGGTGAGGGACACAACCTGCAGGAGCACTCGATCGTGCTCGTGCGTGGTGGCCGTGTGAAGGACCTGCCGGGTGTTCGTTACAAGATCATTCGCGGTTCCCTCGACACCCAGGGTGTCAAGAACCGCAAGCAGGCCCGCAGCCGCTACGGCGCCAAGAAGGAGAAGTAAACAATGCCTCGTAAGGGCCCTGCCCCGAAGCGCCCGGTCATCATCGACCCGGTCTACGGTTCTCCTCTTGTCACCTCGCTGATCAACAAGATCCTGCTCAACGGCAAGCGTTCCACCGCCGAGCGGATCGTGTACGGCGCGATGGAAGGCCTCCGTGACAAGACCGGCAACGACCCGGTCATCACGCTGAAGCGCGCGCTTGAGAACGTCAAGCCCACGCTCGAGGTCAAGTCCCGCCGTGTCGGTGGCGCCACCTACCAGGTGCCGATCGAGGTCAAGCCCGGTCGCGCCGCCACCCTCGCACTTCGCTGGGTCGTGGGTTACTCCCGCGCCCGTCGCGAGAAGACCATGACCGAACGCCTCATGAACGAACTGCTCGACGCCTCGAACGGCCTCGGCGCAGCCGTCAAGAAGCGTGAGGACACGCACAAGATGGCCGAATCCAACAAGGCCTTCGCGCACTACCGCTGGTAGTCGCTACCCACCTCGAGACCGAGAGAAGACTGAGCCACAATGGCCACCACTTCGCTTGACCTGGCCAAGGTCCGCAACATCGGGATCATGGCCCACATCGACGCGGGGAAGACGACCACCACCGAGCGCATCCTTTTCTACACCGGTGTGAGCTACAAGATCGGTGAAGTCCACGACGGCGCTGCCACGATGGACTGGATGGAGCAGGAGCAGGAACGCGGCATCACGATCACGTCCGCCGCGACCACCTGTCACTGGCCGCTCGAGGACGTCGACCACACCATCAACATCATCGACACCCCGGGACACGTGGACTTCACCGTCGAGGTGGAGCGTTCGCTCCGCGTCCTCGACGGCGCCGTCACCGTCTTCGACGGTGTCGCCGGTGTGGAGCCGCAGTCCGAGACGGTATGGCGTCAGGCCGACCGTTACGGCGTTCCGCGTATCTGCTTCATCAACAAGCTCGACCGGACCGGCGCCGAGTTCCACCGCTGCGTCGACATGATCGTCGACCGCCTCGGTGCGGTGCCCCTGGTCATGCAGCTGCCGATCGGCGCCGAGGGTGACTTCAAGGGCGTCGTCGACCTCGTGACGATGAAGGCCCTCGTGTGGTCCGAAGAGGCCACCAAGGGCGAGATGTACGACACCGTCGACATCCCGGCCACGCACACCGAGGCGGCCGACGAGTGGCGCGGCAAGCTCATCGAAGCCGTCGCTGAGCACGACGACGAGGTCATGGAGCTGTACCTGGAGGGCCAGGAGCCTTCCCAGGAGCTGCTCTACGCCGCGATCCGTCGTATCACCCTGGCTTCCAAGGGCGCCGCGGACTCGGTCACCGTCACCCCCGTCTTCTGCGGTACGGCGTTCAAGAACAAGGGCGTCCAGCCCCTGCTCGACGCGGTCGTGCGCTACCTGCCCTCTCCCCTCGACGTCGACGCCATCGAAGGCCACGACGTCAAGGACCCGGAGAAGATCATCAAGCGCCGCCCGTCGGACGACGAGCCGTTCGCGGGTCTCGCGTTCAAGATCGCGAGCGACCCGCACCTGGGCAAGCTCACCTTCGTCCGGATTTATTCGGGCCGCCTGGAGGCCGGCACCGCGGTGCTGAACTCCGTGAAGGGCAAGAAGGAGCGCATCGGCAAGATCTACCGTATGCACGCGAACAAGCGTGAGGAGATCGAGTCGGTGGGCGCCGGCGACATCGTCGCCGTCATGGGCCTCAAGCAGACCACCACCGGTGAGACGCTGAGCGACGACAAGCACCCGGTGATCCTGGAGTCCATGGACTTCCCGGCGCCGGTGATCCAGGTCGCGATCGAGCCCAAGTCCAAGGGCGACCAGGAGCGTCTGGGTGTCGCCATCCAGCGCCTCGCGGAGGAGGACCCCTCCTTCCAGGTCCACTCGGACGAGGAGACCGGCCAGACCATCATCGGTGGTATGGGCGAGCTTCACCTCGAGGTACTCGTCGACCGCATGAAGCGCGAGTTCCGCGTGGAGGCGAACGTCGGTAAGCCGCAGGTCGCTTACCGTGAGACGATCCGTAAGACCGTCGATCGTGTGGACTACACCCACAAGAAGCAGACCGGTGGTACGGGTCAGTTCGCCAAGGTGCAGATCTCGATCGAGCCCCTCGTCGATTCCGACGTGCCGTACGAGTTCGTCAACAAGGTCACCGGTGGCCGCATCCCCCGTGAGTACATCCCCTCGGTGGACGCGGGTGCCCAGGAAGCCATGCAGTTCGGCATCCTGGCCGGCTACGAGATGGTGGGCGTCCGCGTCACCCTTCTCGACGGTGGTTACCACGAGGTCGACTCCTCGGAGCTCGCCTTCAAGATCGCTGGTTCGCAGGCGTTCAAGGAGGGTGCTCGCAAGGCGTCCCCCGTACTCCTGGAGCCGATGATGGCCGTCGAGGTCACCACGCCCGAGGACTACATGGGCGATGTGATCGGCGACCTGAACTCCCGCCGTGGCCAGATCCAGGCCATGGAGGAGCGCAGCGGCGCCCGCGTCGTGAAGGGCCTTGTGCCCCTCTCGGAGATGTTCGGCTACGTCGGAGACCTCCGCAGCAAGACCTCGGGTCGCGCAAGCTACTCGATGCAGTTCGACTCCTACGCCGAGGTTCCCAGGAACGTCGCCGAGGAGATCATCGCGAAGGCCAAGGGCGAGTAACTCTCCCGAGTTCACGCTTTAGCCTTGTCTCCGGCAAGCCCGGGAGCACTCCGGCCGTCACCACACGGCTTGGGTGCTCCGGGCCCCGGCATCCCAGCAAAGATCACCTGGCGCCGATGAGTAAGGCGTACAGAACCACTCCAGGAGGACCCCAGTGGCGAAGGCGAAGTTCGAGCGGACCAAGCCGCACGTCAACATCGGCACCATCGGTCACATCGACCACGGTAAGACGACCCTCACGGCCGCCATTACCAAGGTGCTGCACGACGCGTTTCCGGACCTGAACGAGGCCTCGGCCTTCGACCAGATCGACAAGGCTCCCGAGGAGCGCCAGCGCGGTATCACGATCTCGATCGCGCACGTCGAGTACCAGACGGAGTCGCGTCACTACGCGCACGTCGACTGCCCCGGTCACGCGGACTACATCAAGAACATGATCACGGGTGCGGCGCAGATGGACGGCGCCATCCTCGTGGTCGCGGCCACCGACGGCCCGATGCCGCAGACCAAGGAGCACGTGCTCCTGGCCCGCCAGGTCGGCGTGCCGTACATCGTTGTCGCGCTGAACAAGGCCGACATGGTGGACGACGAAGAGATCATGGAGCTCGTCGAGCTCGAGGTCCGTGAGCTCCTCTCCGAGTACGACTTCCCGGGCGACGACCTCCCGGTCGTGCGCGTCTCGGCGCTCAAGGCTCTTGAGGGCGACAAGGAGTGGGGCCAGTCGGTCCTGAACCTGATGGCCGCGGTCGACGAGTCGATCCCGCAGCCCGAGCGTGACGTCGAGAAGCCGTTCCTCATGCCGATCGAGGACGTCTTCACGATCACCGGTCGTGGCACGGTCGTCACCGGTCGTATCGAGCGTGGTGTCCTCAAGGTCAACGAGACCGTCGACATCGTCGGTATCAAGACCGAGAAGACCACCACCACGGTCACCGGCATCGAGATGTTCCGCAAGCTGCTCGACGAGGGCCAGGCGGGCGAGAACGTCGGTCTGCTCCTCCGTGGCATCAAGCGCGAGGACGTCGAGCGCGGCCAGGTCATCATCAAGCCCGGTTCGGTCACGCCGCACACCGAGTTCGAGGCCCAGGCCTACATCCTGTCGAAGGACGAGGGTGGTCGTCACACCCCCTTCTTCAACAACTACCGCCCGCAGTTCTACTTCCGTACGACGGACGTGACCGGTGTGGTGACCCTTCCCGAGGGCACCGAGATGATCATGCCGGGTGACAACACCCTCATGACCGTCAACCTGATCCAGCCCGTCGCGATGGAAGAGGGCCTGAAGTTCGCCATCCGCGAGGGTGGCCGGACCGTGGGCGCCGGCCAGGTCACCAAGATCAACGTCTAGTCTTCACGACTGGTTGTTGGATCTGACCCGGCTGTCCGTCAGGGCAGACAGGCAGTGAGCAGGGGCCCCGCACCGAATCAATCGGTGCGGGGCCCCTGTGCTGTGCCCGGGGTACGGTGCGGCGGACGCGGCCGGCCAGGAGGAGTGGTCGTACGAAATCTCGACTCGCACGGCGGTGAACCCCGGGATCTCGTCGCACTGGAGTCCGAGTGCGCACGACGGGTCCCGCTCGGCGCGGCACCCGTGCGAACGCTGTATGACGGCAACGATTCGCGCATTCCGATGCTGGACATCGAGGGCAACGAGTTCTGTATCGGCTGAAGGGCCGCGAACGGGTCACTGTTCTGGCACGACGACGAACCGCCGAAGCCGTCGTGATCATGGGAGGGTGGGCGCGGACGGACGGACGGACGAGGGCGTGGGGCCGTGGGTGGTTCCGGTGGGGAAGGGGCGGCGGCGGTGTCGACTGGCGAGGGGCGTTCGGCCGTGGGTACGGGGGCGGAGGGCCGGGACGGTGCAGGTGGTACGGGGGTGGAAGGGGCGGGTGACCACCCGGTCTCCGAGGCGCTTCACCTCATCCGGCGGCGGCTCGGCGCGCTGCCCGAGGGACGTGGGAACAACTACTGGCTGCCCACCCGTGCCGACCGCCATCGCCGCGCCTACATCTCCGCCAACTCCACGCTCCTCCGCGCCGCCGCCGAGCACGCCGGGCTGCCGCCCGAGATGCTGGCGGGGATCGCCTGGCGGGAGGTCGAGGGCTTGCCCCGCGCCGTGGACGACATTGCATACGGTGTCCGGCGCGTCATCCGGGCCCTCGCGCCCGGCCCCCTCGCACGGCGTGTCCGCGATGCCGACAAGACCTCGATGGGGCCGCTCGCCGTCCAGGTCCGCCGGGCTGCCGAGGTGCTGGGGTACGACCCGGGCGCACTTGGCGGCCGACAGCGGCGTGTGGTTGTGCGGGCGGTCAGGGAGCCGCGGCAGAACGTCTTCATCGCGGCTGCCTACCTGGCTCAGCTCAGGACGGAGTGCGACTTCGCCGCCGTACCGGCTGAGCGGTTGACCCCGGACCAGCTCCAGGAACTTGCCGCACGGTACAACGGCGGCCCCTACTACCGGGTACCGGCCGCGCAGCGGTACGGGCGGGCGTTCGCGCGGGATTTGGGTGCGGCGGTTGAGGCTCTTGGGTGAGGGGGTTTTGGGGGAGGGGGTTTCTGGGGGGGGAGAGGGCTGGAGTGGGATATGCAGTGCGGGTTCGGGCCGAGGGGTAGTCGGGGGTGGTCGGGTTGTGTGGTTCGGGTGGGGCCGCCCCTTGTTGTTGATTGTCGCGGGGCCGGGGTGGGCGTCAAGGGCGCTCCTGCGGAGCGTCGGCTTCGCCGATTCCACTTCGTTCCACCCTTGACCCCCACCCCGGCCCCGCTGGGGAAGGCGGAGGGGGGCGGCCCGGGGGGAGGGGTCCCCGGGGGGCTTGTTTGTCCCTGGTGTTTCGTCGCGGTCCGCGCCTTTCGGCGGGGTGTTGCGCACCACTTGAATGGGGCGGTGGCCACTCGTCTCGGCGGCTGACGATCGTCCGTTGGCGGGCGCACAAGCACCGTGTCTGTGGTGGGTGGGTGGTGGGGCGGAGGTGGTGGGGACAGGCGGCTGGTCTGGCCTGTTTCGGTGGGTTGTTTGCTGTGAGAGCCCTTTAACGCAACACAGGACACAAGACCGGGTGGGAGAGGCCCTCAGGAGCCCTCAAAGCTAGAACAAATGGGGTATATGGCCTGCCGGGATGTGGTGGTGGGTAGTGGAGGCGGATGTGGCGGGCGGGGCGGCCACCCGGCCCGTTTCGGTGGGTTGTTTGCCGTCGGAGCCCCTTAATGAAACAGAGGACACAAGACCAGGCGAAAGAGGCCCCCAGGGGACCTCAAAGCCTGGGCAAATGGGGCATATTTGCCACCAGGACGGGCCGGGGCCCTGCCCGACCCCGCAGCTGACCACGGATCTCAGACACGGTGCTTGCACACCCACCAACAGACGGCGTGGCAGCCGCCGAGCCGAGTCGCCACCGCCCCATTCAAGTGGTGCGCAAACCCCCGCCGAAAGCCGCAGCCCGCGACGAAACCCCAAGCACAGACTGGCCCCCGGGGACCCCTCCCCCCGGCCGCCCCCCCCACTCTGCACTTGCGGGTCCGGGCCGGGGGTCAAGGGTTAAGCGCAGCGCAATCGGCGCAGCCGACGCGACGCAGGAGCGCCCTTGACGCCCGGGCCGGACCCGCGACACTCAACAGCAAGGGGCGGCCCCACCCGAACCACACAACCCGGGTGCCCCCGACTACCCCTCGGTCTGAACCCGCACCCAACCACCCCACCCCAACCACCCCCTTGCCCGCCGCACAACCATTGCGTCCTCCCACAGGTCTCCACTGCATTCGGATTTCTGCGGATTCCCTCCCCCCCCCGCACTGGATTCCCTCCCCGCACCGGACTCCTCACGCACCGGAGACGTAAAAGCCCCATGCACAGCACCCTCCGCACCACCCTCTCCCTCGCTGCCGCGACCGCCCTCGCCGGCGGGCTGCTGACCGCCGCCACGGGTGGCGCCGCCGCCGCGCCCTCCGGGCTCGCCGGGGACTTCAACGGCGACGGATACCGCGACCTCGCGATCGGCGCCTTCATGGCGAAGGTCGGGACCAAGGCGTCCGCCGGGCGCGTCGCCGTCGTGTACGGGACCGTGAAGGGGCTCGACCCCGCGCACCGTACGGTGATCAGCCAGGACAGCGCCGGGATTCCCGGCGCCGCCGAGGCGTACGACGACTTCGGCCGTTCGCTCGCCGTGGCCGACCTCAACCGGGACGGCTACAGCGATCTGGTCGTCTCCGCGCCGGACGAGGACAACGGCAAGATGAACGAGTCCGGGACCGTTGTCATCGTCTGGGGCGGGGCCAAGGGGCTCAGCGGCGGTACGACCGTCCCCAACCCGGACCCGGTCCAGTACGGCACGTACTTCGGACAGAGCCTCGCCGCCGGCGACTTCACCGGGGACGGCAAGCCGGACCTCGCGATCGTCAATCAGGGGCACGGCGTTCCCGCCTGGGAGATCAGGCTCGTACGGGGACCGTTCGCCAAGTCCGGCAGCCACGGGAAGGCCACGAGCTACAAGTCCCCCCTCGACCGGCCGAATCTCACCGCCGGCAAGGTCACCAAGGACGCCGCCGTCGATCTGGTTGTTCAGGGGCAGAAGATCAACAAGGATCCGCTCGGTCCGTCTGTCCTCTACAAGGGCGGGAGCGGTGGGCTGGTGAAGGGGAGCACCCTGCCTGCCGGTACGAACGCCGCCATCGGCGACCTGGACAAGGACGGCTACGGCGACATCGTCATCGGCAACCCGGACGACCCCGACCGGGAGCCCAGCGGCTCCAAGGGGGGCGAGGTCGGCATCGTGTACGGCGCCGCCGCGGGGCCCAGCGCCAGTCGCCGTACCACCCTCACGCAGAACAGCGCGGGGGTGCCCGGTACGAGTGTGTACGGCGACAGCTTCGGCGCCTCGGTGGCGGTCGGCGACTTCGACAAGGACGGGTACGGCGACCTCGCCGCAGGCGTCCCCGGCAAGACCTTCGGTGTCGACCCGGAGGCGACCTGGTCCGCCGGAGCGGTGGTTGTTCTGCGCGGCTCGGCGAAGGGGGTCACCACCACAGGGGCCCGCAGCCTTTCCCAGGACACCGCCGGGGTCCCCGGCGCGTCGGAGGACGGGGACAGCTTCGGCGAGCGCCTGTTCGCGTCCGACGTGAACCGCGACGGTTACGCGGACCTCTCCGTCACCGCCGAGGCGGAGGACGGCGACGCCGGCGGCCTGACCTTCCTGCGCGGTGCCGCCGGTACCGGCTTCCCGGCCGCCGGATCGGTCGGCTTCGGGCCCCGCGGCCTCGGCCTGCCGGCCGCGTACAGCGCCTTTGGCGATCCGCTCGCGGGCTGAGCCCTCGCCGTACCCCTCGTACCTCCCCAGCCAAGGAGCCGAACCGATGCGCAGACGAAGTGCCCTGCTGGCCGCGACCGTCCTGGCCTCGACCGTCACCCCGCTCGCCCTCCAGGCCGCGCCGGCCGGGGCGGCGACCGCCAAGTACGCCGACGACTTCAACGGCGACGGATACCGCGACTACGCCTACGGCGTCGGCGTGACCGACGCGGGTTCCGACGGGTCGGGCACGGTCGGGATCGTCTACGGGACGGCGAGCGGCCCCACCGGCCGCAAGCAGAACATCACGCAGAACAGCGCGGGCGTCCCCGGCACGAACGAGTGGGACGACGGTTTCGGCCGGACCCTGGCCGGGGCGGACTTCAACCGGGACGGTTACGCCGACCTCGCCGTCGGCGTCCCGGGCGAGGCGGTCGGCAGCACCAAGAGCCAGGGCGCCGTCACGGTCCTGTGGGGTTCCAAGTCCGGCCTGTCGGGCGGCACGACCGTGCCCAACAAGGGCGCGGCGAAGTGGGGCGCGTTCGGCCAGGACCTGGCGGCGGGGGACTTCAACGGTGACGGCCGGCCCGACCTCGCGGTGATCAACAACCACACCGCGTACGTCTACCGGGGCGCCTTCGCCAAGTCCGCCGTCAGCGGTACGGTCACGAAGCTCACCCGGGACAGCCTCTTCGCCGAGCACCTCGTGGCGGGCAGGGTCACCAAGGACGCCGCCACGGACCTGGTGGTCCTCGGCGGGGTCGACGGCCCCGCGCACACGCTCACCGGCGCCTGGTTCGTCCGGGGCGGCGCCACCCTCAAGGGGGGCGCCACGCTGAAACTCGGCACGGGCGAGGACGCCTCGTTCGCGGCGGTGGGTGTGGTCGCGGACTTCGACAAGGACGGCTACGGCGACATCGCCCTGGGCCACCCGCACGCCGACGGCGAGAAGGGCGCGGTCTACGTCTGGCGCGGCGGCGCCTCCGGTCCCGGCGCGTCCACCAAGCTCAACCAGAACACGGCCGGGGTCGCCGGCACCCCGCAGGTGCGCGACTGGTTCGGCGGGGCCGTGTCGGCCGCCGACGTGAACCACGACGGCTACCCGGACCTCGCGGTGTCCACGTGGGGCGAGAAGGTCGGTACGCACCCGGGCGCGGGCGCGATCCAGATCCTCCGCGGCGGCGCGTCCGGCCTGACCGGCACGAAGTCCCAGTGGATCGACCGCACGACCCCGGGCGTCCCGGGCGACCCGGAGACGGACGCGTCCTTCGGCGCGGACCTGCGCCTGCGCGACGCGAACCGCGACGGCTACGCGGACCTGTTCGCGGACTACCTCCGCTTCAAGGGCACGGCGACCGGCATCACGACGACGGGGGTCACGGGCTCGGTGCGCGGAGGGTTCCTCCAGTAGCGCGCCGGTGGTGCTCCCGGAAGACGTCAACGACCTGCTTCTGCTGCCCTGTTGGCGCGCGGCCGCACTCGCGTCCCCCGGGTCACGCGTAGCGCGGGAGTCGGTCCGTCGAGATCAGCCACTCACCCACCATGATTTCCTCGCCGTACACGAAGTCCTTGCGGGTGGCGTAGCGAGGGCCGTCCGGGGTCGAGTGGATGTCGGACAGCACCGCGCCGGTGCCCGTGCGCGGGTCGAAGATCACGTACATGGGGATTCCCAGCAGCGGGTAGTCCCGCACCTTGCCGACCCAGTCGTTGTCCGGGTTGGAGCGGGAGACGATCTCCATTGCGGCGAGGAGGCTCCGGGGGTCGAACGATCCCTCGACCTCCATGTCCGCCTCGGCGATCACCATCACGTCCGGGTGGCGCATCACGCCTTCGGTGACGTCCTCGACATCAGGAGTGCCGGTATGGGCCAGCAGACCGTCGGGCATGACCCTCTCCAGCCTGCGGCTGACACGGGCGGCCGTGAGTTCGTGCGGCCCTCCGGGCCGCATCATGTCGTGAACGATCCCCTCGTGCGTGATCTCCAGCTTGCCCGGGACGCTCTCTCGCGTGCGTTCGACGATGTCGCGCATCGCCCGGTACCGCAGAGCGTCGTGCCGTGCGGACTCTCTCCCTTCGCGTCTTTGCCCGTTCAAAGCTTGTCCTCCATGCCCTTCTCTCACGCGTGGCGTCGGGCGAAGGACTCCTCGTCCCAGTGCCTCGCATTCTCCAGGTGGGAGAGGCGCGGCGTGAGGTCCAGTTCCGCCCAGACCGTTTTGCAGGGCGGGGGGCCTGTGATCGCTCCCCAGCGGGTGGACAGGGCGTTCACCAGGAGCAGGCCCCTGCCCCATTCCTCGTCCAGGGCCGCGTTGCGGGGGATGGCGGGGAGGCGTTCCGGCCTGGTGTCCGTCACCTCGATACGGAGCGTGCCCGGCGTCGGGACCGTCAGGGCGATACGGAAGTCCCGGCCCGGCGCGCGGCCGTGCGTCGCGGCGTTCGACGTCAGTTCCGCGATGACCTGGGCGGCCGTTTCGTGGGGGAGGCCCCAGGAACGGATCTGCTCTGTGGCCAGCAGGCGTGCCAGCCGGGCGCCCCTGCGGGTGGAGGAGAGCTGGACGCTGAACTGATGGGTCAGGTTGCTGTTTTTGAGGTTCACGTCACACAGCGTGGTCGGGTGTGCGTAGCCTGAATAGTGAGGGCGGGCGTACGGACAGTGACTGTCCGGTGGGTGTACGGATCTGTCCTCGTCGTCCTACGTGACCTGGTGGAGGTGCGGATCCTTGTACGCGAATGACGGGACGGACGAGCCCGACTGGGAGCCTGACCTGGAGGACGACTCCAGCGCGGTGATCGAGGCGGTGGGCCGCCAGATCAAGCTGTGGCGTACGGGCGTGGGGATGAGCCGCGCGGAGTTCGGGGCGGCGATCGGGTACGGCGAGGCGCAGGTCTACAAGGTCGAGTCCGGGCAGCGGATCCCCAAGCCGGAGTTCCTGGACCGGGCGGACGATGTCCTGCGCGCGGAGGGCAAAATCGCCGCGATGAAGGAGGACGTGGCGGAGGCCCGGTATCCGAAGAAGGTTCGGGATCTGGCGCGGTTGGAGAACGAGACCGTTGAGCTGGGTGCCTACGGCAACCACAACATCCATGGACTGTTGCAGACCGAGGAGTACGCGCGTGCGCTGTTCGACGTACGACGGCCTGCGCTTTCGCCGGACGACCTGGACCGGTATGTGTCCGCGCGGCTCGCGCGACAGTCGATCTTCTCGCGCTCGCCGCTGGTTACGCTCACCTTCGTGCTGGAAGAAGTGACTCTGCTCCGGCCCATCGGGGGCAAGGCCGTTTTGCGGCGGCAGCTTGAACACTTGCTGGAGATGGGCCGGTTGCGGCACGTCGAGATTCAGGTGATGCCAACAGACCGTGAGGACCACGCCGGGATGGGCGGGCAGCTTCAGCTGCTCAAGCTGAGGGACGGTTCTGCGGTGGGGTACTCCGAGGCGCAGCTCACCAGCCGCGTGGTTGTTGCCCCGAAAGAGGTGCACGTACTGGAGCTTCGGTATGGGATTATCCGATCCCAGGCTCTCAGCCCCCGGGGGTCGCTGAGCTTCATCGAGAAGGTGCTGGGAGAGACATGAACTGGATCAAGAGCAGCTATAGCACCAACGACGGGCCCAGCTGCGTCGAAGTCGCCTGGATCAAGAGCAGCTACAGCGGCAGCGACAACAACGACTGCGTTGAAGTCGCCGCCACCCCCGCCACCGTCCTCGTCCGCGACTCCAAGGACCCCGCCGGCCCCCGCCTCGGCCTCGCCCCCGGGGCCTGGGCGGACTTCCTCGCGTACGCCGCGCGCTAGGTGCAACCCGGGTGAGGATTCGGGCGTCAGCCCGTGGGGTACCCTTTCCGGCCGCGATTGGCCAGGGTCACGGGCCCTGTGGCACACTGTTCAGGTTGCTCGGTTGAGCGTCAATGCTGCGCGCCTCCCGCCGGGAGGACCGGAAGCGAGTCCCACAGTACTCGTCGTGCCAACTGCCTTTCGGGGCAGCGCTGGTGCGGACGTACGGGAATCTTCCGGGAAGTGTCAGTGGGACGCCGGCCAGGCGCCCGGTAGGTGTTGTGCCTCCGGCTCGCGGTCCTGGGCCCGCGCCCCCTTGGTTGGGATCTCCCTTTCGGGAGATTTTCGTAGAGGGGATGCGACACGCCCGACCGCGTGGGTCGGAGCAGGACGCGAACCCCCCGGGTTCCAGAGCGTGACGAGAGACAGGACTACTAGCAGCCATGGCGGGACAGAAGATCCGCATCCGGCTCAAGGCCTACGACCACGAGGTCATCGATTCCTCGGCGAAGAAGATCGTCGAGACGGTGACGCGTACTGGTGCGTCGGTCGCGGGCCCGGTGCCGCTGCCCACAGAGAAGAACGTGTACTGCGTCATCAAGTCGCCGCACAAGTACAAGGATTCTCGCGAGCACTTCGAGATGCGCACGCACAAGCGCCTGATCGACATTCTCGACCCGACGCCCAAGACCGTTGACTCGTTGATGCGCCTGGACCTTCCGGCCGGCGTCGACATCGAGATCAAGCTCTGAGAGGCGCGGAAGAATGGCAAAGCAGATCAAGGGTGTCCTGGGCGAGAAGCTCGGCATGACCCAGGTCTGGGACGAGAACAACCGTGTCGTCCCGGTGACCGTGGTCAAGGCCGGACCCTGCGTCGTTACCCAGGTCCGTACGAATGACTCCGACGGCTACGAGTCGGTCCAGATCGCCTTCGGCGAGATCGACCCGCGCAAGGTGAACAAGCCCCTCAAGGGCCACTTCGCCAAGGCCGACGTGACCCCGCGCCGCCACCTGGTGGAGCTCCGCACCTCCGACGCGAGCGAGTACACGCTCGGCCAGGAGGTCACCGCCTCGGTGTTCGAGTCCGGCGTCAAGGTTGACGTCACGGGCAAGAGCAAGGGCAAGGGCTTCGCCGGTGTCATGAAGCGTCACAACTTCAAGGGCCTCGGCGCCGGTCACGGCGTCCAGCGCAAGCACCGCTCGCCCGGCTCCATCGGTGGCTGCGCCACCCCCGGCCGTGTGTTCAAGGGCATGCGGATGGCCGGTCGTATGGGCAACGAGCGGGTCACCACACAGAACCTGACCGTCTATGCCGTTGACGCGGAGAAGGGCCTGCTCCTGATCAAGGGCGCGGTCCCCGGTCCGAACGGCGGCCTCGTCCTGGTCCGTACCGCGGCCAAGGGGGCCTGAGGTAACGATGAGCACTGTTGACATCCTTTCGCCGGCAGGTGACAAGGCCGGGACCGTCGAACTCCCCGCGGAGATCTTCGACGCCAAGGTCAGCATTCCGCTGATCCACCAGGTCGTAGTCGCCCAGCTGGCCGCTGCCCGCCAGGGCACGCACAAGACCAAGACACGCGGCGAGGTCCGTGGTGGTGGGCGCAAGCCGTACCGCCAGAAGGGCACCGGCCGCGCCCGTCAGGGTTCGACCCGCGCTCCGCAGTTCGTCGGCGGTGGCGTCGTTCACGGCCCGCAGCCGCGTGACTACTCGCAGCGGACGCCCAAGAAGATGAAGGCCGCCGCCCTGCGCGGTGCCCTCACCGACCGGGCGCGCCACTCGCGTATCCACGTCGTCTCCGGCCTGGTCGAGGACGCGATCTCCACCAAGGCCGCGAAGACCCTGCTGGGCAAGATCAGCGAGCGCAAGAACCTGCTCCTGGTCGTCGAGCGTGGCGACGAGGCCGCATGGCTGTCCGTTCGCAACCTGCCCCAGGTACACATCCTGGCGCCGGGCCAGCTGAACACGTACGACGTGATCGTCTCCGACGACGTGGTCTTCACCAAGGCCGCCTTCGAGTCCTTCGTGTCTGGCCCTTCCAAGGCCGATGACAACGAGAACGAGGGGGCCGAAGCCTGATGGCCGAGATCACCAGCAAGACGTTCCACGACCACCGCGACATTCTTGTGAAGCCCGTGGTGTCGGAGAAGAGCTACGCGCTCCTCGACGAGAACAAGTACACGTTCATCGTGGCGCCCACCGCCAACAAGACCCAGATCAAGCAGGCCGTGGAAGCGGTCTTCTCGGTCAAGGTCGCCGGGGTCAACACGATCAACCGGCAGGGCAAGCGCAAGCGCACCCGCACCGGTTTCGGCAAGCGCGCGAACACCAAGCGCGCCATCGTGACCCTCGCTGAGGGCGACCGTATCGACATCTTCGGCGGCCCGGCCTCCTGACGGAGGTCGAGTCGTCCGGAATCGGACGAGGACTGAGAAATGGGTATCCGCAAGTACAAGCCGACGACCCCGGGCCGTCGTGGCTCCAGCGTCGCCGACTTTGTCGAGATCACGCGGTCCACGCCGGAGAAGTCGCTGGTCCGCCCGCTGCACAGCAAGGGCGGCCGTAACAACGCCGGTCGTGTGACCGTTCGCCACCAGGGTGGTGGCCACAAGCGCGCCTACCGCGTGATCGACTTCCGTCGTCACGACAAGGACGGCGTGCCTGCCAAGGTCGCGCACATCGAGTACGACCCCAACCGCACCGCGCGCATCGCGCTGCTGCACTACGCGGACGGCGAGAAGCGCTACATCATCGCGCCGGCCAAGCTCAGCCAGGGTGACCGGGTCGAGAACGGCCCCGGGGCCGACATCAAGCCCGGCAACAACCTGCCGCTGCGCCACATCCCGGTCGGTACGACGATCCACGCGATCGAGCTCCGGCCCGGTGGCGGCGCGAAGATCTCCCGCTCCGCGGGTGCTTCGGTGCAGCTGCTGGCGAAGGAGGGCACGATGGCCACCCTTCGTATGCCGTCCGGTGAAGTCCGCATGGTCGACGTCCGCTGCCGCGCCACGATCGGTGAGGTCGGCAACGCCGAGCAGTCGAACATCAACTGGGGCAAGGCCGGCCGTATGCGCTGGAAGGGCGTTCGCCCGACCGTCCGCGGTGTCGCGATGAACCCGGTCGACCACCCGCACGGTGGTGGTGAGGGCAAGACCTCCGGTGGACGTCACCCGGTCAGCCCGTGGGGTCAGAAGGAGGGTCGTACTCGCTCGCCGAAGAAGGCAAGCAGCAAGTACATCGTCCGCCGCCGCAAGTCGAACAAGAAGCGCTAGGAGCGGGTTTAGATGCCGCGCAGTCTCAAGAAGGGGCCCTTCGTCGACGACCACCTGATCAAGAAGGTGGACGTCCAGAACGAAGCAGGCACCAAGAACGTCATCAAGACCTGGTCCCGGCGCTCAATGATCATCCCGGCCATGCTGGGCCACACGATCGCGGTGCACAACGGCAAGATCCACGTCCCGGTGTTCGTCACCGAGTCGATGGTCGGCCACAAGCTCGGCGAGTTCTCGCCGACTCGCACCTTCCGCGGCCACGTCAAGGACGACCGGAAGTCGAAGCGCCGCTGACGCGGGGTGTAACCGACTATGACTTACACCGAAGGGACAACCATGGAAGCCAGGGCCCAGGCGCGGTACATCCGCGTCACGCCCATGAAGGCCCGCCGAGTGGTGGACCTCATCCGTGGCATGGATGCCACGGAGGCTCAGGCGGTCCTGCGTTTCGCCGCGCAGGCCGCGAGCGTGCCGGTCGGCAAGGTGCTTGACAGCGCCATTGCCAACGCCGCGCACAACTACGACCACCCGGACGCCTCTTCGCTGGTCATCAGCGAGGCGTATGTGGATGAGGGTCCGACCCTGAAGCGGTTCCGGCCGCGTGCCCAGGGCCGTGCCTACCGGATCCGCAAGCGGACCAGCCACATCACCGTGGTCGTCAGCAGCAAGGAAGGAACCCGGTAATGGGCCAGAAGGTTAACCCGCATGGGTTCCGGCTCGGCATCACCACGGACTTCAAGTCCCGGTGGTACGCCGACAAGCTGTACAAGGACTACGTCAAGGAAGACGTCGCCATTCGTCGCATGATGACGAAGGGCATGGAGCGGGCCGGCATCTCGAAGGTCGAGATCGAGCGCACCCGCGACCGCGTCCGCGTCGACATCCACACCGCGCGTCCGGGCATCGTCATCGGCCGCCGCGGCGCCGAGGCCGACCGTATCCGCGGCGAGCTGGAGAAGCTGACCGGCAAGCAGGTCCAGCTGAACATCCTCGAGGTCAAGAACCCCGAGGTGGACGCTCAGCTGGTGGCCCAGGCCGTCGCCGAGCAGCTGTCCTCGCGTGTCTCCTTCCGTCGCGCCATGCGGAAGAGCATGCAGTCGACGATGAAGGCCGGCGCCAAGGGCATCAAGATCCAGTGCGGTGGCCGTCTCGGCGGCGCCGAGATGTCCCGCTCGGAGTTCTACCGCGAGGGCCGTGTGCCCCTGCACACCCTCCGTGCGAACGTCGACTACGGCTTCTTCGAGGCCAAGACGACCTTCGGCCGTATCGGCGTGAAGGTCTGGATCTACAAGGGCGACGTCAAGAACATCGCCGAGGTGCGTGCCGAGAACGCCGCGGCCCGCGCGGGCAACCGCCCGGCTCGTGGTGGCGGCAACGACCGTCCCGCCGGCCGCGGTGGCGCCGGTGGCGGCCGTGGTGGCGAGCGCGGCGGCCGCGGTGGCCGCAAGCCGCAGCAGGCTCCCGGTGCGGAGGCCCCCAAGGCCGACGCCACGGCTGCTCCGGCCGCGGAGGCGACGCCCTCTTCTACCGGCGGAACGGAGGCCTGACCGACATGCTGATCCCCCGTAGGGTCAAGCACCGCAAGCAGCACCACCCGAAGCGCAGCGGTATGTCCAAGGGTGGCACGCAGGTTGCGTTCGGCGAGTACGGCATCCAGGCGCTGACCCCGGCATACGTGACGAACCGTCAGATCGAGGCCGCTCGTATCGCGATGACCCGCCACATCAAGCGTGGCGGCAAGGTCTGGATCAACATCTACCCGGACCGTCCGCTCACCAAGAAGCCCGCCGAGACCCGCATGGGTTCCGGTAAGGGTTCCCCCGAGTGGTGGATCGCGAACGTCAAGCCCGGTCGGGTGATGTTCGAGCTGTCCTACCCGAACGAGAAGATTGCGCGTGAGGCGCTTACCCGCGCAGCTCACAAGCTTCCGATGAAGTGCCGGATCGTTCGGCGCGAGGCAGGTGAGTCGTGATGGCGGCCGTTACCAAGGCGTCCGAGCTGCGCGAACTGGGCGACGAGGAGCTTGTCAACAAGCTTCGCGAAGCCAAGGAAGAGCTGTTCAATCTCCGCTTCCAGGCGGCGACGGGCCAGCTCGAGAACCACGGTCGGCTCAAGGCCGTCCGCAAGGACATCGCGCGGATCTACACCCTGATGCGTGAGCGCGAGCTGGGCATCGAGACGGTGGAGAGCGCCTGATGACTGAGAACAACGTGACCGAGAACACCCCGAGCACCGAGCGCGGATTCCGCAAGACCCGTGAGGGCCTGGTCGTCAGCGACAAGATGGACAAGACCGTCGTCGTCGCCGTCGAGGACCGCGTGAAGCACGCTCTGTACGGCAAGGTCATCCGCCGTACGAACAAGCTCAAGGCGCACGACGAGCAGAACGCCGCCGGCATCGGCGACCGCGTCCTCCTGATGGAGACCCGGCCGCTGTCCGCCACGAAGCGGTGGCGCATCATCGAGATCCTTGAGAAGGCCAAGTAACCCAGGCCGAGTAATTCCTTCGAGGGCATACCCCCGAAGTAGTTCCGCCAGGCTCCGGGGGGCGGGAGCGATCCGCCCCCCGGGGAACCGGCAGACGATCAGGAGATACACGTGATCCAGCAGGAGTCGCGACTTCGTGTCGCCGACAACACAGGTGCCAAGGAAGTCCTTTGCATCCGTGTTCTCGGTGGCTCGGGCCGCCGCTACGCGGGCATCGGCGACGTCATCGTCGCCACCGTCAAGGACGCGATCCCCGGTGCGAACGTGAAGAAGGGTGACGTCGTCAAGGCTGTCATCGTTCGCACCGTCAAGGAGCGCCGCCGCCAGGACGGCTCGTACATCCGCTTCGACGAGAACGCCGCCGTCATCCTGAAGAACGACGGCGACCCTCGTGGCACCCGTATCTTCGGCCCGGTGGGCCGTGAGCTGCGCGAGAAGAAGTTCATGAAGATCATCTCGCTCGCGCCGGAGGTGCTGTAAGCATGAAGATCAAGAAGGGCGACCTGGTTCAGGTCATCACCGGCAAGGACAAGGGCAAGCAGGGGAAGGTCATTCTGGCCATCCCCACGCAGAACCGTGTTCTCGTCGAGGGTGTCAACCGGGTCAAGAAGCACACCAAGGCCGGTCAGACGGCTCGCGGTTCGCAGACCGGCGGCATCGTGACCACCGAAGCCCCCGTCCATGTCAGCAACGTTCAGCTGGTCGTGGAGAAGGACGGCAAGAAGGTCGTCACCCGCGTCGGCTACCGCTTTGACGACGAGGGCAAGAAGATCCGCGTTGCCAAGCGGACCGGTGAGGACATCTGATGACGACCACCACTGCACCCCGTCTGAAGCTGCGCTACCGCGAGGAGATCACGGGCAAGCTGCGTGAGGAGTTCTCGTACGAGAACGTCATGCAGATCCCCGGTCTCGTCAAGATCGTGGTCAACATGGGTGTGGGCGACGCCGCCCGCGACTCCAAGCTGATCGAGGGCGCCATCCGCGACCTCACCACGATCACGGGCCAGAAGCCGGCCGTCACCAAGGCCCGGAAGTCCATCGCGCAGTTCAAGCTGCGCGAGGGCCAGCCGATCGGCTGCCACGTCACCCTCCGCGGTGACCGCATGTGGGAGTTCCTGGACCGTACGCTGTCGCTCGCGCTGCCGCGTATCCGTGACTTCCGCGGTCTGTCGCCGAAGCAGTTCGACGGCCGTGGCAACTACACCTTCGGTCTCACGGAGCAGGTCATGTTCCACGAGATCGACCAGGACAAGATCGACCGGGTCCGGGGCATGGACATCACCGTGGTGACCACGGCGACCAACGACGACGAGGGTCGTGCCCTCCTTCGTCACCTCGGCTTCCCGTTCAAGGAGAACTGACCGTGGCGAAGAAGGCTTTGATCGAAAAGGCCGCCCGCAAGCCCAAGTTCGCGGTGCGCGGTTACACCCGCTGCCAGCGCTGCGGCCGGCCCCACTCCGTCTACCGCAAGTTCGGCCTGTGCCGTGTGTGCCTTCGTGAGATGGCCCACCGCGGCGAGCTGCCGGGCGTCACCAAGAGCTCCTGGTAGTCCTCTTCCGAGGACCCACCTGGAACTCTCGGTAAGTACCTGGTTGGCGGGAGCCCTTCCTCAAATGCCGTAGGCTTGGGGGGTTGGGCGCCCGCCGTCCATAACGACTTACTACGCCGTAGGTCCCCGCACCGCACCCGTCCCGGCTCTGATCGGGGAGAGGGATGGCGCATACAGGAAACCCCGGCGAGAGAGGCCGAAGGCCAATACATGACCATGACTGATCCCATCGCAGACATGCTCACGCGTCTGCGTAACGCGAACTCGGCGTACCACGACGATGTCGTGATGCCGCACAGCAAGATCAAGTCGCACATCGCGGAGATCCTCCAGCAGGAGGGCTTCATCACCGGCTGGAAGGTCGAGGACGCCGAAGTCGGCAAGAACCTCGTCCTGGAGCTGAAGTTCGGGCCGAACCGCGAGCGTTCGATCGCCGGCATCAAGCGCATCTCCAAGCCGGGTCTGCGTGTGTACGCGAAGTCCACCAGTCTGCCGAAGGTTCTCGGCGGCCTGGGCGTGGCGATCATCTCCACGTCCCACGGCCTCCTGACCGGCCAGCAGGCGAGCAAGAAGGGCGTAGGTGGGGAAGTCCTCGCCTACGTCTGGTAGTCGGGAACGGAGAGGAAAGCTCATGTCGCGAATCGGCAAGCTCCCCATCCAGGTTCCCGCCGGTGTGGACGTCACCATCGAAGGCCGCACGGTCAGCGTGAAGGGTCCCAAGGGCACCCTCTCGCACACCGTCGTCGCGCCGATCGAGGTCACCAAGGGCGAGGACGGCACCCTTCAGGTGCTGCGCCCCAACGACGAGCGTCAGAACAAGGCCTTCCACGGCCTGTCCCGCACGCTGGTGGCGAACATGATCACCGGCGTGACCCAGGGTTACGTCAAGGCGCTCGAGATCAGCGGTGTCGGTTACCGAGTCCAGGCGAAGGGCTCCAACCTGGAGTTCGCCCTGGGCTACAGCCACCCGATCCTCATCGAGGCCCCCGAGGGAATCACCTTCAAGGTGGAGACACCGACGAAGTTCTCCGTCGAGGGCATCGACAAGCAGAGGGTCGGCGAGGTCGCCGCCACAATCCGCAAGCTGCGGAAGCCCGACCCCTACAAGGCCAAGGGTGTCCGGTACGCGGGCGAGGTCATCCGCCGCAAGGTCGGAAAGGCTGGTAAGTAGCCATGGCATTCGGTGTGAAGATCGCCAAGGGCAAGGCCTACAAGGCCGCTGCCATCAAGCGCCGTCACATTCGCGTCCGCAAGAAGGTCTCGGGCACGCAGGAGCGCCCCCGCCTCGTTGTGACGCGTTCCAACCGCCACATGGTGGCTCAGGTCGTCGACGACATCGCGGGCCACACGCTCGCCTCGGCGTCGACTCTGGACACTTCGATCCGCGGGACCGACGGCGACAAGAGCGCCCAGGCCAAGCAGGTCGGGGCCCTGGTCGCCGAGCGTGCGAAGGCCGCCGGTATCGAGGCCGTCGTGTTCGACCGTGGTGGCAACCAGTACGCCGGGCGGATTGCCGCTCTGGCTGACGCCGCCCGCGAAGCCGGGCTGAAGTTCTGAGCCCCGGTTCCGGAGCTAGCGGACGTAACAGAGAGAGGTAGATCCAATGGCTGGACCCCAGCGCCGCGGAAGCGGTGCCGGTGGCGGCGAGCGGCGGGACCGGAAGGGTCGCGACGGTTCGCCGGCCGAGAAGACCGCGTACGTTGAGCGCGTTGTCGCGATCAACCGCGTTGCCAAGGTTGTGAAGGGTGGTCGTCGCTTCAGCTTCACCGCGCTGGTCGTGGTGGGCGATGGTGACGGTACCGTCGGCGTCGGTTACGGCAAGGCCAAGGAAGTTCCGGCCGCCATCGCCAAGGGCGTCGAAGAGGCCAAGAAGGCCTTCTTCAAGGTTCCCCGTATCCAGGGCACCATCCCCCACCCGATCCAGGGCGAGAAGGCGGCAGGCGTCGTCCTGCTCAAGCCTGCTTCCCCCGGTACCGGCGTGATCGCCGGTGGCCCGGTGCGCGCGGTGCTCGAATGCGCGGGCGTCCACGACATCCTGTCGAAGTCGCTCGGCTCGGACAACGCGATCAACATCGTGCACGCGACCGTGGCGGCCCTCAAGGGCCTGCAGCGTCCCGAGGAGATCGCGGCCCGCCGCGGTCTGCCCCTCGAGGACGTCGCCCCCGCCGCCATGCTGCGTGCGCGTGCTGCGGGAGCGGGTGCGTAATGGCCCGTCTCCAGATCACGCAGACCCGGTCGTTCATCGGAAGCAAGCAGAACCACCGCGACACCCTGCGTTCGCTCGGTCTCAAGCGAGTGAACGACACGGTCGTCAAGGAGGACCGCCCCGAGTTCCGCGGCATGGTGCACACCGTCCGCCACCTCGTGACGGTTGAGGAGGTCGACTGACATGGCAGCAGACAAGCCGCTGAAGGCCCACGACCTCCGTCCTGCCCCGGGCGCCAAGACCGCCAAGACCCGTGTGGGTCGTGGTGAGGCGTCCAAGGGTAAGACCGCTGGTCGTGGCACCAAGGGCACCAAGGCCCGTTACCAGGTTCCGGCACGCTTCGAGGGTGGGCAGATGCCCCTCCACATGCGTCTGCCGAAGCTCAAGGGCTTCAAGAACCCGTTCCGCACCGAGTACCAGGTGGTGAACCTGGACAAGCTCTCCGACCTCTACCCCGAGGGCGGCGAGGTCACGGTGGCCGATCTGGTCACCAAGGGTGCGGTGCGCAAGAACAGTCTCGTCAAGGTCCTGGGCCAGGGCGAGATCTCCGTGGCGCTGACGGTTTCGGTGAACGCCGTTTCCGGCTCCGCCAAGGAGAAGATCGCCGCCGCGGGCGGCTCCGTCACCGAGCTCGTCTGAGACGACCCGATGACCTGAACACCCAACCGGGGGTGCCTCTCAAAAGGGGCATCCCCGGTTGGTCGTTCCATGGTGGGCACAGTCGCCGGTATGGTGGCGTGCATTATTGCTGTATTGAAGCCGGGAGCCCGCTTCCGGTCCACCACCGCGGGATGTGTCCTCACGGGCACTTCACGCGGTGGCCGCTCGTTGACCCGCAGGACCCGCTCGTCCCTTATCCGTCGATCCTCAATACCGTCACCTCTGACGCAGTAGCGCGGGGGTCGCAGGAGGCACCGTGCTCACCGCGTTCGCCCGGGCGTTCAAGACGCCCGACCTGCGCAAGAAGCTGCTCTTCACACTCGCCATCATCGTGCTGTACCGGCTCGGGGCGCACATCCCCGTCCCCGGGGTCAGCTACGAGAATGTCCAGACATGTATCGACGCGGCTCAAAAGGGCAACAACAGCCTCTTCGGGCTCGTGAACATGTTCAGCGGCGGCGCGTTGTTGCAGATCACGATCTTCGCGCTCGGCATCATGCCGTACATCACGGCGAGCATCATCCTTCAGCTGCTGACCGTGGTCATCCCACGGCTGGAAGCCCTCAAGAAGGAAGGCTCGTCCGGCCAGTCGAAGATCACGCAGTACACCCGGTACCTGACCGTCGCCCTCGCCGTGCTCCAGGGCACCGGCCTGGTCGCCACGGCCCGTAGCGGCGCGCTCTTCAGCGGCTGCCCGGTGGCCGGGCAGATCGTCCCCGACCAGTCGATCTTCGTCACCGTCACGATGGTGATCACGATGACCGCCGGTACGGCCGCCGTCATGTGGCTCGGTGAGCTCATCACCGACAAGGGCATCGGCAACGGCATGTCCATCCTGATGTTCATCTCGATCGCGGCCGGCTTCCCGGGCGCCCTCTGGGCCATCAAGCAGAGCGGCACGCTCGCCAAGGGCTGGATCGAGTTCGGTACGGTCATCCTGATCGGCTTCGTCATGGTGGGCCTGGTCGTCTTCGTCGAGCAGGCGCAGCGCCGGATCCCCGTCCAGTACGCGAAGCGCATGATCGGCCGGAGGTCGTACGGCGGTACGTCGACGTACATCCCGCTCAAGGTGAACCAGGCGGGTGTGATCCCCGTCATCTTCGCCTCGTCGCTGCTCTACATCCCCGCTCTGATCGCCCAGTTCTCCAGCTCGCAGTCGGGCTGGAAGACCTGGATCGAGGCGCACTTCGTCAAGGGTGACCATCCGTACTACATCGCGACCTACTTCTTGCTCATCGTGTTCTTCGCGTTCTTCTACGTGGCGATTTCCTTCAACCCCGAAGAAGTAGCGGACAACATGAAGAAGTATGGTGGCTTCATCCCGGGTATCCGGGCTGGTCGCCCTACCGCTGAGTACCTGAGCTACGTGCTCAACAGGATCACTTGGCCGGGCTCGCTGTACCTGGGTCTGATTGCTCTTGTCCCGACGATGGCGTTGGCAGGCTTCGGCGGTGCGAACCAGAACTTCCCGTTCGGCGGGACAAGCATCCTGATCATCGTGGGTGTGGGTCTGGAAACCGTGAAGCAGATCGAGAGCCAGCTTCAGCAGCGCAATTACGAAGGGTTCCTCCGCTGATGCGAATCGTCCTCGTCGGGCCGCCCGGTGCCGGCAAGGGTACGCAGGCCGCGTTCCTCGCCAAGAACCTGTCGATCCCACACATTTCCACGGGCGACCTTTTCCGCGCCAACATCAGCCAGGGCACAGAGCTCGGCAAACAGGCGAAGTCCTACATGGACGCGGGAAACCTGGTACCCGACGAGGTCACGATCGCGATGGCACGAGACCGGATGAGCCGGCCGGACGCCGAGAAGGGCTTCCTGCTCGACGGCTTTCCGCGCAACGTGTCGCAGGCGGAAGCACTGGACAAGGCCCTCGCGGCGGACGGCGTGAAGCTGGACGCGGTGCTGGACCTGGAGATCCCCGAGGACGAGGTCGTACGGCGTATCGCGGGGCGGCGCATCTGCCGCAACGACAGCGCCCACGTCTTCCACGTCGCGAACCAGCCTCCGAAGAAGGAGGGTGTCTGTGACATCTGCGGGGGCGAGCTATACCAGCGCGACGACGACTCCGAGGAGACGGTGCGCAGACGGCTGGAGGTCTACCACACGCAGACCGAGCCGATCATCGAGCACTACCAGGCCCAGGGCCTGGTCGTGACGATCTCCGCGCTCGGCAAGGTCACCGAGGTGACCGACCGCGCGATGGAGGCGCTCCAGCGGGACCGGGCCTCGCAGGCCTGAACCGCGGGCTTCACCGCAGCACGATTCACGTGAGTAAGGCCGTGGCGTCCCCAGGGACGCCACGGCTTTACTGTTGAGTTCCGGTCGTACGCGTCAGGTGGAAGGCAGCAGAGCCATGGTGGAGATCAAGACTCCCGAGCAGATCGCGAAGATGCGCGAGGCGGGGCTGGTCGTCGCCGCGGTCCACGCGGCCACGGCGGAGGCCGCGGTGCCGGGTGCCACCACCAAGGACCTGGACATGGTCGCCCGCAAGGTGCTGGCCGCGCACGGCGCGAAGCCGAACTTCCTCGGGTACGGCGGGTTCCCCGCGACGATCTGCACCTCGGTCAACGAGGTCGTCGTCCATGGCATCCCCGACGAGAAGACCGTCCTCAAGGACGGGGACATCATCTCCGTCGACGCCGGCGCGATCGTGGACGGCTGGCACGGGGACGCGGCCTTCACGGCGTTCGTGGGCACCGGTCACGCTCCGGAGCTGATCGAGCTGTCCCGGGTGACCGAGGAGTCGATGTGGGCCGGCATCGCGGCGATGAAGGCCGGCAACCGCCTGGTGGACGTGTCCCGGGCGATCGAGACGTACATCCGCAGGCAGCCCAAGCCGGGCGGCGGGAAGTACGGCATCGTCGAGGACTACGGCGGCCACGGCATCGGTACGGAGATGCACATGGACCCGCACCTGCTGAACTACGTCTCCCGCAAGCGCGGCAAGGGCCCCAAGCTGGTCCCCGGCTTCTGCCTGGCCATCGAGCCCATGGTCTCCCTCGGTACGCCCCACACGGAGGTGCTGGCGGACGAGTGGACGGTCATCACGAAGGACGGCACCTGGTCCTCGCACTGGGAGCACTCGATCGCCCTCACGGAGGCCGGCCCGCTGGTCCTGACGTCCCCGGACGGCGGTAAGGCGAAGCTCGCGGAGCTGGGTGTGACGGCGGCGCCTGATCCCCTGGCGTAGAGCGGGCGCGAGCGCTGTGAGGCCTTGTGCCGCTTAAG
The DNA here is from genome assembly GCF_035961655.1 of Streptomyces sp. NBC_01317. Lineage (NCBI taxonomy): Bacteria > Bacillati > Actinomycetota > Actinomycetes > Kitasatosporales > Streptomycetaceae > Streptomyces > Streptomyces sp. NBC_01317. The sequence goes on along the minus strand of NZ_CP108393.1, from coordinate 3,389,824 downwards.
GATCTCGGGGCATGGGCAGACTGCACGGATTCGTCTTTTCGAGTGGGCTGCCGTAGACTGACGCGTCGGCTCTGGTGTACCCGTGTGTCCGCATGCGGCCGCCGGAGACGATCAAGGTAGCCGATTCGAAGGGCGAAGCGTGGCCAAGAAGCAAGGTGCCATCGAAATTGAGGGCACCGTGATCGAGTCCCTCCCGAATGCGATGTTCAGGGTGGAGCTCCAGAACGGTCACAAGGTCCTCGCGCACATCAGCGGCAAGATGCGGATGCACTACATCCGGATCCTGCCCGATGACCGGGTTGTGGTGGAGCTGTCTCCGTACGACCTGACGCGTGGCCGGATCGTCTACCGATACAAGTAGATCTTGCAGTCGTCCCTGTCCAGGGGGCGTCCGCACTGACCCGGAGAACCTCAATTCCATGAAGGTCAAGCCGAGCGTCAAGAAGATCTGCGACAAGTGCAAGGTGATCCGCCGTCACGGCCGGGTCATGGTCATCTGCGACAACCTGCGCCACAAGCAGCGCCAGGGCTGACGCACGACCGCCTGCCTCTCGCAGTACTTCGCGTGACGCGAGCAACTCGTAATTACGCAGTGTCCGGCTCCTCGTCACAGAGGACCGACACCTCCGGCGGAGGCCGGGGACCCGGACCGTACGTACGCGTACGGCAGCCGGGACAGAGACTGCGGAAGACCTCCGAATCATCAGGAGCCATGAATGGCACGCCTCGCAGGCGTTGACCTCCCGCGCGAAAAGCGCGTCGAGGTCGCCCTCACCTACGTCTTCGGCATCGGGCGCACCCGGTCCAAGGAGACCCTCGCCGCCGCCGGTGTCAACCCTGACATCCGCGTCCGCGACCTTGCCGAGGAAGACCTCGTCAAGATCCGCGAATACGTGGACGCCAACCTCAAGACCGAGGGTGACCTTCGTCGCGAGATCGCCGCCGACATCCGCCGCAAGGTCGAGATCGGTTGCTACCAGGGTCTGCGTCACCGTCGTGGCCTGCCGGTGCACGGACAGCGCACCAGCACGAACGCTCGTACCCGCAAGGGTCCGCGTCGCGCCATCGCCGGCAAGAAGAAGCCGGGCAAGAAGTAGTCCTCAGCGGACGCTCACCAGCGGTCTTCGCTGTAGGACCGATCACCTCCACGCAGGAGTAAATACATGCCTCCTAAGGGCCGTCAGGGCGCAGCCAAGAAGGTGCGCCGCAAGGAAAAGAAGAACGTCGCTCATGGGCACGCCCACATCAAGAGCACGTTCAACAACACGATCGTCTCGATCACGGACCCTTCGGGCAATGTGATCTCCTGGGCCTCCGCCGGCCACGTCGGCTTCAAGGGTTCGCGCAAGTCCACGCCCTTCGCCGCGCAGATGGCTGCCGAGTCGGCCGCCCGTCGCGCGCAGGAGCACGGCATGCGCAAGGTCGACGTCTTCGTGAAGGGTCCCGGCTCCGGCCGTGAGACCGCGATCCGCTCGCTCCAGGCCACCGGCCTGGAGGTGGGTTCGATCCAGGACGTCACCCCCACCCCGCACAACGGCTGCCGCCCGCCGAAGCGTCGCCGCGTCTGACTCCGTGCCCCCTGCGAGGGGGTGTGGCGCATGACTCGCGGGCGGTACTGCGCATTCGCGCCGTGCCGCCCGTACGCTTGTTCCGTTGGCATCAAATAGTGGGTGCCAAGACTGGAAGGTCAACAGAATGCTTATCGCCCAGCGCCCGTCGCTGACCGAAGAGGTCGTCGACGAATACCGCTCCCGGTTCGTGATCGAGCCGCTGGAGCCCGGTTTCGGTTACACCCTCGGAAACTCCCTCCGCCGTACGCTGCTCTCCTCGATCCCCGGTGCCGCTGTCACCAGCATCCGGATCGACGGGGTCCTGCACGAGTTCACCACCGTGCCGGGCGTCAAGGAGGACGTGACCGACCAGATCCTCAACATCAAGCAGCTCGTCGTCTCCTCGGAGCACGACGAGCCCGTCGTGATGTACCTGCGCAAGCAGGGCCCCGGCCTGGTCACCGCCGCCGACATCGCCCCGCCGGCCGGTGTCGAGGTCCACAACCCGGACCTCGTCCTGGCGACGCTGAACGGCAAGGGCAAGCTGGAGATGGAGCTGACCGTCGAGCGCGGTCGCGGCTACGTCTCCGCCGTCCAGAACAAGCAGGTGGGCCAGGAGATCGGCCGTATCCCGGTCGACTCCATCTACTCCCCGGTGCTCAAGGTCACGTACAAGGTCGAGGCGACCCGTGTCGAGCAGCGCACCGACTTCGACAAGCTGATCGTCGACGTCGAGACCAAGCAGGCCATGCGGCCGCGTGACGCCATGGCGTCCGCCGGTAAGACGCTGGTCGAGCTGTTCGGTCTGGCGCGCGAGCTCAACATCGACGCCGAGGGCATCGACATGGGCCCGTCGCCGACGGACGCGGCGCTGGCCGCGGACCTGGCGCTGCCGATCGAGGAGCTGGAGCTCACCGTTCGGTCGTACAACTGCCTCAAGCGCGAGGGCATCCACTCGGTGGGCGAGCTGGTGGCCCGGTCCGAGGCGGACCTGCTCGACATCCGCAACTTCGGTGCGAAGTCGATCGACGAGGTCAAGGCGAAGCTGGCCGGGATGGGTCTGGCGCTCAAGGACAGCCCGCCCGGATTCGACCCGACCGCCGCGGCGGACGCGTTCGGCGCGGACGACGACGCGGACGCGGGTTTCGTGGAGACCGAGCAGTACTGAGCCCGGGGCCCCGGGGACGAGGCTTTGTCCTCGATCGCCGGACGGGCTTGATGTGGCCGCGCGGGTTCGATCTGCCCGCGCGGGCACGAGATGAGAACTTCCACGGGGCGGCCGCCCCGTGGGAACTGACACCGGTACCTGATACGGCCGGTGCAGATATGAAGGAGTAACACCATGCCGAAGCCCGCCAAGGGTGCCCGTCTGGGCGGCAGTGCCGCGCACGAGAAGCTGCTTCTCGCGAACCTCGCGAAGTCGCTCTTCGAGCACGGCAAGATCACCACGACCGAGGCCAAGGCCCGTCGTGTCCGCCCGATCGCGGAGCGTTTCATCACCAAGGCGAAGAAGGGCGACATCCACAACCGTCGCCTGGTGCTTCAGTCGATCACGGACAAGAGCGTCGTGCACACGCTCTTCACCGAGATCGCCCCGAGGTACGAGAACCGCCCCGGTGGTTACACGCGCATCACCAAGATCGGCAACCGTCGTGGCGACAACGCCCCGATGGCGGTCATCGAGCTGGTCGAGGCCCTGACCGTGGCGCAGGCCGCCACCGGTGAGGCCGAGGCGGCGACCAAGCGCGCGGTCAAGGAAGACGCCCTGAAGAAGGACGCGTCGTCCGACGAGGCCGTCGAGGACGCCAAGCCGGTCGAGGACGCCAAGCCGGTCGAGGACGCGAAGCCCGCCGAGGCGGCCGACGAGTCCAAGGACGCCTGAGCACACCGCACAGGCCGATGGCTGACGGACGGGTCCGCCCCCCATGGGGGCGGGCCCGTTCCGCATGAGGGGCTGAGTTGACCGAGGGGCTTGGGAGGAACTTCGCGTGAGCGGTGACCTGGAGGCCGGGTCCGTACGGGTACGGCTGGACCTCTCGTACGACGGCAAGGACTTCTCCGGGTGGGCCAGGCAGGCCACCCGGCGGACCGTCCAGGGCGAGATCGAGGACGCGCTGCGGACGGTGACCCGCTCCTCGCGTACGTACGACCTGACCGTCGCCGGGCGCACGGACGCCGGGGTGCACGCGCGCGGGCAGGTGGCGCACGTCGACCTGCCCGAGGACGTGTGGGCCGAGCACGCGGACAAGCTGCTGCGGCGGCTCGCGGGGCGCCTGCCGCACGACATCCGGGTGTGGAAGGCCGAGGAGGCGCCGGCCGGGTTCAACGCGCGCTTCGCGGCGGTCCACCGGCGGTACGCCTACCGGGTGGGCGACCACGTCGGCGGGATCGATCCGCTGTTGCGCGGTCATGTGCTGTGGCACGACTGGCCGTTGGACGTCGACGCGATGAACGAGGCGTCGGCCGGGCTGCTCGGGGAGCACGACTTCGCCGCGTACTGCAAGCGGCGCGAGGGCGCGACGACGATCCGTACGCTCCAGAAGCTGGAGTGGGTGCGGGGCGACGACGGGATCGTCACGGCCACCGTGCGGGCCGACGCCTTCTGCCACAACATGGTGCGCTCCCTGGTGGGCGCGCTGCTGTTCGTGGGGGACGGGCACCGGCCGCCGGAGTGGCCGGCGAAGGTCCTGGCCGCGGGGGTACGGGACTCGGCGGTCCATGTCGTACGGCCCCACGGGCTCACGCTGGAGGAAGTCGGCTACCCGGCAGACGAGTTGCTGGCGGCCCGCAGCCGCGAGGCCCGCAACAAGCGCACGCTGCCCGGCGCGCCCCCCGACAGCTGCTGCTGAGGGGGAGACGGCGCGGGCGGTGGGGGAGACGGCGCGGGCGGTGGGGGAGACGGCGCGGGCGGTGGGGGAGACGGCGCGGACGGCGGGGGAGTGGGGCGGGGCCTGTGGGCCCCGCCCCTCTGTCGTGTCAGCCGCGTGTCGTGTCAGCCGCGGCGCAGACGGCGGCCGAGGCGGTTCAGGAGACCCGGCTCGGGGGCCGGGACCTTCGGGGCCGGGGGCGCCGCCACGCGCAGGGCCAGGTCCCGGTGGGGGTTGGTCCAGTACGGCGTGATGCGGCGGTCCTGGGTGGTCGGGTGGGGGACGGGGGTCAGCTCCTCGGGCACCTCGGGGGCGCGGTACGAGCCGAGCTTGGCGGTCTTCGTCCAGCCGAGCGCGGTGAGGCGTACGTACAGGTCCCAGGCGCCGTCCCGGAGCGGGGCGCCGCCCGCTGCCGTGGCCGGGTCGAGGGAGGCGCTTCCGGCGACGGCGAGTGTGCCGTCGGGGTGGTGGACCGTGGTGTCCGTCGTGAGCCGGTACTCGGTACCGCCCGCGCGCTCCTTGAGCACGACGACGGCGGACGCCGTGTCGGGTGCCGCGCCGCCGGTGAGCGGTTCGCGGGCGAAGCGGGCGAGCAGGTCGCCGGACAGGCCCGAGGGGACCAGCGCCGCCGGTCCCTCGTCCGGGGAGGTGGCCCCCAACGGGCCCTCCGTGGCGAGCAGTTCCGCCGTGAAGGCCGTCCGGAGCGTGCCGTCGTCCTGCCACGACACCGCGTCCAGCCGGGGCCGGCACACCACGGACGTCTCCCAGCGGGCGAGCGCCACCAGGTCGTCGAGCCGGTTGTCGGTGACCAGGCCGACGGCGACCCGGCGCGGGGCGGTCAGGGCCGCGATCGCCGTGTCCGAGATGCCGCCGTGCAGGAAGACGTCCCGGATCGCGTCGAAGAGGGCCCGCCGGTCGTCCTCCTCCCTCTCCAGGAAACGCTTGCCGGTCAGCTGGTCCAGCAGCTCCACCCGCAGCCAGCGCCGGTGCAGCCGGTCCCGGGTGCCCCCCGGCTCGGTGAGGCCCTCCACGGTGCCCACAAGGCCGCGCAGCGCCCCGTAGAAGGCGGCGTGCGGGACGGCGGGGGTCTCGGGCTTGGGCCCGTAGTGGTAGCAGACCTCGCCGCCGAGCACGGCGGTACGGCCCGCGTGCAGCGACGCCTCCGCCGTGAACGCCTGCTCGCCCAGGGGGAGTCCGGCCGCCGGGAAGCGGAGGCCGTGCTCGGCGAGGAACGCGCGGTGGAAGAGCTTGTTGGCGGTCAGGCTGTCCGCCAGCGGGTCCTTCGCGAACGTGGCGCGCGGCCGGTCCCGTACGAACAGCTCACGGGGGACCGCCCGGTCCTTCCCCGCCATCCGGCCGACGACGATGTCCGCGTCGTGCTCGATGCCGTACGCGTACAGCCGCTCCAGGGCGTCGGCGGCCAGCCGGTCGCCGGCCTGCATGTACAGCAGGTACTCGCCGGTGCCGTGCTCGCCGGGGCCGTCGGGCCGCGCGGCCCCGGGCACCTGGAGCACCTCGAACTCCGCCGCCGGGAGCGTCTGCGCGGTGAGCGAGTCGAGCGTGTCCTGTACGGCGGCGGGCTCCGCCCCCTCGGTCGGCACGACCACGGTGACCTTGGGCGGGCGGGAGCCGGGGGGCGTGTCCGTCGTCCGTACGGTCAGGGTCAGCCCGTCCTCCAGGGAGGCGGCGACCTCCAGGCCGCCCAGGCCTTCGAGGACGACCGGGGCGGGCAGCGCGAGGTCGGGCCCGGCCTCCGGGCGCCCGAAGCGGTTCAGGCCCGGTCCCATGAGCCGTACGTGCACCTCCCAGGCGCCGTCGCCCAGCGGCCCGCCGCCCGCCGCGCGCGCCGGGTCGACGGCGACCGTGCCGCGCACGACGGGGCGCACGAGGACGTCACCGTCCCTGAGCCCGTCGTGTGTATCCCGTACCGGTGTCTCCCGTACCGGCTCCTCCTCGAAGGACACGGAGATCTCGCGCGGCAGCAGCCACACCACGGAGGTGTCCCGGTGGCGCAGGCTCACGTCCGCGCGGAAGAGCTTGAGGTCGTCCGTGATCTCGACGGGCTCGACCAGGCCGTCCGTGAGGGAGGAGTCGAGGAAATAGCGGTCGCCCCGGCGCAGGAGGGTCAGAGGCGTTCCCCCGCCATCTGTCCCGGAAGTTGTCTCGAACCGCGCCTCGAAGCGCGTCAGCAGCCGCCCCCGCCGCCACTCCGCCGACGTCAGCCGGACATCCGCGTCCAGCCCGGCCGCCCGCCCCGTCAGCTCCAGCAGGGCCTCGGGCCGGTCGGTCCGTACGAGAGCGGCGCGGGCCCGTTCCAGGCCGGCCAGCCCCTCGTACACCTCCTCGGTCAGGTACTCCTCCGCCACCTCGCGCAGCGCGCCGAACAGCGCGCCGCGCTGCTCCGGCCCGTACGTGGGGAAGATCGGCTCGCTCAGGTACTTGACCATGTCCGCGCGCCAGAAGCGGCGCAGCCACTTGTCGCGCATCGGGCCCGGACCGGTCTCGGCGCGCAGCGCGTCGAAGATCTGGCGGAGGTTGCCGCTGTAGCTGACCGGATCGAGGTGATCGGGGGTGGTGTGACCGCCGTCCTCCCGCTCCAGGTAGTAGTAGCAGGGGTAGTCGCCGACGACGGAGACGGACGCCGCGCGGAAGACGGCGGGCACCATGAAGAGGAGGTCCTCGCCGACGAAGTGCCCGACGGGGAACCGGATCTCCTGCTCCCGCAGGAAGGCCGTCCGGTACATCTTGTGGACCGTCAGGCTGTCGTGCAGGGGGGCCGTTTCGAAGGTGCACGACTCCCGCGTCCTGCTCATCAGGGCGTGCGGGATGCCGCGCAGCCGGAAGTTGCTGACGACCTTGCCGATGACGATGTCGGAGCGGTTGGCGTGGCCGAGGTCGTACATCCGCCGGAGCGCCTCGTCGCCGAGCAGGTCGTCGTGGTCGATGAACTGCACGTACTCCCCGCGCGCCAGCTCGATCGCGACGTTGCGGGGCCTGCCCGGCCAGCCGGAGTTGGGGATCTCGGTGAAGCGGAAGTTCGGGTGCTCCGCGACGAGGGCGGCCAGCTGCGCGGGGGTGTTGTCCGTCGAGCCGTCGTCGACGAAGAGCACCTCGAACTCCTCGGGGGGCATCGTCTGCCGGAGCATCGACTCGACCAGTGGTTTGATGAGCGGTCCCGAGTTGTACGTCGGGACCACCACGGTGACTCTGACCGCCATGCGCTGCGCCTCCGGCTGTTCGACCTTGGGCCCCCAGTGTGACAGCGGGGCCCGGCCGGGAGCCTGCGTGCCTTACGCCTCGGGCTGTACCGCCGCCGCCGAGGCCTGGAGGCGTCCGCGCTGGTAGATCTGGCGGAACGTGAACTCCGAGATGTCGTCACCGGTGGTGAAGACGTCCTTGTCGGACTTGGTGACGTCCTTGCCCGAGGTGAAGCCGCCGACCGTGAAGTACACGTACCGGCCGAACGAGTTGGTGGTCTTGCGGCAGATCACGCCGTCCCGGCAGAAGGTCGGGACCCCGTTCCCGGACAGGGAGGCGATGCCGTCCCTGGCCTCGCCCTTCGCCTTGAGCGCCTGGGACTCCTTCTCGAAGACCGCGACGCCGATCGTGACGGCGACCCCGCCCTTGCTGTACGTGGCGCGGATCACCTCGTCACAGCTGTTGGAGGCGAGGATCGAGCCTAGGGCGCCCTGGGCGGAGGCCGCGCAGTTGGTCGTACGGGTGGTCGCGCCCTTCTTGTACTCGCGTCCCTCCATCGTCAGCTTCGCGCCGGGGAACAGCGTGTCCGCGGACAGCGGCGCGGTGTCCTTGTCGGCGGAGGAGACGAAGTCCTTCGGGTCGGGCGGAGGCAGCGGGGACGCCGAGGGGAAGGACGGCTCGGGATCGGTCGCCGCGCTCGGTGTCGCGGCGGCGGACGGCACGTCCTCGGAGGCCTTCGCGGCCGCGCTCGGACCGCTGTCACCGCTGCTCATGGACACGATGACGGAGGCGACGACCGCGACGACGGCGGCCGTCGCGAGACCTCCGCCGCCTATCAGCAGCCATCGTTTACGGCGGGCACGGCCGGCGGAGGCGTCGGCGAGCGCCGCCCAGTCGGGTGTCTGGGTGCCGTACGGGTCAGGGGTCTGCGCGCTGTACGGGTCAGGGGTCTGGCTGCCGTACGGGTCGGGCCGCTGCGTGGCGTACGGGTCGGGTGCGGCGTACGGGTCGGGTGTGCCGTACGGGTCGTGAGGGTTCTGGGATCCGTGCGGGCTCTGTGATCCGTAAGGATCCTGCGATCCGTAGGGATCGTGTCCTGGTGTCGGTGAACCGGGGCTGCCCCAGGAGGGTCCCCCTTGCCCAAAGCTCATGCCGGGAGTTTAAGGCCGGGCGAGCCCCGCTCGTACCGGCGTGCGACAGAACCTGTGGCAGAAAACGATTGGGCCTGGGCCGCCGGGGGCCCGACAATGCGGACCATGGGACATCTTGAGGCAGGGCACCTGGAGTACTACCTCCCCGACGGACGGGTGCTCCTCGGCGACGCTTCGTTCCGCGTGGGGGAGGGCGCCGTCGTCGCCCTCGTCGGGGCCAACGGCGCCGGCAAGACCACGCTGCTGCGGCTGATCGCGGGGGAGCTGCAACCGCACGGCGGGACGGTCACGGTCAGCGGCGGGCTCGGTGTCATGTCGCAGTTCGTCGGCTCGGTGCGCGACGACCGTACGGTACGTGACCTGCTGGTCTCCGTCGCCCAGCCGCGCATCCGCGAGGCGGCGCGGGCGGTGGACGAGGCCGAGCACCTGATCATGACGGTCGACGACGAGGCCGCGCAGATGCGGTACGCGCAGGCGCTGAGCGACTGGGCGGAGGCGCGGGGGTACGAGGCCGAGACGGTCTGGGACATGTGCACGATGGCGGCGCTGGGGGTCCCGTACGACAAAGCCCAGTTCCGCGGGCTGACCACGCTGTCCGGCGGCGAGCAGAAACGGCTGGTGCTGGAGGCGCTGCTGCGCGGGCCCGACGAGGTGCTGCTCCTGGACGAGCCGGACAACTATCTGGACGTCCCCGGCAAGCGCTGGCTGGAGGAGAAGCTCAAGGAGACCCGTAAGACGGTCCTCTTCGTCTCCCACGACCGGGAGCTGCTGGCCAGGGCCGCCGAGAAGATCGTCAGTGTCGAGCCGAGCCCGGCGGGCTCGGACGTCTGGGTGCACGGCGGCGGATTCGGTACGTACCACCAGGCGCGCAAGGAGCGCTTCGCGCGCTTCGAGGAGCTGAAACGGCGCTGGGACGAGGAGCACGCCCGGCTCAAGGCGCTGGTGCACCGGCTGCGGCAGCAGGCGGCGATCAGCCCCGACATGGCCTCGCGCTACCGGGCGATGCAGACGCGCTTCAAGAAGTTCGAGGACGCGGGACCGCCGCCGGAGCCGCCGCGCGAGCAGGAGATCACCATGCGGCTGAAGGGTGGCCGGACCGGTGTACGGGCGGTGACCTGCAAGAACCTGGAGCTGACCGGGCTGATGAAGCCGTTCTCGCTGGAGATCTTCTACGGCGAGCGGGTGGCGGTCCTCGGGTCGAACGGGTCGGGGAAATCGCACTTCCTGCGGCTGCTGGCGGGCGAGGACGTCCGGCACACGGGGGAGTGGAAGCTGGGGGCGCGGGTCGTGCCGGGGCACTTCGCGCAGACGCACGCGCATCCGGAGCTGCTGGGGCGGACGCTGGTCGACATCCTGTGGACCGAGCACGCGAAGGACCGGGGCGGGGCGATGAGCGTGCTGCGGCGGTACGAGCTGGAGCGGCAGGGGGACCAGCCGTTCGAGAAGCTCTCGGGCGGGCAGCAGGCGCGGTTCCAGATCCTGCTGCTGGAGTTGCGGGGGACGACGGCGCTGCTGCTGGACGAGCCGACGGACAACTTGGACCTGGAGTCGGCGGAGGCGTTGCAGGACGGGCTTGAGGTGTACGACGGGACGGTGGTGGCGGTGACGCACGACCGGTGGTTCGCTCGCGCGTTTGACCGGTATCTGGTGTTCGGCTCCGACGGGGTGGTCCGGGAGACGCCCGAGCCCGTCTGGGACGAGCGTCGGGTGGTGCGGGAGCGGTAGGAAGAACAAGCCCGTCCGGCGATTGAGGACACGTGCGGGAGGGGCCCCGGCCCTCGTTTTGACCCGTACGGGGGCACCCGGGTATTCTGCTGGTTCGTTATGCGTATTGGCTTGGTCGTTCTCACGCGAGGGGCCCTTACGCCGGTCCACCGGGCCGATGGACAGAGGCAGGTACACGGGTTGCGTCCCCGTTGTGCCGCCATGGCTGTCGTGATCGTCCGGGTGGCCTTGTCAGGTTCCCACTCACTGAAGAAGCGAAGGCTACGACCGTGCGTACGTACAGCCCCAAGCCCGGCGATGTGACACGCCAGTGGCACGTCATCGACGCCCAGGACATCGTCTTGGGCCGTCTGGCGACCACTGCCGCCAACCTTCTGCGCGGTAAGCACAAGGCGATCTACGCCCCCCACGTTGACACCGGCGACTTCGTCGTCATCATCAACGCGGACAAGGTGCACCTGTCCGGCAACAAGCGGACCCAGAAGATGGCGTACCGCCACTCCGGTTACCCGGGTGGCCTGCGTTCCGTCCGTTATGACGAACTCCTCGCCAAGAACCCCGAGAAGGCCGTCGAGAAGGCCATCAAGGGAATGATCCCGAAGAACACCCTGGGTCGTCAGATGCTCTCGAAGCTGAAGATCTACGCGGGCGACCAGCACCCGCACGCTGCCCAGCAGCCTGTCCCGTTCGAGATCACCCAGGTCGCGCAGTAGTTCCGGCCACCCCCTAAGACATAAAGAAATCTGAGGAGAATCGTGGCCGAGTCCACTACTGAAGCCCCCGTCGAGAGCGCCGAGGGTGAGGAGACCTTCGAAGCCGTGACGACCTTCGAGTCCGAGGTCCCCGTCGAGGGTGAGTACACCACCGAGTCCCTGGCGTCCCGCTTCGGCGACCCCCAGCCGGCCGCCGGCCTGGGCCGCCGCAAGAACGCCATCGCCCGCGTCCGGATCGTTCCGGGCAGCGGCAAGTGGAAGATCAACGGTCGCACCCTTGAGGGTTACTTCCCGAACAAGGTGCACCAGCAGGAAGTGAACGACCCCTTCAAGATCCTTGAGCTCGACAACCGCTACGACGTCATCGCCCGTATCTCGGGTGGCGGCGTCTCCGGTCAGGCCGGCGCCCTGCGCCTCGGCGTGGCCCGCGCGTTGAACGAGGCGGACCAGGACAACAACCGCGCCCCGCTCAAGAAGGCCGGTTTCCTTTCGCGTGACGACCGTGCGGTCGAGCGCAAGAAGGCCGGTCTCAAGAAGGCCCGTAAGGCCCCGCAGTACAGCAAGCGCTAATCACGCTGGTTGGTCTGTCTGTCTTCGAACGCCCCGGCGGCACTCCGTGCCGCCGGGGCGTTCGTTTTCTTGAACTACTCGGGCGTATAACAGCATCAGACGCTCAGTACTTTGGGTTTTGGCGTTTTCGGAGCTTTTACGTGCGGAGCCGGGACGGTTCCGTGCGTTTTTTGGAGGGAGAGCTGTGGGACGACTCTTCGGCACGGACGGCGTGCGCGGTGTCGCCAACGCCGATCTGACGGCGGAGCTCGCGCTCGGTCTGTCGGTCGCGGCGGCACATGTGCTCGGCGAGGTGGGGACGTTCGAGGGACATCGGCCGACGGCGGTGGTGGGCCGCGACCCCCGCGCCTCCGGCGAATTCCTGGAGGCCGCCGTGGTGGCGGGGCTCGCGAGCGCCGGTGTGGACGTCCTGCGGGTCGGTGTGCTGCCCACCCCGGCGGTGGCGTATCTCACCGGCGTGCTGGGCGCCGACCTCGGCGTGATGCTCTCCGCGAGCCACAACGCCATGCCGGACAACGGCATCAAGTTCTTCGCGCGCGGCGGTCACAAGCTGGCCGACGAGCTGGAGGACCGTATCGAATCGATCTACGAGCAGCACCGCACGGGCGAGCCGTGGGAGCGCCCGACGGGTGGCGGCGTCGGCCGGATCCGCTCGTACGACGAAGGCTTCGACCGGTACGTGGCCCACCTCATCGGCGTCCTGCCGAACCGGCTCGACGGCCTCAAGGTCGTCCTCGACGAGGCGCACGGCGCCGCCGCCCGGGTCTCGCCCGAGGCGTTCGCGCGCGCCGGGGCCGAGGTCATCACCATCGGCGCCGAGCCGGACGGGCTGAACATCAACGACGGGTGCGGCTCCACCCACCTGGACCTGCTCAGGGCCGCCGTGGTCGAGCACGGCGCGGACCTCGGCATCGCGCACGACGGCGACGCGGACCGCTGCCTCGCCGTGGACGCGGCGGGCGAGGAGGTCGACGGCGACCAGATCCTCGCCGTGCTGGCCCTGGCCATGCGGGAGGCCGGCACGCTGCGCGGGGACGCGGTGGTCGGCACGGTCATGTCCAACCTCGGCTTCAAGATCGCGATGGAGCGGGAGGGCATCCACCTGGTGGAGACCGCCGTCGGCGACCGGTACGTCCTGGAGTCGATGAAGGAGCACGGCTACGCGCTCGGCGGCGAGCAGTCCGGCCATGTCATCGTCCTGGACCACGCGACGACCGGCGACGGCACGCTGACCGGCCTGATGCTGGCGGCGCGCGTCGCCGCGACCGGCCGTACGCTCGCCGACCTCGCGGCCGTCATGCACCGGCTGCCGCAGGTGCTCGTGAACGTCCCCGACGTCGACAAGGCGCGGGTGCACACCTCCCCTGACCTGGCGACCGCCGTCGCCGAGGCCGAGGCGGAACTGGGCTCCACCGGCCGGGTCCTGCTGCGCTCCTCGGGTACGGAGCCGCTGGTACGGGTGATGGTGGAGGCGGCCGACATCGAGCAGGCGCGGTCGGTGGCGGGGCGGCTGGCGGACGTGGTGAAGTCGGCGCTGGGCTGAGGTCCGGCCCGTGGGCCCGGGCCCGGCGGCCGTCAGAGTTTGCGCAGGGACAGCCGCTGGACCTTGTGGTCCGGGCCCTTGCGCACGATCAGTGTGGCGCGTCCCCGGGTCGGCGCCACGTTCTCCAGCAGGTTGGGCCGGTTGACGGTCCGCCACATCGTGCGCGCGTAGTCCAGCGACTCCTCCTCCGACACCTGCGTGTACTTGCGGAAGTACGAGGAGGGGTCCTGGAACGCGGTCTCGCGCAGCTTGCGGAACCGGTTCAGGTACCAGCTCTCGATGTCCTCGGCGCGGGCGTCCACGTACACACTGAAGTCGAAGTAGTCGGCGAGACCGACGCGCGTCCTGCCGTCCTTGCCGGGGAGCGCCGGCTGGAGGACGTTGATGCCCTCCACGATCAGGATGTCCGGCCGCCGTACGGTCAGCACCTCGCCCGGCACGATGTCGTAGATCAGGTGCGAGTAGACGGGCGCCGTGACCTCGTCCTTCCCCGCCTTCACGTCGGCGACGAACCGGGTCAGGGCCCGGCGGTCGTACGACTCCGGGAAGCCCTTGCGCGACATCAGCCCCCGGGCCTCCAGCTCCTTCATCGGCAGCAGGAAGCCGTCGGTGGTCACCCGCTCGACGCGCGGGTGCTCGGGCCAGCGGGCGAGCAGCGCCTGGAGGAGACGCGCCACGGTGGACTTCCCGACGGCGACACTTCCGGCCACCCCTATGACAAACGGCGTGCCGCGCTGCGCGCCGTGGCCGTTGCCCGCGTCCCCGAGGAACGTATTGAGCGCGCCGCGCAGCTCGGCCGTGGCCTTGACGTACAGATTCAGCAGCCGGGAGAGCGGCAGGTAGACGTCCCGCACCTCGTCGAGGTCGATGACGTCCCCGAGCCCCCGCAGCCGCTCGACCTCCCCGGCGGTGAGCGGCAGCGGTGTCTTGTCCCGCAGGGCGCTCCATTCGGCCCGGCTGAGATCGACGTAGGGGGTGATCATTCGGCCATTGTTTCGTACGGGGTTCACATATGCTTCGCCCGGGCCTTGCGCAGGACCCTGATCAGGAGCGGCGGGGCGGCGGTCAGCACCCAGAAGAGGACCGCGACGCCCGCGCTCGGCCTCGGCTCGGCCAGCCAGGTCGCCGCGACGGCCATCAGGGCGAGGAACACGGTGGCCACGACGCAGACCAGGATGCCCAGCGACAGGAAGAACACCGTCAGCCCAGGCTTGGGACCGGTCCCGGCTCCGCCGTCGGACGCCGGGCGCGGCTGCGGGATCCGCTCCGGCGCGCGCTCCGGGGCCCGTACCACCGCAGAGGGCGGGACCCCCGCGTCGATCGCCGCGATCCTGTCCGGGGTGAGGTCCGCGTAGAGCGTGGGCTCCACGACGACCTGGAAGCCGTCGTGGCCGGTGAGGCGGCGGCCGCCGTCGGGGTACGCGACCATCGCGGCGCACTGGTCGTAGCGGACGGTGATCACCCCCTTGGGGCTGCTGAAAGCGACCCCCTCGGCCGCCACGGTCAGCACCACGCCCTTGTCGTCGTGCGACTGGTGCCGGGTCCCGGTGAGCCGGTCGGTCTCCGGGGAGAACTGCGGCGCCTCGGTGAAGCCCGCCCAGTCGGCGCCCCGGCCGGGGACCTCCAGCAGGGCCGTGGAGTGCAGCTCGCGGGCCACGTCGCGCAGGTCGTCCACCGTGACGGCGGCCAGCTGGGCGCGGTATTCGTCCCGGGTCGCGTTGGCGTGGTCGACGAGCAGGTTCAGTGCGTACGAGGGCAGGCTCGCGGCGTGCGCGTCGGGGTGGTCGAACTGCTTGAGGACCTTGTTGCGCGCCGCGTCCAGCTCCGCCTGCTCGATGCGGCCGGCCCGGAGCCGGGCCAGGACGTCGACAAAGCCGCCGACCACGGCGTCCTGCTTCTGCGGGAGGGCGTCGGCGAACGCCGTGATGGTGGCGAAGTCCGCGTCGCGCGGGCTGTAGTGCCCGGCGGTGGCGTACGAGTAGCCGCCTTTCTGGCGCAGGTCCGCGTACAGCGCCCGGCCCAGGACCTCGGCGAAGAGCGAGGCCGCGGTGGAGCGCCGGACGATGCCGTCCATGACCACACCACCGTCCTCGCCGGTGATGTAGGCGGGGGTGACGGGCAGCGCGGAGGTGACGGCCGGCATCGGGTGGCGCGGCCCGGAGGGGAGGTCGAGCCGCAGCCCGTCCGGCACGGTGTCGCTGGTGATCCACAGGACCGCGTTGTCGCGGGTGAAGCGGGTGGCCGCCCAGTCCCGCACGGCATCGGCGGTCAGGTGCCAGGGCCCCAGTTCGGTGTAGCTCACCAGGCCGTACCCCTGGGCTCCGTAACGCCACAGCGGCAGCTGGTGGTTGGGGCCGTAGGTGCGGCCCGCCGCCTCCGTGCGCAGGATCTCGCGCTCGGTCTCCAGCCGCTCCAGCGGCAGGTCGCGCAGCGCGTCGCAGACACCGTTGAGGTACGTGACGACCTCGTCGGCCGTGCCGGTGGCGTGGAAGATCGTGTACGTGGCGGCGGTGGCGCCGTTGTAGTGCAGGTCGGACACGCCGTGGCGGAAAAGGGCCAGGTGCTCGACGAGGTGGGTGATGCCGGAGGTGGCGTACGTCTCGTCGGCGGCGCCCACGCGGAAGACCAGCCCGGCGGTGATCTCGCCGCTGCCGGCGGCCAGGAGTGTCCGGACGCCGTCGACCTCGGTGAGGCGGATGCCGGGCTCCCCGCCGGTGACGGTGGCGGGGGTGGCGGACGTGTGCTGCGTCATCGGATCAGCCCTTCGCCAGTGCGAGCTTGCGGTGCTTCGTGAACGCGGCGTCCTGGTCGCCCAGATACGTCCACGGGCGCTCGGTCGCGTTGTTGCCGATCGCGCGGAAGTGCGATGCGGCCAGGGCGTGTTCACCGGCCGTCGCGAACACCATCGCGAAGTGGTTGTGCGCCTCGACCGAGCGGAACGTCGGACGGTGGTCGGGGTGGAGCACGGACGCGGCCGCCGCGGCGGCCAGCTCGTCCCTGACGTCCGTCCGCGTGATGTACCGCGCGTCCTCGCCCGGGTCGAGGTCCAGCCAGTGCTCGATGTGGACCTGCGCGACGACTTCGCCCGCGTTGCTCCCCGCCGGCGCGGCGGCGGCGCGCTCGCGGGCGAAGTCGTGCGCGGCCTTCCAGCTCCCGCCCCACTTGGGGCACAGCTGCTGGAGCAGTGAGTTCTGCGCGGCGAGGTGGTGGGGGTGGTGCTCGGCGAGCCGGTCGTACCGGCGGCGCGCCTCGCTCTGCCCGAGCTCCAGACCGCGCGCGGTCGTCAGGCGTACGGACCAGGCCAGGGCGAAGTCGGGGTGCTCGGCGCAGACGTCGATCAGCAGCTGCTCGGCCTTGCGCAGCCAGGCGTGGAACTGGTCGAACTGCCGGCGCGACACGTTCTGCGCGCGGGCCCCGCTGCGGATGTTCCAGCCGATGACCACCCGCCGGTGGGCGAGGAGGGTCCGGGGGAGCGGGGCGTCGGACCCCTCGGCCTCGATCCGCTCGAACAGCTTCTCCGTGCCGGTCAGTTCCGCGAGGAGCGCGGAGGCGTACGCACGGTCGTCCTCGTCGGTGAGCCCTTCGAAGAAGCGCAACACGGCGGGCAGGTCACCGGCCCTGGCGGCGGTGCGCAGGGGCACGAGCGCGGGTATGGCGGCGTACGGATGGAACTGGGGGCGAGCCAGCGGCTCGGCTTGAGGCATGACGGTCCTCGGTACGGGGGGCCGGCGGACGGCGGGGCGGAAGGAGGCGCGCCTCGCGTACGGCCCTGGGAACGGGTCCCCACGATGTGTGCGTGAGGTGAAGGCGCAGGTTAGCACCGGGGACTGACAGGGAGTCGGGGAGTTTTCGGGGGCCGGGCCTGTGAGGGGTTGGTACGGGTGCCCGTCGTCGGGCGCGGGTCACGTACGGGCGCGGCGCTGGCGCCAGGCGCGGGTGACGCGGGTCGTCAGCCAGAGCGCGGCGATCGTCGAGTTGACCGCCCGGAAGGGGCCGATGTCCGGGGACCACCAAGCGTAGGCCGCGGCGGGCACGGCAAGGCACAGGCCCAGGACGTGGAGGAGCCACCAGAGCCGGGGACGGGGGAAGGCCGCGCGGGGGAAGGAGGCACGGGGAGATCGCGTGCGCGCGGACGCGCTCCCGGCGGCCGACGAGGTCGCCGACGCCAAGGACTCCCTGATGCCGGTCAACAGGCCTCTGCTGACCAGGACATGGGCGTCGGGCAGCGCGGTGAGGGCCTCGGGCCGGTTGCCGAACGTCTCGGGGAGCGGGGGGAGGCCCAGCAGCCCCGTCAGCGTCCGCTGCCGGTCCGCCGGGGCGTTGGCGCCGCGCAGGAGGGCGGTGAGGGGGCGCGGGTCGGCGACACCGTACGCCTTGGCGAGGGCCGCCGCCGTGGCCGCCGCCGTCGCCTGGTCGGGGACCGGGGCCGCCTCGTCCCACTCGTGGGCGGCCACCTTCTTGCCCTTGCGGAGGAGGGTGAAGCCGTGGCGGTCGGCGGTGCGGTGGAGGACGAGGGCCGGCCAGCGCTCGCCCGTGGTGAAGGTGTCTGCGGCGGCGGTGAGCCCCTCCTCGCCGAGGAGCCGGGCGCGCCGCCCCGGGGTGGCGTTCGCGGCCAGCTCGACGTACGACATGGCGCCGTCGGCCGCCGGTGCGATCCGCAGGGGGACCCCGCAGAGCAGCGCCGCCTCCGCGACCTGGTGCGGGGGCGCGGAGACGACGGCGAGGGAGAAGGTGGCGGGCAGGGCGGCTGAGGCGGAGGTGGAGGCGGCGGGGGTGGTGCTGTCCGTGGCGGGGGGAAGCGGCGGCGGTACGGGGGTCGAGAAGAACTTGACGCGTGCCGCGACCTCCATCCGTACCCCCCTGCGAAAGTCCAGGAACTCCTCCCGCGCGTCCCCGAAGTACGCCCACGGAAGCTCCGTCGCGTGCGTGCCGATCCGCCTGAACTGTTCCAGCGCCTCCGCGTGCCGTCCGGCCAGGATCAGCGTCAGGGCGAGGTGGTTGCGTACGGTCGCCGCTTCCGGATCGCCCGGCGCGTGGGCGTCCGACAGTGCGAGGGCCCGTTCCGTCGCGGCGTGGATCCGGGTACGGGCCGGGGTGCGGGAGGCGCCGAAGGGGGTGTGGGAGGTGAAGGCGGGGGCGGGGCGGTTACGGGGCGCGCCGAGCGCGGTGTCGGCCGTCGCGGCGGTCGTCGTGGGGTCCGCCGCCACCTCGTACTCGACCGCCGCCAGCAGCGGCAGCGCGTGCAGCTGCGAGCCGGGCAGCGCCTCCGCCGCCGCCTGTTCCGCGAAGTCGAACATCTCCTCGTGCGAGCCGTGCCACTTCTCGCACAGGTACTGGAGCGCCGCGCGGTGGCAGCCGTAGTGGTGCGGGGCGCGGGCCGTCGCCTCCGCCCAGTACGCGGCGAAGACCTCGCGCGGCGCCTGACTGCCCGTCGCGTGCGTGAGCGCGATCTGCCACGGCACGGGATCGGTGGGGTTCAGCTCGGCCGCCGCACTGATCACCGGGACCGCGTCGTCCAGCAGCGCGAAGAACGCCTGGAACTGGTCCTTGGACACGTCCTGCGCGCGTGACCCGGTCCGTATCTCCCAGGCCTGCGCCACACACAGCTCGGCCTTGACCAGCACCGCGTCCGGATCCTCCGGCGCCTCGGCCAGCCAGGCGTCCAGCCAGCCGCGGTGGTGCAGGGCGTTCCTGGCCAGCTGCGGTACGAAAATACCGCGCCGCTCCCACTCCGCGCCCCGCCGGGTGGCCGCCAGCAGATCCCGCGCGGGCCCGTGGTCGCCGCCCGCCGCCGCCCGGAGCGCGTCGCGCAGATCCGGGTGGACGGGGTCGAGGACGACGGCCGTGTCCGGCGGCAGGTCCGCGCCGACGGTGGCGCCGTGGCGCAGCATCCGGGGCAGGGCGATCAGCGTACGAAGTGTCACGAAGCCCCATTCAATGCGGTGCCGCGTGCACCGACAAGTGACGGCTGTGTGCACACCGACAAGTGACGGCTCTGGCGCACCGACAAGCAACGGCTGTGGCGGCGGCCGTGGTGTCCGGCACCGACAAGGCCGGGGCCACCGTACGGGCCTGGTTACCCGGGGCGTGGCGTCCCGCGCCTTAGGCTGCCGACATGTGTGGAATTGTGGGTTATGTCGGTGGACAGTCGGCGCTCGATGTGGTCGTCGCGGGCCTCAAACGACTCGAATACCGGGGCTACGACTCGGCCGGGGTCGCGGTGCTCGCGGACGGCGGTCTCGCCACGTCGAAGAAGGCGGGCAAGCTCGTCAACCTGGAGAAGTCACTGGCGGAACAGCCGCTGCCGAGCGGTGCCACCGGCATCGGGCACACCCGGTGGGCCACCCACGGCGGCCCGACGGACCTCAACGCCCACCCCCACCTGGACAACGCGGGACGTGTCGCCGTCGTCCACAACGGGATCATCGAGAACTTCGCCGCCCTGCGCGCCGAACTGACCGACCGGGGCCACGACCTGGAGTCGGAGACCGACACCGAAGTGGTCGCGCATCTGCTCGCCGAGGCGTTCTCGGCCTGTGGCGACCTGGCGGAGTCCCTGCGCCAGGTGTGCCGGCGCCTGGACGGCGCCTTCACCCTCGTCGCCGTACACGCGGACGAGCCGGACGTGGTGGTGGGCGCGCGGCGCAACTCCCCGCTGGTGGTGGGGGTCGGCGCGGGCGAGGCCTTCCTGGCCTCGGACGTCGCGGCCTTCATCGCCCATACGCGCTCGGCGATCGAACTGGGCCAGGACCAGGTGGTGGAGCTGCGCCGGGACGGCGTGACGGTGACGGACTTCCACGGAGCGCCGGCCGAGACCCACGCGTACCACATCGACTGGGACGCCTCGGCGGCCGAGAAGGCCGGCTACGAGTCCTTCATGCTCAAGGAGATCGCCGAACAGCCGAAGGCGGTGGCGGACACGCTGCTGGGACGCATCGACGGCGAGGGCCGGCTGTCGCTGGACGAGGTGCGGATCCCGGCGGAGGTGCTGCGGGAGGCGGACAAGGTCGTCATCGTGGCGTGCGGGACGGCGTTCCACGCCGGGCTGATCGCGAAGTACGCCATCGAGCACTGGACCCGTATCCCCTGCGAGGTGGAGCTGGCGAGCGAGTTCCGCTACCGCGACCCGATCCTGGACCGGCGGACGCTGGTGATCGCCATCTCCCAGTCCGGCGAGACGATGGACACGCTGATGGCGCTGCGGCACGCGCGGGAGCAGGGGGCCAAGGTGCTGGCGATCTGCAACACGAACGGCTCGACCATCCCGAGGGAGTCGGACGCGGTCCTGTACACGCACGCGGGCCCTGAGGTGGCCGTGGCGTCCACGAAGGCGTTTCTCACGCAGTTGGTGGCGTGCTACCTGGTGGCGCTGTACCTGGGGCAGTCGCGCGGGACGAAGTGGGGCGACGAGATCCGGGCCGTGGTACGGGACCTGTCGCACATCTCGGGCGAGGTGGAGCGGGTCCTGGAGACGATGGAGCCGGTACGGGAGCTGGCGCGCTCGCTCAAGGACAAGAAGACAGTGCTGTTCCTGGGGCGGCACGTGGGGTACCCGGTGGCACTGGAGGGCGCGCTCAAGCTGAAGGAGCTGGCGTACATGCACGCCGAGGGCTTCGCGGCGGGCGAGTTGAAGCACGGGCCGATCGCGCTGATCGAGGAGGACCTGCCGGTGGTGGTCGTCGTACCCTCGCCGCGCGGCCGGTCGGTGCTGCACGACAAGATCGTGTCGAACATCCAGGAGATCCGGGCCAGGGGGGCGCGCACGATCGTGATCGCGGAGGAAGGGGACGAGGCGGTGGCACCGTACGCGGACCATCTGATCCGCATCCCCGTGACGCCGACGCTGCTGCAACCCTTGGTGGCGACGGTGCCGTTGCAGGTGTTCGCGTGCGAGCTGGCGACGGCGCGGGGCAACGAGGTGGACCAGCCGCGGAACTTGGCGAAGTCGGTGACGGTGGAGTGAGCGCGGGAGTGCGGGTGTCGGTGAGATGCGCGCGCGTGAGTGAGTGAGTGAGGGAGTGGGTTCAGGGTGATCATCGGGGTGGGGATCGACGTCGCGGAGATCGACCGGTTCGGGGAGTCGCTGCTGCGTACCCCCCAGATGGTCGAACGGCTCTTCTCGGAGCGGGAGTTGCTGCTGCCGAGCGGTGAGCGGCGCGGTACGGCGTCCCTCGCGGCGCGGTTCGCCGCGAAGGAGGCCGTGGCGAAGGCGCTGGGCGCGCCCGGGGGGCTGCGCTGGCTCGACGCGGAGGTGTACGTCGAGGAGAGCGGGCAGCCGAGGCTGCGCGTGCTCGGGACGGTGGCGGCGCGGGCGGCGGAGCTGGGGGTACGGAACTGGCACGTGTCGCTGAGCCATGACGCGGGGGTGGCTTCGGCGGTGGTGATCGCGGAGGGGTGAGGGGGCGGGGGTGCGGGGAGTGCGGGGGCGGGGGTAGGTCGTTGGCGGTGGACCGGGTTGGCCGGGGTGGACCGGGTGTGCTGGGTCTGCCGGGTGTGCCGGGTGTGGACGGAGAGATGGGCGTATGCGGACTGCTTACAGCGTGGAGACGGTACGGAACACCGAGCGGGAGCTGATGGCGCGGCTGCCGGAGGGCGCGCTGATGCAGCGCGCGGCGGCCGGGCTGGCGGCGGCCTGCGCGGACCTGCTGGGCGGTGGGTCGGGGGTGGGACCGGCGTCGGGCTCGGCGGCCGGGCCCGGGTCGGTGGTGGGGCGGCGGGTGTACGGGTCGAAGGTCGTCGTCCTGGCCGGGAGCGGCGCCAACGGCGGCGACGCGCTGTACGCGGGGGCGCGGCTGGCGGCCAGGGGGGCGCGGGTGTCGGCGGTGCTGCTGGCGCCGGACCGTACGCACGAAGGCGGCCTGTCGGCGCTGTTGGGCAAGGGCGGACGGGTCGTGGACGACCCGTTCGAGGTGCTGGCGGTGGCGGACCTGGTGCTGGACGGTATTACGGGCATCGGCGGGCACGGGGGGCTGCGCCCCGACGCGGTGCCGGTGGCGCGGGCGGCGCGCGGGGGGAGCGGGGTGATCGTCGCCGTGGACCTGCCGAGCGGGGTGGAGGCGGACACCGGTGAGGTGAAGGGGGAGGCGCTGCGGGCGGACGCGACGGTGACCTTCGGCGCGTACAAGCCGGGGCTGCTGATCGACCCGGCGCGCGAGTACGCGGGGGCGGTGCGGCTGGTGGACATCGGCCTGGGCCCGTACCTGCCGTCCGTACCGGAGTTGGAGGCGCTCCAGCACGCGGACGTGGCGCGGCTGTTGCCGAAACCGACGGGCGAGAGCGACAAGTACCGGCGGGGGGTGGTGGGGATCGTCGCCGGTTCCGCGAGGTATCCGGGCGCGGCGGTGCTGGCGGTGGCGGGTGCGCTGCGGGGTGGTGCGGGGGCGGTGCGGTACGTGGGGCCCGGCGGGAGCACGGTGATCGCCCGCTACCCGGAGACGCTGGTGCACGACGGCCCGCCGTCGAAGGCGGGCCGGGTGCAGGCGTGGGCGGTGGGCCCGGGGCTGGGCGACGGACCGGGCGTGGCGGACGTACTGGCGTCGGACGTCCCGGTCCTGGTCGACGCGGACGGTCTGCGCGCGCTGGACCCGGCGACGGTACGGGCGCGTACCGCGCCGACCCTGCTCACCCCGCACGCGGGGGAGGCGGCGGCGCTGCTGGGGGTGGACCGCGCGGAGGTGGAGTCGGGCCGGCTGGCGGCGGTACGGGAACTGGCGGCACGGTACGGCGCGACGGTGCTGCTCAAGGGCTCGACCACCCTGATCGCCTCGCCGGACAGGTCGGTGCCTGTACGGGTGAACCCGACGGGCACGCCATGGCTGGCGACGGCGGGCAGCGGCGACGTGCTGTCGGGCCTGGCGGGCTCACTGCTGGCGTCGGGCCTGGAGGCGAGGGACGCGGCATCGGCGGCGGCGTATCTGCACGGCTTGGCGGGGCGCTTGGCGTCCCGGGGGGCGCCGGTGGCGGCGCATGAGGTGGCGGAGGGGGTGCGGGAGGCTTGGAGGAGTGTGGGTGGGGGTGAGTGATGGGGTGGGGGTGGGGGTGCGGGTTCGGGTTCGGGTGCGGGTTCGGGTTCGGGTTCGGGTTCGGGAGGGGGTTTGGTTTGGGTGAGTGATTGGGTGCGGGTTCGGGCCGAGGGGTAGTCGGGGGCGCCCGGCATTTGATGTGGCGGGTGGGGCCGCCCCTTGTTGTTGATTGTCGCGGGGCCGGGGTGGGCGTCAAGGGCGCTCCTGCGGAGCGTCGGCTTCGCCGATGACCTGCGGTCACCCTTGACCCCCACCCCGGCCCCGCTGGGGAAGGCTGGGGGGGGCGGCCCGGGGGGAGGGGTCCCCGGGGGGCTTGTCTGTTCTTGGTGTTTCGTCGCGGTCCGCGCCTTTCGGCGGGGTGTTGCGCACCACTTGAATGGGGCGGTGGCGAGTCGTCTCGGCGGCTGCCACGCCGTCTGTTGGTGGGTGTGCAAGCACCGTGTCTGAGATCCGTGGTCAGCTACGGGGTTGGGCAGGGCCCCGGCCCGTCCTGGTGGCAAATATGCCCCATTTGCCCAGGCTTTGAGGTCCCCTGGGGGCCTCTTTCGCCTGGTCTTGTGTCCTCTGTTTCATTAAGGGGCTCCGACGGCAAACAACCCACCGAAACGGGCCGGGTGGCCGCCCCGCCCGCCTCCACTACCCACCACCACATCCCGGCAGGCCATATACCCCATTTGTTCTAGCTTTGAGGGCTCCTGAGGGCCTCTCCCACCCGGTCTTGTGTCCTGTGTTGCGTTAAAGGGCTCTCAGAGCAAACAACCCACCGAAACGGGCCAGACCAGCCGCCTGTCCCCGCCGCCTTCGCCCACCACCCACTCACCACAGACACGGTGCTTGTGCGCTGGCCAACGGGCGGTTGTCAGCCGCCGAGACGAGTGGCCACCGCCCCATTCAAGTGGTGCGCAAAGCCCCGCCGAAAGCCGCAGCCCGCGACGAGACGCCGAGAACAGACTGGCCCCCGGGGACCCTTCCCCCGGGCCGCCCCCCCCAGCCTTCCCTTGCGGTTTCGGGGTGGGGGTCAAGGGTGGAGCGGAGCGTAATCGGCGAAGCCGACGCGACGCAGGAGCGCCCTTGACGCCCGCCCCGAAACCGCGACACTCAACCGCAAGGGGCGGCCCCACCCGAACCACACAACCCGGGTGCCCCCGACTACCCCTCGGTCCGAACCCGCACCAGACCATCCCACCTCAACCCCCACAGCCCCCTGCTCTGAGAGACTGGTCGCGATGACCGGAAACATTCAGACGCCCGAGGCTCAGCCGCACGACCAGCCCCCGCTCCCACCTCCCCGCGCCCGCGCCGAGATCGATCTCGGCGCCCTGCGGGGCAACGTACGAGCGCTTCGTGCCCGTGCTCAGCCCGGTGCTGCCCTGATGGCCGTCGTGAAGTCCGATGCGTACGGGCATGGGATGGTGCCCGTCGCCCGCGCCGCGCTCGAAGCCGGCGCCGGGTGGCTCGGGACCGCCACGCCGCAGGAGGCGCTCGCCCTGCGTGCCGCTGGGATTCGCAGTCGTGTCCTGTGCTGGCTCTGGACCCCCGGCGACCCCTGGCGCGCCGGTATCGACGCCGACCTCGACATGGGGGTCAGCGGCATGTGGGCCATGCGCGAGGTGGCCGCCGCCGCCCGGGAGGCCGGGCGGCCCGCCCGTATCCAGCTCAAGGCCGACACCGGCCTCGGCCGTAACGGCTGTCAGCCCGCCGACTGGCCCGCCCTCGTCGCCGCCGCCCTCGCCGCCCAGGACGCCGGCCAGGTCCACGTCACCGGCCTGTGGTCCCACTTCGCCTGCGCCGACGAGCCCGGCCACCCCTCCATCGCCGCCCAGCTCGACCTCTTCCACGAGATGCTCGCGTACGCCGAGAAGGAAGGCGTCGAGCCCGAGGTACGGCACATCGCCAACTCCCCGGCCACCCTCACCGTCCCCGAGTCGCACTTCGATCTCGTACGGACCGGCATCGCCATGTACGGCATCTCACCCAGCCCCGCGCTCGGCACCCCCCAGGACTTCGGCCTGCGGCCCGTCATGACCCTCTCCGCCTCCGTCGCCCTGGTCAAACAGGTCCCCGAGGGGCACGGCGTCAGTTACGGCCATCACTACGTCACCCCGCAGCGGACCAACCTCGGCCTCGTGCCCCTCGGGTACGCCGACGGCGTCCCCCGGCACGCCTCGGGCCGTGGGCCCGTGCTGGTCGGCGACGGCGGTGGCGCAGGGGGGAGCGGCACCCGCTGGCGGCGTGTCGCCGGGCGGGTCGCCATGGACCAGTTCGTCGTCGATCTCGGCGACGACGTCGTCGAGCCCGGCACCTCCGCCGTCCTCTTCGGCCCCGGCGATCGCGGTGAGCCGACGGCCGAGGACTGGGCCGAGGCCGCCGGGACCATCGCGTACGAGATCGTCACCCGCATCGGCGCGCGCGTTCCCCGCGTCTATGTCAATGAGGTCCACGACGTCAACCAGGTCCACGACGTCAACCAGGTCCACGACGTCAACGAGGTCCACGACAACAAGAAGACCCCGAGGAGCCCACGGTGACCGAGAGCAGCGCGGCCGGCGACGTGGCGCAGGAAGTGGCCGCCCTCACCTCCGCCGCCACCGGCAACTGGCGCCGGGCCGGCGTCGCCGGGGCCGCGATAGGCGTCATCGCCGCCGGCGCCGCTGCCGGTGTGGCGATCGAGCGGCTCACCGTCGGCCGGGGCATGCGCAAGAAGGCGCGGCTCGCGCTCGACTCGTCGGGGCCGTACGGCGGTCTGCGCGGCACCCCGGGCACGGCCCTCGCCGACGACGGTACGGAGCTGTACTACGAGATCGACGAGGCGGAGGCCGAGGAGACCGGCAAGACCGGCAAGGCGGGCAAGGGGGGCAAGGGGGGCAAGGGGGGCAAGGGGGGCAAGGACGGTAAGGCGGGCAAGGCGAGCGCCGCCGCGCCCCGGCGGCGCCGGCTCTTCGGGCGGCGTACGCCCGCGCCCGTCACCGTCGTCTTCAGCCACGGTTACTGCCTCAACCAGGACTCCTGGCACTTCCAGCGCGCCGCGCTGCGCGGACTCGTCCGTACCGTCCACTGGGACCAGCGCAGCCACGGACGGTCCGCGCGCGGGGCCTCCCAGCGGGGCCCCGGCGCCGTACCGGTCACCATCGACCAGATCGGCCGCGACCTCAAGGCCGTCCTCGACGCGGCGGCGCCCGAAGGGCCGCTCGTCCTCGTCGGCCACTCCATGGGGGGCATGACGATCATGGCTCTCGCCGACCAGTACCCCGAGCTGATAAGGGAACGGGTGGTCGGCGTCGCCTTCGTCGGTACGTCCAGCGGCAAGCTCGGCGAGGTCAACTACGGCCTCCCGCTCGCGGGCGTGAACGCGGTACGCCGGATCCTGCCCGGTGTGCTCAAGGCGCTCGGTTCGCAGGCCGACCTGGTCGAGCGGGGGCGGCGGGCGACCGCCGACCTGTTCGCGGGGCTGATCAAGCGGTACTCATTCAGCTCGAAGGACGTGGACCCCGCCGTCGTACGGTTCGCCGAGCGGCTCATCGAGAGCACGCCGATCGACGTGGTCGCGGAGTTCTACCCGGCCTTCACCGACCACGACAAGACGGCCGCGCTGGAGGTCTTCCTGGAGGTCCCGGCACTGATCCTGGCCGGGGTGAGCGACCTGGTGACCCCCAGCTCGCACAGCGAGGCCATCGCCGACCTGCTGCCGGACGCGGAGCTGGTGCTCGTACCGGACGCCGGGCACCTGGTGATGCTGGAACACCCGGAGGCCGTCACGGACCGGCTCGCCGACCTGCTGGCGCGCGTCGGCGCGGTGCCGACGGAGACTAACGTGGGCACTTATGGAACGACCGCACAGCCGGGCAACTGAGCCCGCCACGGGACCTGAGCCGGCCACGGGACCTGAGCCCGCCGCAGGACCTGAGCCCTCGGCATCCGACGGCTCCAGCACCTCGTCGCTCGTCCTCACCGTCGATTCCCCCGAGCGCATGCGCGAGCTGGGCCTGGGGCTCGCGGCCTTGGTACGCCCGGGCGACCTGGTAATGCTCACCGGCGAGCTGGGCGCGGGCAAGACGACCCTGACGCGCGGGCTCGGCGAGGGGCTCGGGGTCCGGGGCGCCGTGACCTCCCCGACCTTCGTGATCGCCCGCGTGCACCCGTCCCTGGTGGACGGCCCCGCCCTGGTCCACGTGGACGCGTACCGGCTCGGCGGGGGTCTGGACGAGATGGAGGACCTCGACCTGGACGTCTCGCTGCCCGACTCGGTGGTGGTCGTGGAGTGGGGCGAGGGCAAGGTCGAGGAACTGTCCGACGACCGGCTCCACGTACTCATCGACCGCGTGGTCGGCGCCACGGACGACGACCGCCGCGAGGTCACCCTGACGGGTGTGGGTGCGCGGTGGGCGAACGCGGACCTGGGGTCGCTGGTGCGGCCGGCGCGCTGACGGCCGGATCACGGACCGGGCGTACCTGCCGTATGTCCTTTACCCGCCGTTCCCGCCGTACGAAATCCTGTTGGCCGGGTGCGGTACGGCCCCGCTAGCATCCCGACGATGACGCCCACCGGGACACCCATGGAGGGGCCCGCGGCGGCCCGGCCCGAGCTGGACGGGCACGGCGACGCGCGGGTGCGGTATCTCGGGCTGACCCTGCTCGCCGAGCGCGTCCTCGCCGAAGGCGGCAGCGACCAACTCGCCCTGCTGCTCCCGGAGTCGGTCGAAGGGCCGCCGGAGCGGACGCCGGAGGAGATGCTCGTCCTGGCCGGGCTGTACGCGCGCCTGGGACCGTACCTCGGCGCCCGCCGTCGCCCGTCGTGGCGCGTGGCCGACCACCTGCCGGTACGGGTACGGATCGCCTGGCTCCGCGCCGTACGGGACGTGACCGCCACCGACGCGCACCGATGCGCACCGGCGCGCGCGTTGCCGCGTTGACGGCGCGGCGCGTGCCCGGCGTGCCCGGCGTGTCCGGCGTGGCCGCGCGGGGTGGTGCGCCTAGCGAGCATGCGCTGCGCGAGCTGCTCGACCTGGTGCGTGCGGGGGCGCCGGCGCTCCGGAGCGGGTACGGCGGGGGCTGACGCGGTTGACCGAGGCGTATGAGGGGGGTGCGGGGGGTGAACTCGGGCCTGCCGGTCGCGACTTGATCGAGGAGCTTCTCGGGGGGTTGCTGACGCATCCCCGGCCCGGGGTCCGCCTGCGCGCGCATCGGGCCTCGCGGGCGATCCGCTGGTGCGGGGCGCTGCGCTGGGCGGGTTGCGGGAGTTGGGGGTTTCCGCCGTTCCGGCGTTGAGGTATGCGGCGGGGCGGGCGCGGCCGGATCGGCGTGGCCGCTATGAGGAGGCCCTCGCGGTGGCGTTGTCCTCGCCCGGTGTCCGCGCGGGTTCCTGATTGTCCTCAATCGCCGGACGGGCGTTCTGGGGCCGGTGGGCCGCGCGTCTGGGTGACCGGGTTGCGGTCAGGGTTGTCCTCAATCGCCGGACGGGCTTGGTTGTGCCCGCTGCGGGCCGGTGGTCTTGGTGCGGGTTGTTGCCGGGGGCCGGGCAGGGGTCGTGTCCTGCACTGCATGTTTTACGTCGCGTTCGGGGACTTCGGACATTCACGGTAGTCACGCGACACAAAACACGCTTTACGTTCCGGACACGACCCCTGCCCGTCCCCCTTTCACGCCCGCGTACAAGACAACCCCGGCCCGCCCCGGCGTTGGAGGGCACGGGGGCACCATCCAGCCCGTCCGGCGTTTGAGGACATCGGTAACCCGCACTCGCGTACCGGGCAGAGGCCACACTCCAGCCCGTCCGGCGCTTGAGGACATCAGTAAGCCGCGCTCGCCCACCGGGCGCCAGGCGCTCCCCGCAGCGGGGGGTCGTTCGGCTCACCCTCGGCGTGAGGGGGGTGGGGTCGGAGGAGGTGCGTGTGGCCGGACGTAAAGCGTGTTTTGTGGCGCATGGCGAACGTGAATGTCCGGGGTCCCCGAACGCGCCGTAAAACATGCAGTCCGGACATACGTACCTCCGGAGGCCCCGGCCCCCGTCACCACGGCACACCCAGCCCGTCCGGCGATTGAGGACATCAGTAAGCGCAACCGACCACCGGGCGACACGTTCCGACAAAGCGTCGGGAAAATGTTGCGCGCGCCATGCCGCGCATGGTCACATGGTATCCAGAGGTGGTTAGGTCTACCTAACCTACGCTTGCCCCCGCCGCTCCAGGAGGCATCCATGGCACCCATGCCGCACCCGCACCCGCACCCGTCGCCCTCCGACACGTCCATGCGGGACCTGCTCGCATCCTGCGTGGCCGCCGCCGCCGTGTCGACCCCGCCGAAGTGGCCCGCCGCCACGCCAGTGGCAACACGCCCCGCCGCGCAGGCGCTCACAGAGGTGCGAGCTACAGACGCCCGCGCCGCCTGAGCGCCGTCAGGGAACGACGACCACCGTCGAGTTGATCGTCGCGAACGACCACAACGCCGCCCCATCCGCCCGCTTCATCCGCACCCCGCCCGTCTTGAGCGCCGGATTCGGCGTCGGCAGCGACCCGTCCACCGCCGCGCTGAAGCCGACCGTGACCCCCTCCGCCTTGGCGAACCGTACGACGTGCTCGACCAGGACCCCGTCCGAGCCCTGGACCTGGGCGGACCGGGAGCTGACGGTGTACGAGCCCGGGGCGGGGTTGAGGGTGCTCGGAACGACCGGGAACGTCCGCGTCGCCTGATCGGCCTTGTCGACCAGCCAGACCCGGCGGTCCTTGAGGCCGTACACCACCCGCTCGCCCGTGCCCGACGCCGCCGGCACCGTCAGCGGGTCCTTCTTCGGCGCGGCGGGGCCCGACGCGGTCGGGGAGGCGCTCGGGGTGCCGTTCTTCCCGAGGGTGTCGGGCACGCTCGCCGAGGCCTGGTAAGCGAGGAAGGCGACGCCGGCGACGGCCGCCGCGGTGAGCCCGGCCACGATTCCCGAGCTGCTCCTGGACACCCTGTTCCACCTCTCGTACGTATGACTCCGTGGTGACGTTAGCAGCAGCGGAATGACGGGACTGGGCGCCGTGCCCCGCCGCCGGGAGCCGTAGGCTGTTTGCGTGCTTCTGCTCGCCGTTGATACCGCCACGCCCGCCGTCACCGTCGCTCTTCACGACGGCTCCTCCGTCCTCGCCGCGGAGAGCCAGGTGGACGCGCGCCGCCACGGTGAGCTGCTGCTGCCCGCCGTGGACCGCGTCCTCTCCGAGGCGGGGGCGGGGGTGGGGCTCGGCGCCGTCACGGATGTGGTCGTCGGGGTCGGGCCCGGTCCGTACACCGGACTGCGGGTGGGTCTCGTCACGGCGCTGGCCTTCGGTTCCGCGCTCGGGGTGCCGGTGCACGGGCTCTGCACGCTGGACGGTCTCGCGTACGCCTCCGGCCTCGAAGAGCCCTTCGTCGTGGCCACCGACGCCCGGCGCAAGGAGGTCTACTGGGCGCGGTACGCGGATGCCCGTACCCGCGTGAGTGATCCGGCCGTCGACCGGCCCGCCGACCTCACCGAGCGGGTCGCCGGGCTGCCGGCCGTGGGTGCGGGCGCGTTCCTCTACCCGGCCACGTTCCGGGACGCCCGCGCCCCCGAGCACCAGTCGGCCGCCGCGCTCGCCGGGCTGGCGGCGGAGCTGCTGGCCGCGGGGCGGACGGACGACTTCCTGCCGCCGCTGCCCCTCTACCTCCGCAGGCCCGACGCCGAGGTGCCCAAGAACTACAAGGTGGTCACCCCGAAGTGACCAGGGGCGAGGAAACGAACGGGGTGGGCGGGGTGGGTGAGGTGGACGAAGCGAAGGAGGCGCCGGGAGCCACCGGTGCGGCCGGTGCGGCTGAACGCGGTGACGCACGCCGAGGCGCCGTCCTCCGTGAGATGCGCTGGTGGGACATCGACCCCGTCCTCGCCCTCGAACACGACCTCTTCCCCGAGGACGCCTGGTCCCCCGGCATGTTCTGGTCCGAGCTGGCCCACGCGCGCGGCCCCGGTGCCACCCGCCGCTACGTCGTGGCCGAGGCCGGCGGCCGTATCGTCGGATACGCGGGACTCGCCGCCGCCGGGGGCCTCGGGGACGTACAGACCATCGCCGCCGCCCGCGACCAGTGGGGCACGGGCCTCGGCTCCCGCCTGCTGACCGACCTCCTCCAGCACGCCAGCGCCGCCGAGTGCGAAGAGGTGCTGCTCGAAGTGCGGGTCGACAACATACGGGCGCAGAAGCTGTACGAACGGTTCGGCTTCGAGCCCATCGGCTTCCGCCGCGGCTACTACCAGCCGGGCAATGTCGACGCGCTCGTGATGCGCCTGCCGATGCAGGGGCTCCACATACAAGACGTCCAAGGAACTGGGATCAATGGCTGACGAACCTCTCGTCCTCGGTATCGAGACCTCCTGCGACGAGACAGGCGTCGGCATCGTGCGCGGTACGACCCTGCTCGCCGACACCGTCGCGTCGAGCGTCGACGAACACGCGCGCTTCGGCGGTGTGGTGCCCGAGATCGCCTCCCGGGCGCATCTGGAGGCGATGGTGCCGACCATCGAGCGCGCGCTCAAGGAGGCGGGCGTCAGCGCCCGCGACCTCGACGGGATCGCGGTGACGTCGGGCCCCGGCCTGGCGGGGGCGCTGCTGGTGGGGGTGTCGGCGGCGAAGGCGTACGCGTACGCGCTCGGCAAGCCGCTCTACGGCGTGAACCACCTGGCCTCCCACATCTGCGTCGACCAGCTGGAGCACGGCCCGCTGCCCGAGCCGACGATGGCGCTGCTGGTGAGCGGCGGCCACTCGTCGTTGCTGCTGGCGCCGGACATCACCTCCGACGTACGGCCCATGGGCGCGACCATCGACGACGCCGCGGGTGAGGCCTTCGACAAGATCGCGCGGGTGCTGCACCTGGGCTTCCCCGGAGGTCCGGTGATCGACCGGCTGGCCAAGGAGGGCGATCCGGCCGCGATCGCCTTCCCGCGCGGGCTGACCGGGCCGAGGGACGCGCCGTACGACTTCTCCTTCTCCGGGCTGAAGACGTCCGTGGCGCGCTGGATCGAGGCGAAGCGGAACGCGGGCGAGGACGTGCCCGTACGAGATGTGGCGGCGTCGTTCCAGGAGGCGGTCGTGGACGTGCTGACGCGGAAGGCGGTCCGCGCGTGCAAGGACCAGGGGGTCGATCATCTGATGATCGGCGGCGGGGTCGCCGCGAACTCGCGGCTGCGCGCGCTCGCCGCCGAGCGCTGCGAGCGCGCGGGCATCCGGCTGCGGGTGCCGCGCCCCGGGCTGTGCACGGACAACGGCGCGATGGTCGCGGCGCTGGGCGCGGAGATGGTGGCGCGGAATCGGCCGGCGTCGGACTGGGACCTCTCGGCGGATTCGTCGCTGCCGGTGACGGAGCCGCATGTGCCCGGTCGTACGCATGCCAATGAGCCTGAGCCTGAGCCTGAGCCTGAGCGTGATCAGGATCATGGGCAAGGACACGGGCATGGGCATGGGCACGACCATGACCACGTCCACGAGCTGGCTAAGGACAACCTCTACTGATGACGGTCGCTCTCATGTGGGAGGCCAAGGCCGCCGACGGCCGGGGCGCGGAGCTGCTGGAGTGGGCCCGCGCGCGCGGGGCGGAGTTGCCGTACGAGCCGCTCCGCCGCGAGCTGCTGCGCGCCCCCGGCGGCCGGATCCTGGCTCTCACCTGGTGGGACGGCCCGTACGACGCCGATGTCCCCGAACTGCCCGATCCTCCCGCGGAGTTGACCGCCCGGCCGGTGCACCGCTGGCGCTTCGAGTCGCTCGGGGACGGCTAGCGCCCGGCAAAAGGGGCAGATCGCTACAAATAGCGACAGGATGGGATGCGGGGGGACACTCGCGCGCGCCGAGCCGCGCGTACCGCATCCCGAAAGGCACGTTCGTATGACCTCGGCACCGAACCTCCCCTCCGGCCCCCGGCCGTTCTCTCCCCGTGACATCCGCACGCTCACCGTCGATGTCGCGGGACCCGTCTTCCTCCCCGGTGACGACGGCTACGCCGAGGAGGCCACCGGCTTCAACCGCGTGGTCACCCACCGTCCCGCCGTGATCGTCGGCGCCGCGGACGCGGCGGACGTCCTGAGCGCGGTGCGCTTCGCGGGGCGGTACGGGCGTCCGGTCGCCGTCCTCGCCACCGGGCACGGCCCCACGGGGGACGTCCCCGAGGACGCCGTCATGATCACGACCCGCCGGATGACGGGGCTGTCGATCGACGCCGGGGAGCGTACGGTCCGGGTCGAGGCGGGGGTGCGCTGGCAGCAGGTCGTCGCCGAGGCCGCCGTCCACGGCCTGGCCCCGCTCGTCGGGTCCGCGGCGGACGTCGGCGTGGTCGGCTACACCCTCGGCGGCGGCCTCAGCGTGACCATGGGCCGGGCCTTCGGGTGGGCGGCCGACCACGTCCAGTGGATCGACCTGGTCACGGCGGACGGCGAGCTGCGCCACGCCTCCCGCGACTCCGAGGACG
The DNA here is from genome assembly GCF_035961655.1 of Streptomyces sp. NBC_01317. Taxonomy (NCBI): domain Bacteria; kingdom Bacillati; phylum Actinomycetota; class Actinomycetes; order Kitasatosporales; family Streptomycetaceae; genus Streptomyces; species Streptomyces sp. NBC_01317. The sequence goes on along the minus strand of NZ_CP108393.1, from coordinate 3,356,045 downwards.
ACCTCTTCTGGGCGCTGCGCGGCGGGAAGGGCAATTTCGGGGTGGTCACCGCGATGGAGTTCTCCCTCTTCCCGGTGACCCAGCTGTACGCGGGTGCCCTGTACTTCTCCGGTGACGACGCCCGGGAGGTGCTGCACGCGTACCAGCGGTTCACGACGACGGCCCCGGAAGAGCTGATGTCGTCCGCCGTCCTCCTACGCCTGCCCGACCTGCCCACGCTCCCGGACTTCATGCGGGGGCGGCTGACCGCGGCCGTACGGTTCTCCTGGCTCGGTTCGGAGGCCGACGGCGAGGAGCTGATCGCCCCGCTGCGGGCGGCGGCGCCGGTGCTGCTGGACACCGTGACCCCGCGCCCGTTCACGGAGTTCGACGCCATCAGCGTGGATCCGCCGGACGGGATCAGCTCGGTCGAGCACTTCGCGGTGCTGGACGAGGTGACGCCGGAGACCATCGACGCCCTTCTGGAGGTCGCGGGCCCGGAGTCCGACGCCCGGGTCAACGTCGTGGACCTGCGCCAGCTCGGTGGCGCGCTGAGCCGCTACTCCGGCGCGCCGAACGTGGTCGGGACCCGCGACGCGGCCTTCGCCGTCTTCGCCTTCGCGTTTGTCCCGCCCGGCGAGGACCCCGACGGGTACCGGACGGTCGGGAGCGAGGTGATGGAGCGGCTGGAGCCGTGGCTGAGCGTGCGGAAGCACACCAATTTCCTGGGGGCGGACGACGTCACGTCGGAGCGGGTACGGCTGGCCTTCGACGCGCCCACGTACGCACGGCTCCAGGAGATCAAGGCGGCCCGTGACCCGGGGAACATGTTCCGGCTGAACCACAACATCCCGCCGGCGGGGTCCGGGGCGGGCGTGGGGTCCGGATCCGGGTCGTAGAGGGATCTCCTGCGATTGATTCTCCGGCCCGTGTCGATTCCGGTGCCGGCCGTTCGACGTACAGGTGAGAGGCGGGAACGGCCCGCCTCACCACCGCACCACCCGGCACCGAGGAGTCACCATGCCGCGCTTTCTGATGATGGTCCGTATTGACGAGAACAACGCCCCCGCCGGCGGCCCCAGCGAGGAGCTGATGCGGCGCATGGGCGAGCTGATCGAGGAGATGACCAAGGCGGACGTCCTGGTGGACACCGCGGGGCTGCTGCCGACCGCGCAGGGGGTACGGATCCGGCAGAGCGGCGGGAAGATCTCCGTCACCGACGGGCCGTTCACCGAGACCAAGGAGGTCGTCGGCGGGTACGCGATCATCCAGGCGGCGGACCGGGACGAGGCGGTCGTGTGGGCCCGGCGCTTCGTGGAGATCCACGAGGCGGAGTGGGAGATCGCGAGCGAGGTGCGCGAGATCGTGCAGGGCTAGGGCGGGCCGCTCCCGGGGCCCGGGGCCTTCCCGGGTCCCGGGGCCTTCCCCGGGGCCGGGGCCGCTCTCGTCACCGTTTGCCCTCGCCTGCCCCCGGTGTTCTGATGGGTGGCCGTGGGAGCAGACAAGTCGGGAGCGGACGGGCCGGGAACGGGCGGGCCGGAGGCGGGCGGGCCCCAGAGCCCGGACAGCGCCGTCGAAGCGGTGTTCAGGATCGAGTCCGCGCGCATCATCGCCGCCGTCGCCCGCATCGTCCGCGACGTCGGCATTGCCGAGGAGCTGGCGCAGGACGCCCTGGTCGCGGCCTTGGAACGATGGCCGGAGTCGGGCGTCCCTGAGAAGCCGGGAGCCTGGCTCATGGCCACCGCCAGGAACCGTGCCGTCGATCTCGTACGGCGCCGGGAGACGTACGCCCGCAAGCTCGCCGAGGTCGGCCGCACCCTGGAGGACGTCCCGCCGCCCGACACCGCGAACATCACCGGTATCGGGGCCGGGGCCGACGACATCGACGACGACCTCCTGCGTCTCATCTTCACCTCCTGCCACCCGGTCCTCTCCACCGAGGCCCGGATCGCCCTCACCCTGCGCCTCCTCGGCGGACTCACCACCGACGAGATCGCCCGCGCCTTCCTGGCCCCCGAGGCGACCGTGGCGCAGCGCATCGTGCGCGCCAAGCGCGGCCTCGCCAAGGCGGGGGTGCCGTTCGAGGTGCCGTACGGTGCCGAGCGCGCGCAGCGCCTCTCCTCCGTCCTGGAGGTCATCTACCTGATCTTCAACGAGGGTTACTCCGCGACCGCCGGTGACGACTGGGTACGCCCCGGCCTGTGCGAGGACGCGCTGCGGCTCGTGCGGGTGCTCAGTGGGCTGATGGACGAGGAGCCCGAAGTCCACGCGCTGGCCGCCCTGTTGGAACTCCAGGCGTCCCGGATGCCCGCGCGGACCGGCCCCGACGGCGAGCCGGTGCTGCTCGCCGACCAGAACCGCGCCCGCTGGAACCAGCTCCTCGTCCGCCGCGGCTTCGCCGCGCTCACCCGGGCGGGCGCGCTGGGCCGCCCGCCGGGCCCGTACGTCCTCCAGGCCGCCATCGCGGCGTGCCACGCCCGGGCCCGTACGTACGAGGAGACGGACTGGACGGCGATCGCCTCGCTGTACGGACAGCTCGTCGCCCTGACCCCGTCCCCGGTGGTGGAACTGAACCGCGCGGTCGCCGTGTCGATGGCCGAGGGCCCGGCGGCGGCCCTGCCCCTGGTCGACGCCCTGGCGGACGAACCGGCCCTGAAGGGCTACCACTTGCTGCCGAGCGTGCGCGGCGACCTGCTCGCGCGGCTGGGCCGTACGGAGGAGGCGAGGTCGGAGTTCGAACGAGCGGCTGCCCTGACCCGCAACGCCCGCGAACGCCTCTTCCTGCTGGACCGCGCGGCCCGGCTCTGACCGACGCCGGCCGCGATCACCCGTAGGCCGACAGGCCCGATGGTGACGGTCTCAGAAGTGCGCGGGTGCCAGCCACGCGGCGGGCGGGAGCGGCGCGTGCTGCGGGGAGGCCTGGATCACCTGGATCACGAAGGCCGCGAAACGCCGGGAGGCCGCCACCTGGGCGGCGGGCGTGGCCGCGCGGATGCCCTGGTTCCCCATGAGCATGAGGATCAGGTCGTCCGGGACCAGGAAGTCGGGACGCAGGTGACCGGCCTCCTTCGCGCGCCGGGCCAGTTCGGTGACCGTCTTCACCGTGTACGCGCGGCTCGCGGTGACCTCCGTCGGTGTCGGGAAGGTCGCCATGAAGGCTTCCGTGAAGCCCCTGTCCCGGGCGTGCAGCTCGCAGATCTTCTCGATGACCAGGCAGAGGCCGTGCCAGGGGTCGGGGTCGGCGCTCCCTTCGTCGACGAGGGCGCGGCACGCGCGCATCTGGTCCGCGAAGGCCTCGGTGACCAGGGCCTGCTTGGTCGGGAAGTGGCGGTACAGGGTGGCGGGCCCCACCCCCGCGCGCCGCGCGATCTCCCGGATCGGCACGCTCAGCCCGTCGGCGGAGAAGAGCGCGCGGGCCGCGTCGAGGATGCGCGCGCGGTTGTCCGCGGCGTCGGAGCGCGGGGCGTGCGGCACATGAGGCAATCGGGTTGTCACCACTCTCACTTTAGCGAAACGGACGGGGGCGTCCGTTAGCGTCGCGAAACGGTCGGACCGAGAGCGTCGGACCGAGGAGAAGGAGACCACGGTGAAGGCAGTTTCGATCCGAGAGTTCGGACGTCCCGAGGGACTGGTGGTGGTCGACGTCCCCGACCCCGTTCCCGCCGCCGGGCAGGTGGTGATCGCCACCGAGGCGATCGGCGTCGGCGGTGTCGACACCCTGATCCGGAGCGGGGTCCTGGCGGCCTACGGCTTCAAGGAGGGCCACATCCCGGGTGGTGAGGTGGCGGGCACGGTCACGGCGGTCGGTGACGGTGTCGACGCGTCGTGGGTCGGACGGCGGGTGTGGGGATTCACCGGCACCGGCGGAGGCTATGTCGAACAGGCCGTCGCGCCGGTCACGGAGGTCCTTCCCCTGCCCGCGGACCTGTCCGCCACCGACGCGGTGACGCTCGGCAGCGCGGGGGTGGTGGCGCACTTCGGGCTGGCTCGTGCCCGTTTCGTACCCGGGGAGACGGTTCTGGTACGGGGCGCGGCGGGCAGCCTCGGGATCATGGCGGTGCAGTTCGCGGCCCGGGGCGGGGCCGGCGCGGTGGCGGTCACCACGTCGTCGGGGGATCGCGGGGAGCGGCTGCGGAAGCTGGGCGCGACGCACGTACTGGACCGGTCCGGCTCCGGCTCCGGTTCCGGCTCCGGCTCCGGAGGGGAGGACGCTCCTGCGGGCTACGACGTCATCATCGACGTGGTGGCCGGTGAGCACCTGCCGTCGTTCCTCGACCGGCTCAACCCGAACGGCCGCATGGTGGTCGTGGGCATCGTCGGGGGCCGGCCACCGGCGGACTTCGGTACGAGGATGACGGCGGCCTTCCAGAAGTCGCTGTCGTTCTCCACGCTCAGCACGGACACCGTCCCCGCGGCCGACCGGGCCACCGCGCGAGCCGGGCACTTCGCGGCGGCGAGCCGGGGGGAGATCGAGGCGGTGGTGCATGAACTGCTGCCACTGGACCAGGCGGCTCTGGCGCACCGGAAGATGGACGCGGGCGAGGTCTTCGGCCGCATCGTACTGACGCCGTAGCCCCTCCGAACGGCCCCGGCCCCGCACCCACCCCAAGCCCGCGATCACGGAGGCGCCACGGGTGTGTCCGGGCTGTCCAGCCAGGCCGTCTGCCCCTCGGATGTGACGGTCAGCCCGTAACGGCCGATCGCGGGCCGGCCGGTCCGCGTCCACCGGTCGTGGGACGCGCGGATCTCGTCCCAGAGGCGGCGCGGTCCGTACTGGGCCGTGCGGAACGTCTCGCTCTGCCGGCCGTCGTAGTCGACGCGCGCCCAGCTCCTCGCGGTGGTGTCGGCGATCCACAGCCGGGTGTGGGCGGCGGCGGACTCGGTGTCCCAGGAGTACCAGGCGCCCGGGACCGTCAGCCCGAGGTGGAAGTCGAGCGCGGGGTCGGCCCCGGCAACGGCCCACGGGGAGAGGGAAGTTGTCCCCGTGTCGGGCGTCTGGCCCTCGCGCAGGACGTCGCGGAACAGCTCGATGTCGGTGCGCTGGCCGTTGATCAGCATGTACGAGCCGTACGCGGCGAACGTGCCCTCCGCGCGGCCGTCCTGGAGCTTCGTCAGGCGAAGCGTGCCGTAACCGCTCCATCCGCTGTCCCAGGGGGTCACGACGCGTCCGCCGGGAGCTGTCTGCTCCAGCCAGGAGGCGGGCACCGAGCGGACGGAACAGGTGGCGAGGACACGGTCGTACGGGGCGCGGGAGAGCCAACCGTCCGCGCCGTCGGTGTGGATGACGGCGGGGGAGTACGACAGGGCGGCGAGGTTCTCGCGCGCGCGGGCGGCGAGGGGCGCGTCCACTTCCACGGAGGTGACCAGGCCGTCGCCGAGGCGGGCACACAGGAGGGCGGTGTTGTAACCCGAGCCGGTGCCGATCTCCAGCGTCCTTGCGCCGGGGCCCAGTTCGGCGTCCTCCAGGAGGCGCAGGACCATGCTGGGCATGGACGCGGAGGACGAGGGCGAGCGGGTGCCGTCGGACTCGGTCACGAACTGGGTGAGGAGAGGTACGTCCGAGTACGCGGCGCCCATCCACCCGCCCGGATCCAGCCGACGGTCGCACGGCACGTACCCGCCCTCCCCGTCCCTCAGCCACACCTCGTCGGGCAGGAAGGCGTCCCGGGGGACACGCGCCAGAACGTCCGCCCACGCGCCGGGAATCGGCGTGGCGCGGGTCCGCTCGATCGCACGCAGCAGGCGCTGCGTTCCGGCCGTGCGGGCGGGAATGTCCGGGGCGGGAGGGCGGGGCATGGGGTCCGCCGCTACTTCGGTTTGGGTGCGGGCTCGGGCGGCTTGGGCGGAATCGGACGGTCAGGCTGCGATCCGTCGTCACCGATCGGCGACCGGTGTTTCTTTGCCATGTGTGCTCCCTGTGCTCAGGCCTTTCGGCCCCTCCTTACGCTACGTAGTCTGCGGTCCTACGCCGGGAGAGGGAATTACACGTGCGGGTGATCTGCGAGTCAGCCCGCCGTCGCCGGGCCGACCGTCACGGTTACCGCGCGTTCGCGCAGTGCCGTGGCCAGCCACTCCATCTCGACCAGGGTGCCTACGAGCCCCGTTGTCCGTAGCTCGGCGGCCATCGTCCGCGCCTCGCCCAACGACAAGCCGTGGGTCCGGCTCAGGACGCGGGTGACCGAGATGAGGTTCGCCGTGCCGTCGGTGAGGGTGAGGCGGGCCGGGCCGTGTTCCGTCAGGAGGAGTTGGCGGATCTCCTCGGGGGTCGTGCCGGAGGTGGGTGGGGTGGAGCCGCCCGCCCGGCAGCCCGTGCAGGTCGTCTCCGTCTCCCACCGCACCTCGTCCTGGTCGATGTGCTGACCCACCTTCCGGGTCAGCACACCCCCGCACGCCCCGCACTCGCCGGTGACGCTCACGCCTTGACTGGTCATCGAACTCCTCGCCGTCATTCCGTCCATCATGCCTGGCGGGGGAAACGGCGGGGAGGCCTGTGGGTACGGCGCTCTTACGAGCCGCTGCGTTCCGGGATCGGTGTCGGGTGGTCGCCGGGCGGCGTGGCGGTGGACGTGGGGGCGGACGTGGGGACGGACGTCGCCAGGGGCGTCGCCGCCACTCGCTTGCGGCCCGGGATCGCCACGACCACCAGTGCCGCGATCAGGGCGACCCCGCCGCCGATCGCGAAGCCCGTACGGAATCCGCTCTCGGACGGGACCGTGAAGCCGCCGGCCGAGACAGTCATGTGGGCCAGGACCACGCCCAGGACCGCGCTGGAGACCGACGTACCGATCGAGCGCATCAGGGCGTTGAAACCGTTCGCCGCCGCCGTCTCCGACACCGGCACCGCGCTCATGATCAGCGCCGGCATGGCCCCGTACGCGAAGGCGATCCCCGCGCTGCTGATGCAGGTGAAGACCAGCAGGCCCCAGGTGGATCCCATCAGGACCAGCGCCAGGGCGTACCCGCACATGATGATCACCGAGCCCGTGAGCAGGGAGACCTTCGGGCCGCGCGCGGCGGAGAGCTTCGCGCCCAGCGGGGAGACGCCCATCATGACCAGGCCGGCCGGGGCCATCCACAGGCCCGCCGCGACCATCGACTGGCCGAGGCCGTAGCCGGTGGCGGAGGGGAGCTGGAGCAGCTGGGGGACGATCAGCGACTGGGCGTACAGCGCGAATCCGACCACGACGGACGCCAGGTTGGTCAGCAGCACCTGGCGCCGGGCGGTGGTGCGGAGGTCGACCAGCGGGTCGCGCGTACGCAGCTCCCACACGCCCCACACGAGCAGGACGACCAGCGCCGTGCCCAGCAGGCCCAGCGTGGTGCCGCTGCCCCAGCCCCAGTCGGTGCCCTTCGTCACGGCGAGCAGCAGGGCGACCAGCCCGGCGCCGAGGCCGAGGGCTCCGACGAAGTCGAACCGGCCGGTGGCGCGGACCGGCGCCGCCGGTATGAAGAGCAGGATGAAGACGCCGAGCACCAGGCCGAGGCCGGCCGCGCCCCAGAAGAGGGTGTGCCAGTCGGTGTTCTGGGCCACGACCGCCGCGAGGGGCAGGCCGAGGGCGCCGCCGATGCCGAGCGAGGAGCTCATCAGGGCGATGGCGGAGCCGACCCGTTCGGGCGGCAGGATGTCGCGCATCATGCTGATGCCGAGCGGGATGATGCCCATGCTCGACCCTTGCAGCGCGCGGCCCGCGACGGCGGGGAGCAGGGAGTCGGACAGGGCGCACACCACCGAGCCGGCGACCAGCAGCAGGACGCAGACGAGCATCAGCCGCCGCTTGCCGTACAGGTCGCCGAGCCGGCCCGTGACGGGGGTGGCGACGGCGCCCGCGACCAGGGTCGCCGTGATCACCCACGACGCGTCGGCCGGGGTGGTGTCCAGGAGGCGGGGCAGCTCGCCGATGAGGGGCACGACCAGGGTCTGCATCAGCGCGGCGACGATGCCGGCGCTCGCCAGGACGGCGACGACGGCTCCCGTACGGGGGGAGGGAGGCGCCGCGAGGGCTGCCGGGGGCGGCGGAACGGTGGGTTTCACAGCGTCTCCTGTCAGGGGCGTGACGTGATGCACTGTGTAGCGTACATGCTGTATGTACGGGGCATATTGCGCTGATATACATGCAGGTGGGTGTGCCGGTGGGCGTTTCCGGTGGGCGTGGTGCCGAGGACGTGTGGTGCCGGGAATCGACGGACCGACAGGAAGAGGTTGCCGTGGTGCGTGAGGCGAGCGAGAAGATCCAGCTGGAGATGACGCTGCTGGCGCGTTATCGCTACATGGCTCTGGCGCCCAAGGCGCGGCTCGACCGCAGCGCGTACCTCCTGCTCAGCCGGATCGAGGCCGAAGGCCCGCTGTCCATCGGGCAGTTGGTCGACGCGCTGGGCCTGGAGACGTCCACGCTCAACCGGCAGACGGCCGCGATGACCCGGGCGGGGCTGGTGGAGCGCATCCCCGATCCGGAGGGTGGGATCGCCCGCAAGTTCCGTATCACGGACGAGGGTCTGGGCAAGCTCCACGCGGACCGCGAGGACGGGGTGCGGGGGCTGGAGACGGTTCTGGCGGAGTGGAAGCCGGAGGAGGCGGCGGCGTTCGCCACGGCGCTGGAACGCTTCAACTCGAGCATCGAGAACCTGATCGGCCATACCTGGCCGCGCGGCTGAACAAGCCCCGGCCGGACGCCCTTCCGGACGCCCTACCGGGCGGACTCCAGCAGCTCCTTGAGCCGGGCCAGGTCGGCGGCGACCGTGTCGGCGTCACGCGCGAAGTCGGCGTCGCTCATCTCCGCCTGCCGGCGGAGCGTGAACACCACCTCGCTCCCCGCGCCGTCGGCGATCACGCGGACCGGGTTGTACACGGTCTGCCCGGAGGGCAGCGTGACGTCGTGGTCGAGCACGCCGAACTCGTTGCGCGGCGCGAAGGCGACCACGACACGTCCCATGGGCGAGGACTCCGCCACCCATCGGTCCCCGCTCCTCTCGACGGACCCTCCCAGGCCGTGGGCCCACGCGGGCAGGTTGGCCGGGTCCGAGGCGTAGGCGTAGACGTCGCGCACGGCGCGGTCGACATGGACGCTGACATGGCGGGATTCCTTGTGGGTGCTGTTCATGGCGGCGACGCTAGCGGGCACCGGCCGCCCCGGTCTTGAACGAAACGGACGCGCGCGGCGCGCCGCGCGGTCGAGTCTCCCCGGGACTTCCCGGATGTGGCGTCCCGTGGGCCACCGGTCGATCATTGCCGATGACACTCCGTCATCATCTCTACGAGGTGTGGATCAACGGAGAGGTACGGCAGACGGTCTTCCTCCACTGGCCCGCCTGGGACTGGACACTGTCCGACAGCCACTGGGTGGACCTGGGCGAGGTCCTGGCCGGCGGTTCGGCGGATCGCCGGGTGCCCGGCGCGGCTCCGTACCGCTCAGGCGCCCACCGTCCCGTCGATTCCCTCGCGCAGGAAGTCCGCGTGGCCGTTGTGGCGGGCGTACTCGTGGATGAGGTGCAGCATCACCATGCGGAGCGAGACGTCCTCCTCCCACTTCGCCGCGTAGGCGGTGACGTCGAGGGACTCCGCCGCCTCCTCGATCCGCCGGGAGTGGGCGACCTCGGCCTCCCAGGCGGCGAACGCCTCGGAGCGGGTGGCCGTACGGGCGTCGTACGCCACCTGGAAGTCGCCGGTGTCGGACCACACCAGGGGGATGTCCTCGCCGTTGATCACCCGGCGGAACCACGCGCGCTCGACCTCCGCCATGTGCCGTACGAGCCCGAGGAGGGTGAGCGTCGACGGGGGCATCGAGCGGCGGCGCAGGTCCTCGTCCGAGAGGCCGTCGGTCTTCATGGCGAGGGTCGCCCGGTGGTAGTCGAGAAAGGCGCGCAGCATGACGCGCTCCCCGGCGACGGCGGGGGGTCCGATGCGTTCTGTGGTCATGGCCGGGGCCTTCCGGGACGGTGGGCGGGTGATGGTGGGGCGGTGAGCAGGGCCGTGGATGATCGTCGCAGAGGCTATCGCCGCTACCCTCTGCCGGGTGATCAACCGCCTCGCGCTTCCGCCGTACCCTCCGGAGCCCCCGTCCGAGGAGGGGCTCGAGGCGTGCGTGGGGGATGCGGCCGACGAGGAGACCGAGGGCGGGTACGGGGGGCTCTCCCCCGAGCTGCTCGCCGAGCGGGACGCCACCGTCGTGGCGCTCGCCGAGCGGGCGCTGGCCGTCCGGCGCCTGCTGCTCCTCTGGGGGATCGCCGCCGTCGCCGTGCTCGGGTGGGCCGCCGTCGGGCTCGCCGTCCGGAGCATCGAGGACGGCGGCCTGGGGCTGCTCAGCGGCCTCGTCGCGCTGGTCCTCGCGGCGCTCCTCCTGGTCCCCGCCGCCGTCGCGCTGGGGCTCTGGGTGCGCCGGAACCAGGACGTACGGGACCGGCTGGACGCGTGGGCGTATCTCGGCCCGGAACCCGTGACCGACGAGCGCGTACGCGCGCACGGCAGGTCCGTCCTCTGGCTGCTGCCCTCCGTCGCGCTGTGCCTGGCCGGTACGGCGGTCGCGGGCCGGGCGGTGACCCGGGTGGACGTGGTCACGCTGAGTGCCACTGTGTACGCCCTGGGTTTCGGAGGCACCCTCCTGATGACCGGTCTGCTGGGACTTGTCCGGTCCGCCGGGCACCAGTGCTGGGCTGGGCGTTTGCTGGATCCGGTACCGGCCCGCAGGGGCGGCGGAGCCCACCGCTGAGGTGCTTCCTACAGCCCGAGACCTATCCTGGAGAGGGAACGCATGCGCCATTCAGGGTTAAGGGGCGGCGGATGGAATGGATTTGGTGGCTTTTCGTCTTCTTCATCGTGGGCGGCTTCGGATGGGTGGCCGACACGGGCCGCACGGCGCTGCACACGCGTCACGAGCGAATAATGGAACGCCTCAAGCTGGCCGAGGACGAACGGAAGGCGCTTGAGGAGGCCCATAAGCCACCTGTGCCCGTCTGCGGGTGTTCCCACCACCTGGCGAAGCACGACAAGCGGGGGAAGTGCCACGAGGACGTCGAGGTCGCGACGGAGTGGGACGAGGACAAGAAGCCGCTGAAGTACGAGCGCAGGCAGTGCAACTGCCAGCAGTACATCGGGCCGCAACCGCTCTCGAAGATCTACGCCGACGAGTTGACGGACCTGGAGTAGTCCGGCGAGTCGTACGGTGGGGGATGTGCCGCGCTGACAGGATGCAGCGCCATGCAGCTTTTACGACAAAAGCGAGAATTTGGACGCGCGCGTGTCCTGGTGGCCGCCCTGCTCGTCGCCGCGCTCGGTTCCGGCTGCACCGGAGAGCCGAACGGCAGCCGTGCCTACGCGCCTGAGGGGCACCCGGCACCGCAGGCGCCGAAAGCCGACCGGGCGCCGAAAGCTCAGAAGGCCGACCAGGCTCAGAAGGCCGGCGGCGCCCAGAAGCCCGGCAGCCCGCAGAAAGCCGACCGGGCTCAGAAGCCCGGCAGCGCCCCCCGCCGCGGCCCCGCCGGCGCCCTCGCCGCCTACGCCGAGAAACTCCGCCGCGCCGAGGCCGTCCGTACCGCCACCGCCAAGCGGTGGAAGCTCGCCAGAACCCCCCTGACCGCGCCCCCGCCCCCCGCCGTCAAGCCCGTGATCAGGACCCGCAAGGGCTTCGAGGTCTCCGGTGGCGCCGGGCTCCCGCCCGTCTTCACCACCGTGCCGGTCAAGGACAAGATCGTCTTCCTGACCATCGACGACGGCGCGGAGAAGGACCCCGAGTTCCTCCGCATGATGGCCGAGCTGAAGATCCCGTACAGCGCCTTCCTCAGCGACTACGTGATCAACGACGACTACAACTACTTCCGGCTGATGCGGGACCGCGGGGTCGCACTGCACAACCACACCCTCAACCACCCCTACCTGCCCGGCCTGTCCCGCGACGGGCAGAAGCGCGAGATCTGCGGCCAGCAGGACAAGATCCAGAAGCGGTACGGGAAGCGGCCCCGCCTCTTCCGTCCGCCGTACGGCAACTACAACGGCGACACCCTGCGCGTCGCGAAGTCCTGCGGGATCACCGCCGTACCGCTGTGGTCGGCCGAGGCGTTCCCCGACCACATGGAGTGGCGCGAGTGGGACCGGGACCTGCACCCCGGCGACATCGTCCTCAGCCACTTCCGGGGGCGCGAGGACGGGAAGGGCTCCATGCCCGACATGATCCGGCGTGTGATGAAGACCATCACGGACAAGGGGTACGCGGTGGCCAGGCTGGAGGACTACGTCTGAGAACCCCCGGCCGCGGGGCCGGTGTTCGCACGCTCGGTGCTCGCACGCCCGTACGGGGACAGCCCCTCGTACGGGCGTTTTCGCGCCCCGGCCGCGCCGCCACGCGCAAGCTCATTGGCACTCCGCTTGACCGAGTGCTAATCGCGGTCATAGTCTCAGGTCTGGCACTCCCCACTGGAGAGTGCCAAAGCGCGACTGGCGGATCCGGCACCCGCGACGACGGATCCACCCGGTCGCCACCCAAGACAGTTCACCCCGTGAGATCTCCGAAGGGGGAGGTCGGATCGTGACGACCGCCAGCACCAAGGTTGCCATCAAGCCGCTCGAGGACCGCATTGTGGTCCAGCCGCTCGACGCCGAGCAGACCACGGCCTCTGGCCTGGTCATCCCGGACACCGCCAAGGAGAAGCCCCAGGAGGGCGTCGTCCTGGCCGTGGGCCCGGGCCGTTTCGAGAACGGCGAGCGGCTCCCGCTCGACGTTTCCGTCGGCGATGTCGTTCTGTACAGCAAGTACGGCGGCACCGAAGTGAAGTACAGCGGCGAGGAATACCTCGTCCTCTCGGCCCGCGACGTACTCGCGATCATCGAGAAGTAATTCACGAGTCAGTTTTGCTTTTGAGCTGCGCCCTCGGCCACCCTGCGATTGCCGGGCGGACGGGGGCGCAGTTCGTTCGAGAGGACTAGAGAAGCTCCCATGGCGAAGATCCTGAAGTTCGACGAGGACGCCCGTCGCGCCCTTGAGCGCGGCGTCAACAAGCTGGCCGACACGGTGAAGGTGACGATCGGCCCCAAGGGCCGCAACGTCGTCATCGACAAGAAGTTCGGCGCCCCGACCATCACCAACGACGGTGTCACGATCGCCCGCGAGGTCGAGCTCGACGACCCGTACGAGAACCTCGGTGCCCAGCTGGTGAAGGAGGTGGCGACCAAGACCAACGACATCGCGGGTGACGGCACCACCACCGCCACCGTCCTGGCCCAGGCGCTGGTCCGCGAGGGCCTGCGCAACGTCGCCGCCGGCGCGTCGCCCGCCTCCCTGAAGAAGGGCATCGACGCCGCGGTCAAGGCCGTGTCCGAGGAACTCCTCGCGACCGCCCGCCCGATCGAGGACAAGTCCGACATCGCCGCCGTGGCCGCGCTCTCCGCGCAGGACCAGCAGGTCGGTGACCTCATCGCCGAGGCGATGGACAAGGTCGGCAAGGACGGTGTCATCACCGTCGAGGAGTCCAACACCTTCGGCCTGGAGCTCGACTTCACCGAGGGCATGGCCTTCGACAAGGGCTACCTGTCCCCGTACATGGTGACCGACCAGGAGCGTATGGAGGCCGTCCTCGACGACCCGTACATCCTGATCAACCAGGGCAAGATCGCCTCCATCCAGGACATGCTCCCCCTGCTGGAGAAGGTCATCGCCGCGGGTGGCTCCAAGCCGCTGCTGATCATCGCCGAGGACGTCGAGGGCGAGGCGCTCTCCACGCTCGTCGTCAACAAGATCCGCGGCACCTTCAACGCGGTCGCGGTGAAGGCCCCCGGCTTCGGTGACCGCCGCAAGGCCATGCTCGGCGACATCGCCACCCTCACGGGCGCGACCGTCATCGCCGAGGAGGTCGGCCTCAAGCTCGACCAGGCCGGTCTGGACGTGCTGGGCTCCGCCCGCCGCGTCACCATCACCAAGGACGACACCACGATCGTCGACGGTGGCGGCGACCACACCGAGGTCGTCGGCCGCATCAACCAGATCAAGGCCGAGATCGAGTCCACGGACTCCGACTGGGACCGCGAGAAGCTCCAGGAGCGCCTCGCGAAGCTGGCCGGCGGCGTGTGCGTGATCAAGGTCGGCGCCGCCACCGAGGTGGAGCTCAAGGAGAAGAAGCACCGTCTGGAGGACGCCATCTCCGCGACCCGCGCCGCGGTCGAGGAGGGCATCGTCTCCGGTGGTGGCTCCGCCCTGGTGCACGCCGCCAAGGTCCTGGAGGGCAACCTCGGCAAGACGGGCGACGAGGCCACCGGTGTCGCGGTCGTCCGCCGCGCCGTGGTCGAGCCGCTGCGCTGGATCGCCGAGAACGCCGGCCTTGAGGGCTACGTCATCACCGCGAAGGTCGCCGACCTCGACAAGGGCCACGGCTTCAACGCCGCGACCGGCGAGTACGTCGACCTGGTGAAGGCCGGCGTCATCGACCCGGTCAAGGTCACGCGCTCCGCGCTGGAGAACGCCGCGTCCATCGCCTCCCTGCTGCTCACGACCGAGACCCTGGTCGTCGAGAAGCCGGCCGAGGAAGAGGCCGAGGCCGGTCACGGCCACGGTCACAGCCACTGAGGTTGTGTGCGACAGCCGAAGGCCCGGCACCCCGGAAGGGGCGCCGGGCCTTCGCGCGTGCCTGGGTCCTTTTATGCCGAGAGGTGCAGATTTGTCGGGTGTACGGGGTCGGCGAAGGGCAACCCCTTCGTCCAGCGCTCCACCTCGTCCAGCGCCTGGTCCGCCATCCGGTGGATCTCACCGCCGAGGGACCCGGCGACATGCGGGGTGAGCAGGACGTTCGGCAGGTCGTACAGCGGCGAGTCGACGGGCGGCAGTTCGGGCTCCGTCACGTCCAGTACGGCGTGGAGGCGGCCCGCCACCAGCTCCGGCAGCAGCGCGTCCTCGTCGACGAGCGATCCGCGTGAGGTGTTGACCAGCGTCGAACCGTCCGCCATCGCGGCCAGCTGAGCGGCGCCGATCATGCGGTCCGTGGCGGGGAGCTGCGGGGCGTGGACCGACACGACGTGGCTGCGCGCGCACAGGTCGTCCAGGGTGACGAGGACCGCGCCGAGCGCGGCGGCCTCGGCCGGCTCGACGTACGGGTCGTACAGCAGGACGTCCAGGTCGAAGGGGCGCAGCAGCTCGATGACACGGCGGCCGATGCGGGAGGCGCCGACGATGCCGACCGTACGGCGGTAGTTGCCCGCGCTGTCCAGTTCCTCCCGCCAGTCGTGGTGGGTGCGCAGGTTCCGGTAGCGCTGGGCGGAGCCGAGGACGTTCTTGCCCGCGAAGAGGATCGCGGCGAGCGTGTACTCGGCGACGGGGCGGGCGTTCGCGGCGGCGGCCGAGGTGACGGCGATGCCGCGCTCCCAGCAGGCGTCGGTGATGTGGTGCTTGACGGAACCCGCCGCGTGGACGACGGCCCGCAGGCGGGGTGCGGCGTCGAGGACGTCGGCGGTGAGCGGGGGCGCTCCCCAGCAGGTGACGAGCAGTTCGGCGTCGGCGAGGGCGGCGGCCACGGCGGGCGCCGGGTCGGACAGCTGATGGGCGATCAGGGCGGTATCCGTACGGACGAGGCCGGTCAGCCGGGTCCTGTGGTCGTCGGTGAACAGCCGCTCGGCGATGCCGGGGCCCATGGAGAGCAGGGCCGCGGGGCGATTGTCAGTGGTGGCTGGCATGGTGGAACTCAAGCTCCTCGGGTGTCGCTGGGACTCACTCGGGTCTCGCTCGCTCTTACCCAGGTCGCGCTCGGGGGGCGGCTATTTGACGCTGCCGGCCGTGAGGCCGGCCTTCCAGTGCCGTTGGAGGGTGACGAACGCGATGATCAGCGGAGTGACGGCGAGGAGTGAACCGGTCACGACCATCGGATAGAAGTCCGGGGTCGCGTTCGCGTTGCTGTGCCAGTTGTAGAGGCCCAGGCTCAGCGGATAGAGGTTTTTGTCCGAGAGCATCACGAGGGGGAGGAAGAAGTTGTTCCATACGGCGGTGAACTGGAAGAGGAAGACGGTCACGAAGCCCGGCATGATCATGCGCAGACCGATCGACCAGAAGGCGCGCAGCTCGCTCGCGCCGTCGATCCTGGCCGCCTCCAGTGCCTCGTTCGGGATATAGCCGGCGCTGAAGATCCGGGACAGGTAGACGCCGAACGGGTTGACCAGTACGGGGATCAGCACGGACCAGTAGGTGTTGACGGTGTGGGTCTTCACGGCCAGCAGGTACAGGGGGAGGGACAGGGCCGTGGAGGGCAGCAGCACGCCGAGCAGGACGACGGCGAACAGCTTCTCCTTGCCCCGGAAGCGGTATTTGTCGAAGGCGTAACCGGCGGCGACGCTCACCAGCGAGCAGCCGAGGGCGCCGACTCCCGCGTAGAGCAGCGAGTTGCCGTACCACCGGAAGTAGATGCCGTCCTGGTAGGTCGTCAGGTCGGAGAGGTTCTGGCCGAGGTGGAAGCCCTGGAAGGAGAAGACGTCGCCGCCGAGCAGGTTGCCGGCGTCCTTGGTGGCGGCCGTGACCAGCCAGATCAGGGGGAAGAGGGTGTACGCGGCGGCCAGGACGAGCACGCCGTTGACGGCGGACCTGGACAGCCACCGGCTGGTGCCCGCCCGGCCGGCCGCGCGGACGGGGGCCCGGCCGGGGGTCCCGCGGCGCGCGGGGGCGAGGGGGGTGGCGGGGTCGGTCGGGTCGGCCGCGTTGGCCGTGTTGGCCGTGTTGGTCACAGGGGGGGACGTCATGCTGCCCGTGCCTCCTTCCGGTTGGAGAATCGGGTGACGCCGAAGGAGAGCGCGGCGGCCACGAGGGCGATGAGGACGGACGCGGCGGCGGCCAGGCCGTAGTCGTTGCGCTGGAACGCCGCGCTGTAGGCGTACATGTTGGGCGTCCAGGTGCTGGGCACGGACGCGCCGGAGCGGCTGAGGATCAGCGGCTCGGTGAAGAGCTGGAGCGACCCGATGATCGTGAAGAGCAGCACCAGCGCCAGCGAGGAGCGGATCAGGGGGAACTTGATGCTGAACGCGAGCCGCCACTGTCCGGCGCCGTCCACGGTCGCGGCTTCGAGCAGCGAGCGGTCGATGGCCTGGAGGGAGGCGTAGAAGATGACGACGTTGTAGCCGAGCCACTCCCACAGCGCGATGTTGACCACCGAGGGCAGGACGCCGTCGGTGGACAGGAAGTCGAAGCCGAATCCGCCGGCGTCCATGGCGTTGATGACCGGGCTGAGCCCCGGGGTGTAGAGGTAGATCCAGATCAGGGCGGCGATCAGGCCGGGGATGGCGTGCGGCAGGAAGAGCGCCAGCTGGAAGAAGCGGCGGGCGCGGGCCAGGGCCGTATCGAGGAGCAGGGAGAGGATCAGCGCGCCGCCGACCATCAGGGGGATGTAGAAGGCGCAGTACCCGAGCAGCACCCAGAAACCGTCGCGGAACGCCTGGTCACCCAGGGCTTCCGTGTAGTTGCCGAGGCCGTGGAAGACGGTACGGGGTCCGTCGAAGCCGAGGCCCGACGCCTTCTCGGTGAACAGGCTGAGCCAGAGGGCGTAGCCGACGGGTATGACCATCGCCACGGTGAACAGGGCGAAGAACGGGGTGAGCAGGACGGTGGCGGCCACGCCGGTGCGGGTGGAGGAGCCGCGTTCGGTCTGGATCTTGGTGGTCATGAGGCGTCCTCGACGTTCAGACCGCGCTTCTTGAGATCGGCGACGGTGGCGTCCTGGGCTGTTCTGACGGCGCGGGAGAGGGTGGAGCCGCCGCCGACGGCTTCGCGGAGCTGGTCGCCCAGCGCGGAGTTGGTGGCGCCGGTGCTCGGGCCCCAGATCCAGTCCGGCTTGATCGACCTGCCGGCCTGGAGGTAGAGGGCGTACAGGTCCTGGCCGCCGAAGAAGCTGGTGTCGATGGCTTTTTGGGCGACGGGGACCATCGCGGGGGAGGCGGGCAGGGCGGTGGAGGTGCTCGCGCCGATCCTGGCCTTGATGCCCGCCTCGGAGGTGGCCATCCAGAGGGCGAACTCGACGGCCGCCGCCTTCTTGTGGCTGTTCTCGCTCACGGCGAAGGTGGAGCCCTGGATCATTCCGCTGGCCGTCTGCGCCGCGTCCCAGCTGGGCACGGGCGCAGCCGCCCACTTGCCCTTCTCCTCGGGCACGATGCCGGCGAGCACGCCCGCGCTCCAGGACGCGCCGAGGTAGCCGACGAGCGTGCCCTGCTTGAGGCCGCTGGTCCACTCCGGGCTGAACGAGGAAGAGGTGTTGACCAGGTCGTCGTCGATGAGCCCCTGCCAGTACTCCGCCGTCTTGAGGGTGGCCGGGTCCGTGGTGTCGACCTGCCAGGCGTTCCTGGCCGTGTCGGTCGTGAACCACCGCGCGCCGGCCTGCCAGGCCATTGCCTGGAAGAAGGTCGGGTCGTCGGGGAAGAAGCTGGCGATCCTGGTGTCCGGGGCCGCCTTCCTGACCTGCGCGGCGGCGGTACGGAACTCGTCCCAGGTGCGCGGCGGCGTGAGGTGGTGCTTCTCGAAGAAGTCCTTGCGGTAGTAGAAGACCTGCGGGGACGCGTCGAACGGGACGGCCCAGTTCTTGCCGCCCAGCGTGGTCAGCTTGATGGTCTGCGGCAGGAACTTCTTCTTGATGTCGTCCGTCAGATAGCCGCTCAGGTCCTGGAGCGAGCCCTGGCTCACGAACTGAGACAGCATCGGGTACTCGATGGAGAGCAGGTCGGGGGCGATCCCGGCCTTCACGGCGTTGGCGATCTTGGGATAGCCGCCGTTGCCGCCGGAGGGGATCTCCTCGAACTTCACCTTGATCGTGTCGTGCGAGGCGTTGAACGCGTCCACCACCTCCTGGGACCCCTTGGTCCAGGCCCAGAACGTGACGGTGACGGGATGTTCCGCGGTGCCTTCCGCGGGTGCGTCGGCGCCGCCGCCGCACGCCGTGAGGGCGGCGAGAGCGGCCAGCGCGGTGGCGGCGCCGACGCAGGCATGGAGAGAACGGGACCAACTGCGACTCACGGCGCGGCTCCTGTACGTACGGGGGACAGGCGGTGGCCGTGATACTTCGATCCGGCGTGAGCGAAGTCAAGAGCGAAAGATTGATTGATCGAAAAATGATCGAAAGGTGGAGGGTGGGGGGCCGGCGATCAGGTGGAGGAGCGCACCCGCAGGCGCGGCAGCAGCTCCACATGGCGGCGCGGTTCGTCCGCGCCCCCGCCGGCCGACGTCAGCCGTTCCACGAGCAGCTCCGCCGCACACCGCCCCACCTCGCGCTTCGGCGGGGCGACCGCGGTGAGCGGGGTGTCCGCGAGGGCGGCCACCTCGTCGTCGTACGTGATGAGGGCGAGGTCCTCGGGGACCCGTACGCCCAGCTCGGCGAGGCGCCGGACCATGCGGATCGCGTCCTCGTCGTTGTGCATCAGGGCGGCCGTCGCCCCGCCGTCGCGCACGGCCGCGCGGACGGCCCGCGCGGCCCGCTCGAAGACCTGCGGATCGCGCTCCGCCGACGTCGAGTCGATCACGGGCCCGGGCGCGGTCAGCCCGAGGACATCGAGCGCCTGCACGTATCCGGCCCGTACCGCCGTCGCCGTCGGGCTGTCCCGCCGCGCCACCAGCAGCGGGGTCCGGTGCCCGAGACCCACCAGGTGCCGTACGGCGATCAGGACGCCGTGCGCGTGGTCGGAGCAGACCCGGTCCAGGGCGGCCAGCGGCCCGCCCGGGGCGCCGCGCCGTTCCACCAGCACGGTCGCCACCTGCAGCCGGGCGATCCACTCGCTGTACGTGTCGGGGTGGCCGGGCTCGGTCCAGCTGGGGGCGAGCAGCAGCCCCTCCGCGCCGGCCGCCAGCAGCCCGGCCGCGTGCGCGGCGTCGTCCTCGGGCCGGTAGTCGGAGACCCGCAGGATCAGCCGGGCGCCGAGCCGGGCGGCGGCCTCGTGGGCGCCGCGGATCACCTCGGCGAAGTAGTACGCGGCCGCGGGCGCGAGCAGGCCGATGACCGGACCGCCGCCGCCCGGCGCGATCCCCGCCGGGCCCTGCCGCTCCGGCCAGGAGACCGAACCGTGCACCCGGTCGAGCAGCCCCCGGGCGGCCAGCGCCTCCGCGTCCCGGCGCGCCGTCACGGGGGACACGCCGAGCCGGTCGGCGAGGTCGGACACCCGGACCGTGCCGCGCTCGCGGACCAGATTCAGCAGTCGGTCATGACGTTCAGCGGCACCTTCGCGCACGGTGACGGCCCCCTCGCAAGTACGGCGACCCGGGCACGGGTGCTTCCCGGACCACCGACCCTAATGCGTACGATCGAACGGCGGGACATTCGATCATTCGCTCAGGGCGAGGTGCGGTCCGGTGCTGCTACTGCGGGCCGTACTTGCGCCCGGTCTTCGACGTGAGGCCGCTCAGCAGCCCGCGCGGGGCCAGCTTCACCGCCCCCATCAGGGCCTTGTAGCGCGGGTCCGGGATGGACACGGCCTTGCCGCGGGCCAGGTCCCCCAGCGCGGCCGTCACCAGTTTGTCCGCGTCGAGCCACATCCAGTCGGGGATCCGCTGCGTGCCCAGCCCGGCCCGCTCGTGGAACTCGGTCCGTACGAAGCCGGGGCACAGCGCCATCACCCGTACCCCCGACCCCACCAGCTCCCGGGCCAGCCCCTGGCTGAACTGCACGACCCAGGCCTTCGACGCGCCGTACGTCCCCCGGGGCACGAACGCCGCCACCGACGCCACGTTGACCACCGCGCCCCGGCCGCGCGCCTTCATGCCGGTGACCGCCACCGACGTGAGCCGCAGCACCGCCTCGATGTGCACTTTCAGCATGACCAGTTCATCGGACACCGGGACCTCCAGGAAGGGTCCCTTGTTGGCGAAGCCCGCGTTGTTCACGAGGAGATCGACCGGCTGCCTGAGGTCCGACAGCCGCATCTCGACCGCCTCGATCCCGCTGTCGGTGGAGAGGTCCGCGCTCAGCACCTCCGCCTCGATGCCGTGCCGGTCGTGCAGTTCGGTGGCGTGTTCGCGCAGACGCTCCTTGTCGCGCGCCACCAGTACCAGGTTGTGTCCGTCCGCCGCCAGCCGCCGCGCGAAGGCGGCACCGATCCCCGCCGTCGCGCCCGTAATCAAAGCAGTCGTCATAGGCGGCACGTTAGCGCCTGGGTCAGTGGCCCTGATGGGTGTGTTCCAGGGGTGGACGGCCCGCCTTCTGCCCCTTCTCCACGACGACGAACTGGCCCATCATTCCCCGGTCCTCGTGCAGGAGGAGATGGCAGTGGAACATGTACGGCGCATGTGGATCGGCCGGTCCTTCGAAGCGCATCGCCAGCTTCACCGTGGTGCCGTTCGGGACGAACACGGTGTCCTTCGCCCCGCGCAGCGCCGGTTCCGGCGCCCGCCCGTTCACGCTGAGCACCCTGAACTGCACGCCGTGGACATGGAAGTTGTGCGGCATCCCGTTCGTGTTCCGTACCGTCCAGGTCTCCGTCGTGCCGCGTGTGACCGTCTCGTCGATCCGGCCCATCGACATCCGCCGGCCGTTGATCCCGGAGAGCTTGAGGTCGAAGAACCGCCCGCGCACCGCGTCCTTGCCGTCCGGCACCTCCAGCTTCCCGAGCTTCGCGGGGAGTGCCGGCGACGGGCGCAGCCGGGACTTGGCCCGCAGTTCCAGGATGTCGAAGGTGTCGTCGCCGCCGTTGAAGCGCTGGTTGACGAAGTCCATGCCGACATCGAGGGGGAAGCTGCGCAGGACCGTCCGCTCGCCCGGCCGCACGCGCACCACGATCTCGGCCCGCTCGCCCGGTGACAGCTGGATCCGGTCCATCCGCGCCGGCTGCTCCAGCAGGCCGCCGTCGGTGCCGATGAGCGAGAACGCCCGGCTGTCGTCGAAGCCGAAGTTGTACGTCCGCGCGGTCGACGCGTTGAGCAGCCGGAGCCGCACCTGCTCGTCCCCCACCACGCGGTACGGGTCGAGCGTCCCGTTCACCATCGTCCGGTCGCCGAGGAACCCGACGCTCTGGGCCACTCCATGCCCGTGGTCGAACCGGGCCCCGTCGAACTTCACGTCCTGCACGATGACCGGCAGATCGTCCACGCCGTATCTCTTGGGCAGGGCGAGGGTGCGGGACTTCTGGTCGTCGAGGATGAACATCCCCGCCAGGCCCCGCTGGACGTGGTCCTCGGTCTCGCCGTGCGGGTGCGGGTGGTACCAGAGCGTCGCGGCCGGCTGGTCGACCGTCCACTGCGGCGACCAGGTCTTCCCCGGCGCGACCATCTGGTGCGGGCCCCCGTCCATCCGGGCGGGCAGGTCCATCCCGTGCCAGTGCACGTTGGACGTCTCGTCCAGCGTGTTGGTCACCCGGACCCGTACCTTCTCACCGCGCTCGGCCCGCAGCGTCGGCCCGAGGTAACTCCCGTTGAAGCCCCAGGTAGGAGTCTTCTGCCCGTCCTTGAACTCCGTCGTACCGGCCCGCATCCGCAGGTCGAAGACGCGGGTGCCGTCCGCCGCGACGGTGGATCCGGCGAGCGGGGGGACCGCCAGCTGGTTGCGGAAGCCGCCACGGCCGACCGTGGACACCTTGGCGCTGGAGTAGAACCACGCGGCGCCGCCGCCCAGCGCCAGGGCGAGGACAAACGCGACGGACGTCAGAATGATGAGGACACGCTTGAGACCGGACATGCGACGAGCGTCCCGGCGGGCGCCGCCACGGGCCATCGGGGGCCACCCTCAGCCACCCCCGAGGGGCCCCGTACCCCTCTCAGGGGCATCCCCTACGCATCAGGTATACCGGTGCGACCGCGTCCAACAAGCCGCAGGTCAGGGCTGGTTGGCGAGAGCGGCGTCGTCCCTCCCGGGAGTCTGTCCGCCCTCCTCCGCGCGTACTTCCGTGTGCTCCTCCCCGGCCGCGGGGCGACCGATCCTCCCGTATTTCTCGACGTACGCTTGAGCGATCCTCAACTTCTCCGCGTGCAGCGCCTCGCCGGCGGCGAGGATCCGCGGCAGCAGCTCCCGCTCCAGGGTCACGGCCCGGAAGACCAGCGTCACCGTCACGTCGTGCGCCGGCCGGTGCACGATCTCGATCGGGTCGCCCGCGCGGATCTCGCCCGGGGTGATCACCCGCAGATAGGCGCCCGTGACGGCCTGGTGGGTGAAGCGCTTCATCCACCCGTCCTCGCCGAGCCAGGCCTGGAACGTACGACACGGGATCCGGCCGCTCGTCGCCTCCAGCACCAGATCGGGACCGATCCGCCAGCGCTCGCCGATCAGCGCGTTCCTGACGTCGATCCCCGAGGTGGTCAGGTTCTCCCCGAACACCCCGTTGCTCAGCGGGCGCCCCAGCTCCCGCTCCCAGAAATCCAGGTCCTCCCTCGCGAACGCGTACACCGCCTGGTCGGAACCGCCGTGATGACGCAGGTCGCAGACCGTGTCACCCCCCACCCCGCTCGCGCCCACCCCCTTCGGTCCCGGATCCGCCACCCGCACGGGACCCTCGACCGGCCGCTTGTCGATGCCCGTGACACCGCCCGCCGCGTCGCTGTACTCCACGGCTTTCGGTCGCCCCGCGTTGACGGTCAGAAGCTTCATGCATGCAAGCTAACCGGACCCGCCTCAAAGGTTCTACCCTTTAACCCGCGAAAACCCCAAGGGTGTCTTATAGTCGCCACATGATCGAAGCCCGCCATCTCCGTGTGCTGCGCACCGTGGCCACCACCGGTTCCTTCTCCGCGGCCGCGCGGGCACTGGGATGCACCCAGCCGGCGGTCAGCCAGCAGATGAAGGCGCTCGAAGCGTCCGCCGGCACTCCGCTGATCGTCCGCGCCGGCCGTGAGACGCGCCTCACCCAGGCCGGCGACGTGCTCGTACGGCACGCGACGGGCATCCTCGCCGGGCTCACCGCCGCCGAGGAGGAGATCGCGGCCATCGTGGGGCTGCGGGCCGGCCGGGTCAGGCTCGCCTCGTTCCCCAGCGGCAGTTCCACGCTGGTCCCCGCGGCCCTGGCCGCGCTGCGCGCCGCCCACCCCGGCACCCGCGTCTCCCTCGTGGAGGCCGAGCCGCCGCGCTCGGCGGGCCTGCTCAGGGACGGTGACTGCGAGGTGGCACTGGCATTCCGGTACGGCGGCTCCGCCGCGGAGTGGGACGACCTGGTCGTGAAGCCGTTGCTGGTGGACCGGCTGGTCGGCGTGGTCCCCGAGGGGCATCCGCTGGCGGGCGCCGCGTCCGTCTCGCTCGGCGATCTGGCCGGCGAGCCGTGGATCGCGGGCTGCCCGCGCTGCCGGGAGCAGCTCGTCGACGCCTGCGCGAGGGCCGGGTTCACGCCCAGGATCGACTTCGCCACCGACGACTACCCGGCCGTGATCGGCCTGGTCGCGGCGGGTCTGGGCGTGGCCGTGCTGCCGGAGCTGGCGCTGCGGTCGGTCCGTACGGAAGGCGTCAGGACGCTCGCGCTGGAGCCGGCCGTCGAGCGGGAGGTCGTCGCGCTCACCCTGCCGGACCTCGCGCACGTACCGACCGTCGCCGCCACGCTGGACCAGTTGGTCCTGGCGGCGGCTCGCTGAGGCGCGGCGCGGGCGCCGCGCGCCCCGGGGCCGCGGTTCGCGCTGCCGGACCGGGGTGCGCCCGGGGTCACGCGCAGGAACGTTTCTTCGATGTCAGGGCGCGACGGTCAGTCCTCGGCGTGGCGGTCGTGGTGGTCGTGATGGTTGCGGTGGTCGTGCTGGTCGGGGTTTCCGTGATGGTTGTTCGCGCCGTGGGGTGAGGGCGACGCCGAGACGAGCCGGGTGCGCGCCCGCCCCATCAGCTCCTCGCGCTCATCCTCCGTCAGCCCGCCCCACACGCCGTACGGCTCCCGCACCGCCAGTGCGTGCGCCGCGCACTCCGCGCGGACCGGGCACCTCATGCACACCTCTTTCGCCGAGTTCTCACGCGCGCTTCGCGCCGCGCCCCTTTCCCCCTCCGGGTGGAAGAAGAGCGAGCTGTCGACGCCGCGACAGGCCGCGAGGAGCTGCCAGTCCCACAGATCTGCGTTCGGTCCGGGAAGGCGGGAGAAATCTGCCATTGCTCATGTCCCCTTGAAACCGTACTGAAGCGGATACGGGCCGATCTTCCGATCTCATCACGACCGTACATCTACTATCTAAGTAGATGTAAATATGACTCATGGTGAATCTAGCGTCAGACACCGTCAAAAGTGAAGAAAAGCCGCTAAATGGGGCATAGGTAGGGATGAACGCCAGGCGGTCAGGGCCGCTCTGTCGCGTGCGCGAGTCCTCACAGGGAGTGTCGAAGTCGGTCGTCCGACCCGTAACTCTTTCGAGTGACCATCGTTGAATGTGCGAGGCGGTTGAGAGAACGAGCGATCGGGCACATGTCCGAGAGCGTCAATCGCACAGGTGACGATATGTACTCAGCCTGGAGGCCCAAGGTGACGCGCATCAGCTGCGGAGGACGGTCATGACATCCGTCCTCGTCTGCGACGACTCCCCGCTTGCCCGAGAGGCGCTCCGCCGCGCGGTCGCGACCGTGCCCGGCGTCGAGCGCGTGACGACCGCGGCCAACGGCGAGGAAGTCCTCCGCCGCTGGGGCGCCGATCGGTCGGACCTGATCCTGATGGATGTCCGGATGCCCGGTCTCGGGGGTGTCGAGACGGTCCGCCGGCTCCTGTCCGCCGACCCGGGCGCGCGGATCATCATGCTCACGGTCGCGGAAGACCTGGACGGGGTCGCGCTCGCGGTCGCCGCGGGTGCCCGGGGGTACCTGCACAAGGACGCCTCGCGCGCCGAGTTGCGCGCGACGGTCACCCAGGCGCTCGCGGACCCGACCTGGCGCCTCGCGCCGCGTCGGCTCCGCTCGGCCGAGATGGGCGCCGCGCCCACGCTCACCGCGCGCGAGATCCAGGTGCTCGAAGGCATGAGCCACGGCCGGTCCAACGCGGAGATCGGGCGTGAGCTGTTCCTCTCCGAGGACACGGTCAAGACGCACGCGCGCCGGCTCTTCAAGAAGCTCGGCGCCTCGGACCGCGCCCACGCGGTCGCCCTCGGCTTCCGCTGGGGTCTGGTGCGCTAGAACGCCTCCTCCTAGGACGTGTCCTCGAAGACGTGTCCTAGGAGGCGCCACCCCCTCGTGGACAGGGCCCTTACGGGCGACAAGCCCGGTGCGGGCGGGGCAACGTACGGCCGTACGCCACCGTTTCCCGCGCCATGCCGCATCCTTGAAGATGTGGAGTTCCTCGGGGACGAGTCGGACGAGCGCGAGGGGAGGGCGCAGGGGATGAGTTCTGCCGCACCTGCTCATAACGCTTCGGTGCACAACTACGGACGCGGTGCCACTGATCAGGAGCCGTCAAGGCACCATGGACCGATGCGCGATGACGAGACCACGGTGATCGGTGCGCTCGTTCATCGTGCTGTCGACGGCGACGAGCAGGCCACGCATGATCTCCTGGCCCGCGTCCACCCGCTCGCGCTGCGCTACTGCCGTACGCGGCTGAGCCGGCTGCCGGGCGACGCCCGTCATTTCACCGAAGACCTCGCGCAGGAAGTCTGCGTCGCGGTCCTGATGGCCCTGCCGCGCTACCGCGACACCGGCCGCCCCTTCGAGGCGTTCGTCTTCGCGATCGCCGGGCACAAGGTCGCCGATCTCCAGCGGGCCGCCATGCGGCACCCGGGATCCACGGCCGTACCGTCCGACGAGATGCCCGAGCGTCCCGACGACTCGCTCGGGCCGGAGGAGCGGGCGCTGCTCAGCAGTGACGCCGAATGGGCCAAGAAACTCCTGGCCAACCTCCCGGAGAACCAGCGCGAGCTGCTCGTCCTGCGGGTGGCGGTCGGACTGACCGCCGAGGAGACCGGCCAGATGCTCGGGATGTCCCCGGGCGCGGTGCGGGTCGCCCAGCACCGCGCCCTGAGCAGACTGCGCGCGCTGGCGGAACAGTGAGCGCGACAGTGACCGCGCGGGCCGGCGGAACGGTGAGCGGGCGGTGGCCGTGGAATGAGACGTCCGCGCGGCCCGTTAGCATGGACATCCGCACCGATCAAGCCATCTGGGGAAGGTGTCATGACTGCATACGTCGACGGAGTGCCTGAGAAATTCGCGACGCTCGGGCTGACATACGACGACGTGCTGCTGCTGCCGGGCGCCTCGGAGGTCCTGCCGAACCAGGTGGACACCTCGTCCCTGGTCTCCCGCAACGTCCGCGTGAACATCCCGCTGCTCTCCGCCGCGATGGACAAGGTCACCGAGGCCCGCATGGCGATCGCCATGGCGCGGCAGGGCGGCGTCGGCGTGCTGCACCGCAACCTGTCCATCGCCGACCAGGCCAACCAGGTCGACCTGGTCAAGCGCTCCGAGTCCGGGATGGTCACCGACCCCATCACGGTGCACCCCGACGCGACGCTGGCCGAGGCCGACCAGCTCTGCGCCAAGTTCCGGATCAGCGGCGTCCCGGTCACCGACCGCGCGGGCAAGCTGCTCGGCATCGTCACCAACCGCGACATGGCGTTCGAGTCGGACCGCGGCCGCCAGGTGCGCGAGGTCATGACCCCCATGCCGCTCGTCACAGGCAAGGTCGGCATCTCCGGCGTGGACGCCATGCACCTGCTGCGGCGCCACAAGATCGAGAAGCTGCCGCTGGTCGACGACGCGGGCATCCTCAAGGGCCTCATCACGGTCAAGGACTTCGTCAAGGCCGAGAAGTACCCGAACGCGGCGAAGGACGGCGAGGGCCGGCTGCTGGTCGGCGCCGCCGTCGGCGCCAGCCCCGAGGCGCTGGAGCGCTCGCAGGCGCTGGTCGCGGCCGGGGTCGACTTCCTGGTCGTGGACACCTCCCACGGCCACAACAGCAACGCGCTCAGCTGGATGTCCAAGATCAAGTCGAGCGTCCCGGTGGACGTCATCGGCGGGAACGTCGCCACCCGTGACGGCGCGCAGGCGCTGATCGACGCGGGTGTGGACGGCGTCAAGGTCGGCGTGGGCCCCGGTTCGATCTGTACGACCCGCGTGGTCGCCGGCATCGGCGTCCCGCAGGTCACGGCGATCTACGAGGCCGCGGTGGTCTGCCGCGCGGCGGGCATCCCGGTCATCGGCGACGGCGGCCTCCAGTACTCGGGCGACATCGGCAAGGCGCTGGCCGCCGGCGCGTCCACCGTCATGCTGGGCAGCCTGCTCGCGGGCTGCGAGGAGTCCCCGGGCGAGCTCCAGTTCATCAACGGCAAGCAGTTCAAGTCGTACCGCGGGATGGGGTCGCTCGGTGCGATGCAGTCGCGCGGCCAGGGCCGTTCGTACTCGAAGGACCGCTACTTCCAGGGCGACGTGTCGGCGGACGACAAGCTGGTGCCCGAGGGCATCGAGGGCCAGGTGCCGTTCCGCGGCCCGCTGGGCGCGGTGCTGCACCAGCTGATCGGCGGACTGCGGCAGACCATGGGGTACGTGGGCGCGGCGTCCATCGACGAGATGGAGCACAAGGGCCGGTTCGTACGGATCACCGCGGCGGGCCTCAAGGAGAGCCATCCGCACGACATCCAGATGACCGTCGAGGCGCCGAACTACAACCAGCACTGATCATTGCGCGTGTCCCTGAGGGGCGGGTCCGGTTCCGGACCCGCCCCTCACGGGTGCGTCGGGGATACTGGACCGGCAGACGTAGAGGGAAAGGCCACACATCGTGACTGAGATCGAGATCGGGCGCGGCAAGCGCGGCCGCAGGGCGTACGCGTTCGACGACATCGCCGTCGTCCCGAGCCGGCGCACCCGGGACCCGAAGGAGGTCTCGATCGCCTGGCAGATCGACGCCTACCGGTTCGAGCTGCCGTTCCTGGCCGCTCCGATGGACTCCATCGTCTCCCCGGCGACGGCGATCCGGATCGGTGAGATGGGCGGCCTGGGGGTGCTCAACCTGGAAGGCCTGTGGACCCGTTACGAGGACCCGCAGCCGCTGCTCGACGAGATCGCGGAGCTGGAGGAGGCGACCGCGAACCGCCGCCTCCAGGAGATCTACGCGGAGCCGATCAAGGAAGAGCTGATCGGCCGGCGCATCAAGGAGGTGCGGGACTCCGGGGTGGTCACGGCCGCCGCGCTCTCGCCGCAGCGCACCGCGCAGTTCTCCAAGGCCGTGGTGGACGCCGGGGTCGACATCTTCGTCATCCGCGGGACGACGGTCTCCGCCGAGCACGTCTCGGGAGCGGCCGAGCCGCTGAACCTCAAGCAGTTCATCTACGAGCTGGACGTCCCGGTCATCGTCGGCGGCTGCGCCACGTACACGGCGGCGCTCCACCTGATGCGTACGGGCGCGGCGGGCGTGCTGGTCGGCTTCGGCGGCGGCGCCGCGCACACCACCCGTAACGTGCTGGGCATCCAGGTCCCGATGGCGACGGCCGTGGCGGACGTCGCGGCGGCGCGGCGGGACTACATGGACGAGTCCGGCGGCCGGTACGTGCACGTCATCGCGGACGGCGGGGTCGGCTGGTCCGGCGACCTGCCCAAGGCGATCGCGTGCGGCGCGGACTCGGTGATGATCGGCTCCCCGCTGGCGCGGGCGTCGGACGCGCCGGGCAAGGGCCACCACTGGGGCATGGAGGCGGTCCACGAGGACGTGCCGCGCGGCAAGCTGGTGGACCTGGGGATCGTCGGCAGTACGGAGGAGGTCCTGACGGGCCCCTCGCACAGCCCGGACGGTTCGATGAACTTCTTCGGCGCGCTGAAGCGGGCGATGGCGACGACGGGGTACAGCGAACTCAAGGAGTTCCAGCGGGTCGAGGTGGCGGTGGGGGACTCCCAGCACCGCCGTTGACCCCGTTCCCGCGCGGGGGCCGGGCGCGCCGCGAACGGGCCCCGCGCGGGAGTCAGATACCGAGGTAGTGGCTCACCGCGTGCTCCACCTGGGCCAGTTCGTACCTGTCCAGGTAACGCACGGGGTCGCCGTGGAGGAAGCTGACGTCGATCGTACGGATCTGGTCGACGAGGAAGCGGGTCAACGTGCCCGCGATGTCCAGCTCCGGGCGGAAGACCGCGGGTTGGGCACTGGTCGAGGTCGGGACGATGGTGGCCACGCTCCAGGGCATGGCGCTCGGGCTGAGGACCAGGCCGTACCGCCTGCCGCGCTGCTCGTGGCCACGCTTGGCGTTGCCCAGGTCCACCCGGTACACGGCGCCCCGGATCACCAGGCGTTCTCGTCGGAGACGTCCTCGTCGGACAGCCGCTCGGCGTCGGCCTGCGCCTGGGTGAGCCACGCTTCCCGCTCCAGGAGGCGCAGCGCGCGGCGGATGACGTCGCTGGTGCGCTCACCTTCGCGCATCGCGGTACGGATGATGCGTTCGTCTTCGTCTGTCGGCCGGAACCCTATGGTCGCTGCCATGCTGTCGACTTTACCGCCCGGCGAAGCATTTGTGCAACAATTGTTTTACGTCGCGGGGTCGGGCCGCCACCCCGCTCACAGCCGGTACGCCGCCCCCGCAGGGCTCGCCCCCCGGGTGTCCAGGAGCAGTTGCGCCTTCACCGCGAGGCCCTGGAGGTCGTACGTGCGGTGGTGCTGGAGCAGGACCGTCAGGTCCGCGTTGGCAGCTGCCTCGTAGAGCGAGTCCGCGCGGGGGACCGGGACGTCGCGGACGCGCCAGTCGGGGACGTACGGGTCGTGGTAGCTGACCGCCGCGCCCAGGTCCATCAGGCGGCAGGCGATCTCGGTGGCCGGTGAGCTCTCCTGGTCGGCCAGGTCCGGCTTGTAGGTGACGCCCAGGAGCAGCACGCGCGCGCCGCGCGCGGACTTGCCGTGTTCGTTCAGGAGGGTGGCCGAGCGCTGGATGACGTACTGCGGCATGCGTGTGTTGATCTCCTGGGCCAGGCCCACCATCCGCAGGGGGTGGCCGGGGGTGCGGCCCGCGTGCGGGAGGTAGCTGGGGTCCATCGGCACGCCGTGGCCGCCGACCCCGGGTCCCGGGCGGAACGCCTGGAAGCCGAAGGGCTTGGTCTCGGCGCAGCGGATGACGTCCCAGAGGTCGACGCCGAGGTCGTGGCAGAGCACGGCCATCTCGTTGACCAGTGCGATGTTGACGTGCCGGAAGTTCGTTTCGAGGAGTTTGACGGTCTCGGCCTCGCGCGGACCGCGCGCCCGGACGACCTTGTCGGTGAGGCGTCCGTAGAAGGCGGCGGCCGATTCCGTGCACGCGGGGGTGAGGCCGCCGATGACCTTGGGTGTGTTGGCGTAGCCGTGGGTGCGGTTGCCCGGGTCGAGGCGGCCGGGGGAGTACGCGAGGTGGAAGTCCCGTCCGGCGCGGAGCCCCGAGCCCTCTTCCAGGACGGAGCGCAGGAAGCCCTCCGTCGTGCCGGGTGCGGCGGGGGACTCCAGCAGCACGGTGGTGTTCGGGCGCAGCCGGGGCGCCAGGGCGCGGGCCGCGTCGCCGATGGCGGTGAGGTCCGGGGTGCGGTCCGCCCCGAGGGGGGTGGGCGCGCAGATGACGGCGGTACGGACCCGGCCCAGCTCGGTCGGGTTGGTGGTCGGCCGGAAGCCCCCCGAGAGCATCCGGCGGATGTCGGAGGCGCTCAGCGAGCCCTCGACCGGGGGGTGGCCCGCCGCGAGCCGCGCGACGGGCGTGGGGTCGGTGTCGTAGCCGATGGTGTCGATCCCGGCGGCTACGGCGGCCTGGGCGAGGGGCAGGCCGAGATGGCCGAGTCCGATGACGGCGAGATCTGCGGGCATGGCGGTGGCCGCCCTTCCCTTAACCGGAGTGGACAGTGAACGCAACCCGTGTGGACAGAACGGGCAGGCGCACTGTCAGACTAGGCGTAAATATGACCGATATGCGGCATTGCGGGGCCCGGGAGTGCCGGGTTTTCCGGGGAGCCGCGCGGGCGTCGGCCGGTGTTGTCCACAGGCGGTGGCTGAAGTCCTGGTCTGCGGACAGAATCGATCTGTGGGCCCGGTACGGCCGGGCGCGCGGTCCGACCACGCGGGGGACGACGGGAGGCAGCGGTGAGAACAGCGACACTGGGACCTGCGGAGCGCGCCCAGGCGCTCGCGACGATGGCCGAACGCGAGCTGGACGTACTGGTGGTGGGCGCCGGGGTGGTCGGAGCGGGGACCGCGCTGGACGCGGCGACCCGCGGTCTGTCGACCGGCCTCGTCGAGGCCCGCGACTGGGCGTCCGGCACCTCCAGCCGGTCGAGCAAACTGATCCACGGCGGCCTGCGCTATCTGGAGATGCTCGACTTCGGCCTCGTACGGGAAGCGCTCAAGGAGCGCGGCCTGCTGCTGGAGAAGCTGGCGCCCCACCTCGTCAAGCCGGTGGCTTTCCTCTACCCGTTGCGGCACAAAGGCTGGGAGCGGCTGTACGCGGGCTCGGGCGTCGCGCTGTACGACGCGATGTCCGTGTCGTCCGGGCACGGCAGGGGCCTGTCGACACACCGTCACCTCTCCCGCCGGCACGCGCTGCGGGTGGCGCCCTGCCTCAAGAAGGAGGCCCTGGTGGGGGCGTTGCAGTATTACGACGCGCAGATGGACGACGCGCGGTACGTGGCGACCCTGGTCCGTACGGCGGCGACGTACGGCGCGCAGGTCGCGTCCCGGGCCCGGGTCGTCGGTTTCCTGCGCGAGGGCGAGCGGGTCGTCGGCGCGCGGGTGCGGGACGAGGAGGCCGGCGGGGAGTACGAGATCCGCGCCAAGCAGGTCGTGAACGCGACCGGGGTGTGGACGGACGACACCCAGGCGCTGATCGCCGAGCGCGGGCAGTTCCACGTCCGCGCCTCCAAGGGCATCCACCTGGTCGTGCCCAAGGACCGCATCCACTCCTCGACGGGCCTGATCCTGCGCACGGAGAAGTCGGTGCTGTTCGTCATCCCGTGGGGCCGCCACTGGATCGTGGGCACCACCGACACCGACTGGGACCTGGACAAGGCCCACCCGGCGGCCTCCAGCGCCGACATCGACTATGTGCTCGAACACGTCAACGCGGTGCTGCGGACCCCGCTCACCAGAGACGACGTCCAGGGTGTGTACGCGGGCCTGCGCCCGCTGCTCGCCGGCGAGTCGGACGCCACGAGCAAGCTCTCGCGCGAGCACACGGTCGCGCACCCGGTGCCGGGCATGGTCGTCGTGGCCGGCGGCAAGTACACGACGTACCGGGTGATGGCGAAGGACGCCGTGGACGAGGCGGTGCACGGCCTCGACCAGCGGGTGGCGGAATGCGTCACGGAGGACGTACCGCTGCTCGGCGCGGAGGGGTACCACGCGCTGTGGAACGCGCGCGCGAGGATCGCCGCGCGCACCGGCCTCCACGTCGTCCGGGTGGAGCACCTCCTGAACCGGTACGGCACGCTCACCGAGGAGCTGCTGGAGCTGATCGCCGACGACCCGGGTCTGGGCGAGCCGCTGACCGGCGCGGAGGACTACCTGCGGGCCGAGGTCGTCTACGCGGCGTCCCACGAGGGCGCGCGCCATCTCGACGACGTCATGACCCGGCGGACGCGGATCTCCATCGAGACCTTCGACCGGGGCACGCTCAGCGCGCGGGAGTGCGCCGAGCTGATGGCGCCGGTCCTCGGCTGGGACAAGGACCGGGTGGAGCGGGAGGTCGAGCACTACGAGAAGCGGGTGGAGGCGGAGAGGGAGTCGCAGCGGCAGCCTGACGACCTGACAGCGGACGCGGCGCGGCTGGGCGCTCCGGACATCCTGCCGATCTAGCCGATCTACCTGATCCTGCCGATCTGGCCGATTCTTTCCGGCCGTTCCGTCCGGCGAGGGGTCCCGGCGGCCTGAGGGCACGTCTGTTCCGTCCTCGAACAAGGCTCTGACCTGCCGGGTGATCAATGAAGCCGGGGGTAGTGGCATGGTGTGGGTCCCTCGCCGTGTCCTCCTCCCGGTGGACGGCGGACCCGGGATCAGTGGTGGTCCCGGAGTGAGGGACAATGAAGGCTCTGCCAGGGCGCGTTACGGCATCGCGTGTGCGGGTGGCAGCCGCGGGCCGGGATCAGGGATCGCAGAGGGGACGCATGTCGGAGGCGGAGCAGTCGCGGGACACGGCGCAGGAGCCCCAGCGGGACGAGACCGACCGGGACGAGCCCGGTGGGGACGCGGAGAAGAGCGCCGACGGGGCCCCCGAGGGGCGCCTGCTCGCGGGCAGGTACCGGCTCGGCGCCGTCCTCGGGCGCGGCGGCATGGGCACGGTCTGGCGCGCGCTTGACGAGATGCTCGGCCGTACGGTCGCGGTGAAGGAGCTGCGCTTCCCCTCCAGCATCGACGACGACGAGAAGCGGCGGCTCATCACCCGCACCCTGCGCGAGGCCAAGGCGATCGCCCGGATCCGCAACAGCGGCGCGGTCACCGTGTTCGACGTCGTGGAAGAGGACGACCGCCCCTGGATCGTCATGGAGCTGGTCGAGGGCAAGTCCCTCGCCGAGGCCGTCCGCGAGGACGGTCTGCTGCCGCCCCGGCGCGCCGCCGAGGTGGGGCTCGCCATCCTCGACGTGCTGCGCTCCGCCCACCGCGAGGGCATCCTGCACCGCGACGTGAAGCCGTCGAACGTGCTGATCGCCGAGGACGGGCGGGTGGTCCTGACCGACTTCGGCATCGCGCAGGTCGAGGGCGACCCCTCGGTCACCTCCACGGGCATGCTTGTCGGCGCCCCCTCGTACATCTCGCCCGAGCGCGCCCGCGGCCACAAGCCGGGGCCCGCCGCCGACCTCTGGTCGCTCGGCGGTCTGCTGTACGCGTCGGTCGAGGGCAGCCCGCCGTACGACAAGGGCTCCGCGATCGCCACGCTCACCGCCGTGATGACCGAGCCGCTGGACCCGCCCAAGCACGCCGGGCCGCTGACGGACGTCATCTACGGCCTGCTCGACAAGGACCCCGAGCGGCGGCTGGACGACAGCGGGGCGCGGGCGCTGCTCCAGGCCATCGTGGACGCCCCCGAGCGGCCGGCGGAGCCCGAGCCGGGCGCCGAGGCCACCCGGGTCGTACCGCTGCCGCCCGTGCCGGGCCGGGACAAGCAGAGCAAGCAGGCCAAGCAGGCAGGCGTCGCGGGAGAAGCGCCGGGCGCGCGCGGAGGGCTGCGTTCCACCGTACGGAGCGCGTCGGCGGGTGTCGGACCCGCTCCCGCGCCCGCCGCCGGACCGCTCGCCCCGTCGCGGCCCGCCCCGCCGCGTGCCTCGCTCACCGACGTGGTGCCCCGGCGCACGCTGATCATCATCGGGATCGTCGCCGTGCTCGCCGTCCTGGGCACGATCCTCGCGGTCTCCCTGGGCGGGGGCCCCGACGGGGGTACGGACCAGGGCAAGGACACCGGCTCCTCCGCCGGGTCCACGGCGGGCGACGCCGGCACCGGCGACGACGGCAAGGACACCGGCCAGGATCAGAGCGCGGAGCCGAACGGCGGGAAGACGGCCGGCACGAAGCCCTCCGGGGACACGGCCGCTTCCGCCGGCTCCTCGGACGACAAGGGCGACAAGGGCGACGGCGGCGACGGCGGGTCCGAGGACAACTCCGGCTCGTCGGACGGCGGCGAGGACAGCAACAAGGGCAAGGGCGGCGGCGGGGAGATACCGGCCGGTTACGTGACGGTCACGGACACCCAGTTCCACTTCACGATGGCGATGCCCAAGGGGTTCAAGAAGCAGTCCATCGCGGGGGAGAACTCCGGCGGGAAGTACAGCCTCGTCCGGGACGGCCTCCCGCGCGTCCAGGTCGACTACACCAGCAGCCCCGGCGCCGACGCCAAGGCCGCCTGGGTCCAGCAGCGGCAGGCGATACGGGGCGGGATCTCGGGCTACCAGGACCTCGGCATCGAGAACGTCTCGTACAACGGCTACCCGACGGTCGCCGACTGGCAGTGGCGCGAGACGGTGAACGGCCAGCGGGTACGGGTCCTCAACCGGGGCTTCAAGGTCGACGGCGGCCACGGGTACGCGATTCTCATCCGGTGCAAGGACAGCGAATGGGACGGCGCCGCGTGCCGGACGCTCCGTGAGACGGCTTTCAAGACCTTCACACCGAAGGACTGACGGGCCGCCAGGCGGGCAATCTCTCTTGGAGCAGCACGTTCGTGGTGTCAAGGCGGCCTGTTCGGCCTGCGGGATCCCAACAGTTCCCGTACGGGTTGCCGCGACCCTGCGGCGCGTTTGCCTGCGGCCACGTATCGTGAGAGGTCGCGAACCGTACGCATCCACAATGAGCCGGTAAACGACCGGAATTGGCGGTTTCGCGGGTCTCCGAGATCGTTCGCGGGTCTCCGGGACCGGGAGACGGCACGTGTGTGGGGAGGCGCTGTGGACGACTACGCGGGACGGGTGCTGGCCGACCGCTATCGCCTTCCCCTGCCACCGTCCGACGAGTACGAACTCGCTGAGACCCGGGCCTTCGACACGTACAGCGGCCAGGAAGTCCTGGTGCGGCAGGTGCCGTTGCCGGAGGTCGTGGAGGCGGAGGTCATCGACGCGGACGGCGGCGCGGCGCCCCGGCGCGCCTCGGGGCGGGAGCCGCGCAGGCCGACCGACCCGGCGGTGCGGCGGGCCATCGAGGCCGCGCAGAGCGCCGCGCAGATCCCCGACCACCCCCGGCTCGACCAGGTCTTCGACGTGTTCGCCGAGTCCGGGTCGCTGTGGATCGTCAGCGAACTGATCGCGGCGCGCCCGCTGGCGGCGCTGCTCGCCGAGAGGCCCCTCAACCCGTACCGGGCGGCGGAGATCGCCGCCGACGTGCTCACGGCGGTACGGGTGCTGCACGGCCACGGCTGGACCCACCGCAACATCACCGCGCGCACGGTGCTCGTCTGCGACGACGGCCGGGTGGTGCTGACCGGGCTCGCGGCGGGCGCGGCGGAAGAGGCGCTCTGCGGGTACGCGCCGGTGCCGACGGCGCCCGGAGTGCCGGGCATGCCGCTCCCGCCGGAGCCCGCCGGGGAACAGCCCGGGGCGCCCTGGGAGGCTGGGCACGACCCGCGGGCCGAGGATCCCTCGGTGCACGAGGTGCACGAGGTGCCCGGTCCCGAGCACGATCACGAGCACGGTCCTCAGGATCCCGAGCTGGCCGATCCCGGGCCCGTGGGTCCCGGGCTGCCGGGCCTCCCGCGCTCGGAGCAGGGACAGTCCGGTTACGGGTACGGCGCGGCCGGCCCCGAACTGCCGGGGCAGACGGCCGGGGTGCCGTACGGCGGGTCGTCCGGGACGTCCGGCGCCATGCCGCGGCCCCAGCACGGAACGCCGGGTATCCCGGCGCCCTACGGAGGCCAGCCGGCGCTTCCCAGTGGCAACGCGTCGGGGGACATCCGCGCGGCGCGCGCCGGCGCGATCGCGGCGTACCGCGCGGGAGCGCGGGCCGCCGCCCGCGTCACGGAGGAGCAGCAGCGCGCGGCCGACACGGGCCCCGTGCCCGTCGCCGTGCCGGGGCAGCCGGGGCAGCCGGGCGGCGACGGCCCCGGCCAGGACTGGTGGGCGCAGCCTCCGCGCGCGGACGAGCGCTACCGTACGGGCGCCGCCGCCGACAGCGACGACTTCGCCGACGATGACGACAACGACGACAACGACGACGACCCGCCCCCGCCGTACCGCGCGGAGCTGGCGGGCACCTGGCGCGACGGCCCGTCCCCCTGGAACGACTCCTCAGGCTCGATCCCGGCGGGCGGCGGCAGCCCGTACGGCCCCCACTCGACGGGCCCCTTCGGCACGGGCGCGGGCGCACCGAGCGGCGGCCGCTCGGGCGGCGGCGCGACCGGCCAGGGCGCGGACCCGGCGTCCGGGGACGGGCGCGACGGATCGTACGGATCCGGTGGGGAAGGACCCCGGCAGCTGCCCGGCGGCAGCCGTCCCGCCCTGCCCGCCGGGGGCAGCGGTACGCCCGGCGTCGCCATGGCGCGCGGCGGTGACACCCCGTACACCGGCCCCGGCAGTGGGAGTTGGCAGCCCAGCGGGGCCCGCGACGCGCTGCGGGCCGACGCCCAGCGGCACTCCCCGCACCTCCCCGCCGTCACCGGCCAGGCCACCGCGGGGCGGTGGGACGATGTCGTGGCGAGCGGTTCCGTACCGGCGTACCGGGGCCCCGCCACCCCCCTCGCCGCCGAGCGGGCCCGGCAGGCGCGGATCGCGATCGTCGGCGCCGTCACCGAGCGGTGGGCCCCCGAGCAGGCCGGGCCCGTACACGAGAACTGGCAACTCGCCCCGCCCATCGGCCCGTCCACCGACCTCTGGGCGCTCGGTGCCCTGCTGTACCGCGCCGTGCAGGGCCACGCCCCGTACCCGGAGGAGAGCGCCGCCGAGCTGGTGCAGCTCGTCGTCGCCGAGCCGCCCGCCTTCGCCGAGGAGTGCGGCCCGCTGCGGCCCGTCGTCGAGTCGCTGCTCCGTCAGGACCCCACGGAGCGGCCGGACTTCGAGGAGCTGCGCGGCTGGCTGCGCTCGCTCGTACGGTCCGCGCCCGAGCCGGAAGCGGGCCTCGACGTCGTACAGGTGCCGTCCGTGGACGCCAAGCTGCCCATCAAACGCCGCCGGGGCGAGCTGGTGCGCAGGCGCCGCGGCGGGCTGACCGGCGGGCGCCACCGGCACAAGAAGGGCAAGGAGCGCGCGGCGAAGGACGGCGGCAGGGCGGCCGTCGCGCCCGAACAGCGTGACGAGTTCCGGCAGGAGCAGCCGGAGAGCCGGTACGAGAGCGACGGCTACCAGAACGAGCGCCGGAGCGAGCGCCGGCACGAGCGCCCCGACGAACGCCAGGGCGGCCGGCTCCAGAACGATCCGTACCGCAACGAACGCCCGGAGTTCGTCCGCCAGCAGTTCGACCGCGAGGAGTACGAGACCGAGGAGCTGTACGACAGGTCGTCGCGCTCCTCGCGCGGACCCCGGAACCGCACGCCCCGATCCCTCGGCCGCACCCTGCTCCTCCTGATACTGCTCCTGCTCGTCGGCGCCATCGCCTTCGCCGTGATGTTCATGCCCAAGGCCGACCCGCAGGAGGGACAGCGGGGACAGAGCGTCGGCGAGGCGAGCACCACCCCTTCCGCCGGGGAGCCCTCGACGGACCCGCAGCCGTCCGACAAGGACAACTCCGGTACGGAGAAGGCTGATCCGCCCCCGAAGAAGACGACGGCGCCCCCCGCCTCCGGCCCCGCCGTCGACCTCGCCAAGGGCTACACCCTGCGCAAGGACCCCGAGGGCTTCCAGATCGCCGTCGGGCAGAACTGGCAGCGCCGCCCCATCAACGACAGCGGGCAAGTCCGTTACGTCGGCGGCGACTTCACGCTGATCGTCGTCCCCGGCCGGGACTCCGTGGCGGAGAACGGCGCCGACCCGATGGTCTACCAGCGCGAGAAGGAACAGGAACTCCAGCCGTTCCGTGACTCCTCCTGGTCCAGCGCCTCCGGGCTGCGGCGGATCGACGTCGGCCGGCAGGCCATGGCGGAGGGGCAGTTCACCTGGACGGACAACAACGGCCGTGAGGTGTACGTACGCAACCTCGCGGTGGTCATAGAGGGCCGCTACCACGTCATCCAGGTCATCGGCCCGGACAGCCAGCGGGACCGGGTCAGCGAGATGTACCAGCAGGCCACGTCCGCGTACCAGGTGACCGACTGAGCCCCGCGGGTGCCGTGAAGAGGCGGCCGGACCGGCCGGCACGGCACCCCTCAGGGCCTCCATACCCGCCGACACGGCGCCCCTCAGGGCCTGTTGTCCACACCCGGCCCCCGGGCCCCGGGCGTCACAGTGTCGTCTCCGTCGGCCACCCGAGGTTCCGCGCGCCCACCTCTCCTCCGTAACCTGTGGGCACGGAACAGGGCGGGGGACGTGGAACACTCACAGGGAACGGGCGCGGAGACCGGCGCCGGACTGATGCTCGCCGGGCGGTACCGACTGGGCGAGTGCATCGGCAGCGGCGGCATGGGCAAGGTGTGGCGCGCGCACGACGAGGTGCTGCACCGCACGGTCGCGGTCAAGGAACTGACCGCCGGACGTTACGTCAACGAGGCCGACCGGGCCGTACTGCACCAGCGCACCCAGAAGGAGGCCCGCGCCGCCGCCCGGATCACCCACCCCGGCGTGGTGACCGTGCACGACGTCCTCGACCACGACGGCCGGCCCTGGATCGTCATGCAGTACGTGGACGGCCCCTCGCTCGCCGACGCCGCCAAGGACGCCGGCCGCATCGACTGGCGGGAGGCGGCAAGGATCGGCCTCCAGGTGCTGAGCGCGCTGCGCGCCGCGCACGGCGCGGGAGTGCTGCACCGCGACGTGAAGCCCGGCAACGTGCTGCTCGCGCGGGACGGCCGGGTCCTGCTCACCGACTTCGGCATCGCGGCGATCGAGGGCGACGCCACGATCACGAGGACCGGTGAACTGGTCGGTTCCATCGACTACTTGGCGCCCGAGCGGGTCCGGGGCGCCGACCCGGGACCGGCGTCCGACCTGTGGTCGCTGGGGGTGACGCTCTACACCGCCGTGCAGGGCGTCTCACCCTTCCGCCGCACGTCACCGCTGTCGACCATGCAGGCCGTGGTCACGGAGGAGCCGCCGCGCGCCGACCGGGCCGGGGAGCTGGAGCCGGTGATCGCGGCGCTGCTCGCCAAGGATCCGGCGGTACGGCCGGGCGCGGCCGAGACCGAGATGATGCTGCGGGAGGTGGCGGCGGGGCGGACGTCCGCGGGGGAGCAGGTGTACGTACCGACGCGGACGACGGCCCAAGTGCCGCGCCCCGCACCGGAATCGGGCGGTCCTGCGCCTGCCGCCGTACCGGCCGGTCCGACCGGACCCACCGCGTACTCCTTCGGGCCGCCGCTCCCCGCCGAGGCCACCCCGCCGACGCGATCCGGGACGCCTCCCGGGCCGCCCACCCCGCACACCCCCTACAACCCGCCCGCCCCCGCCCGGCGGCCGGGCCGGCACCGTACCGTGGTCATCGCGATCGTGGCCGCCGTCGTCCTCGGCATCGGCGGCGGTTTCGCGGCGCTCAAGTTCGGTGGTGGCACGGACGGTTCGGCGGATCCGGGGACCAGCGCCTCCGGCGGTTCCGGCGGGACCGGCGATTCCGGAGGCACCACACCCGGCCGGCCCCTCAACGGCGAGGAGACGGACGGGAATCCGCAGGAGACGGGGGACCCGCGGAAGCCGCAGAAGGACCCGACCGTCCCGGCCGGCTGGCACCGCGTCGAGGAGCCCGAGGGGTTCAGCCTCAACGTCCCCGACGGCTGGGAACGCCGGATGGACGGCGACCAGATCGACTACACGCCCGACGACGGCGACCACTTCATCCGGATCAGCATCGACACCCCGCAGTTCCGGGACCCGTACGCGCATCTGCTGGACCTGGAGGACCAGTTCAAGAAGCGCGCCACGTACGAGAAGGTCAGGCTGGAGCCGAACACGTTCCGGGACCAGACGCTGTCCGCCGTCTGGGAGTTCACGTGGAACGAGG
Source organism: Streptomyces sp. NBC_01317 (assembly GCF_035961655.1). Lineage (NCBI taxonomy): Bacteria > Bacillati > Actinomycetota > Actinomycetes > Kitasatosporales > Streptomycetaceae > Streptomyces > Streptomyces sp. NBC_01317. Next base: position 3,314,776 of record NZ_CP108393.1, on the reverse strand, counting down.
AGCAGGGGCATCCCGGTCCCCGGCACGCCATCGACCAGATGTACTACTCGGACAGCGGCGAGACCGAATACGCGATCTACATGTCGGGTCCCGAGGAGGACTGGGACACCACCCGACGCCAGTTCGACGCGGTGCTGCGCAGCTGGGAACCCCCGGCCGAGGTCGTCCCGTGACCGCCCCCTGACTGTCACGGCTCTGCATCCGCTCCGTCGTTACGATGGCAACGGCCCGCGCCGTTCGCCAGGATGGGCGCATGGGCAACGACGGGGGACGGGCGAACGAGCCCACCAGTTACGGACTCCAGCCGCCGGACGCGCGGGGCGCGGCGAACGCGGCACGGGTCGATCAGGCGCACCGCGTACCGCCGCGGGTGGAAGGGGTGCCGACCCCCGTGCGAGCAGGGGGATCCGGGGGTGATCCGGCCGTGGGCCGGGTGCTCGGCGGCCGGTACCGGCTCGTCTCCCGCCTCGGACACGGCGGCATGGGTACGGTCTGGCTCGCGCACGACGAGGTCGTGGACCGCGATGTGGCCGTCAAGGAGCCCCGCGTTCCTGACCACTTGGGGGAGCGTACGCGCGACCTCGTGTATCTGCGGATGCAACGGGAGGCGCGGTCCGCCGCCCGGATCGACCATCCCTCCGTCGTCACGATGCACGACGTGGTGATCGAGGACGCCAAGCCGTGGATCGTGATGGAGCTGGTGCGCGGCCACTCCCTCGGCGACCGGTTGCAGGAGGGCACCCTCGACCCGCGTGAGGCGGCCAGGATCGGGCTCGCCGTCCTCGACGCGCTGACCGCCGCCCACGAACAGGGCGTCCTGCACCGCGACGTCAAGCCCGACAACATCCTGCTGGGGCGCGGGGACCGGGTGGTGCTCAGCGACTTCGGCATCGCGCAGGTCGAGGGCGAACAGGGCCTGACGGAGACGGGATCCTTTGTCGGTTCGCCCGAATTCATAGCTCCTGAGCGGGTGTTGGGGCAGCGTCCGGGCCCGGAGTCGGACCTGTGGTCGCTGGGGGTCGTGCTGTACGCGGCCGTCGAGGGCTTGTCCCCGTACCGCCGCTCCAACACACCGGCCACCCTCCAGGCCGTGCTCTCCGCCGAACCGCAGACACCCGCGCGCGCCTCGGGACCACTGGGCACGCTGGTGATGCGGCTGCTGCGCAAGGACCCGGCGTCGCGCCCGGACCCCGCCGAGATCCGGCAGATCCTCACCGAGGTGTCCCGGCCGCCGGTGGCCGCCGCCCCGCCCCGGGTCCTCGACGGCCCGGCGCCCCCCGCCGTGACGGGTCTCGCGGCCTGGGTGCCGCCCGTCCTGCACCGCAACCGCCCCGCGCGGTACGGCCTCGGCGCCGCCACCGTCGCCGGAGCCGCCGCGCTCGCCCTGCTTCTCACCGACCCCTTCGGCGGCGGCGAGCTGCCGGCGGGGTGGGGGGTCCGCGCGGAGAACGAGATCCTGCGCGCGAAGATCGCCGTACCCGAGGAGTACCAACGTGCGGAGGACGGCGCCGGCAGCGCGCTCACCAACGTGACGTACTACGACCCCAGCAACGTCTTCCAGGTCTTCGCGGAACGCGTGCGCCCCGACGCGGACAACGAGGCCCTGAAACCGGATGCCGCCGCTTGGAAGGCGTACTACACGGCCGGCGGCGACAGCGGCAGGGAGATCAAGGACGCGGACGTCACCACCAAGAACGCCGAACACCAGGGCAGGAAGGGCTTCGAGACGGTCGTCGACTACACCGAGTACAGCGCGTCGGGCGACGACCCGTACCGCTACCGCTGGCACGAACTGGTCCTGCCCGGCAAGGACGGCTTCTACCTGCGGCTGCGGGTGTCGATGCCGGCGGAGGGCGCGGCGGTGAAGGACGGCGAGGAGCTGTACGCGCGTGTCCTGGACCACTTCGACCTCCAGGGGAAGAAGTCCGCCTGAGGACGCGGAAGTTGCCTGAGGACAGGGGGGGCACCGCGCGCCATGGGAAAATTTTCACATGAGCATCAGCCGCCCTTCCCCCGCCTCCCGCACCTCCCGTATCGCCGTGCTGACCACCCTGGTCGCCGTTGCCGCCGCCCTGTCCCTGTCGGCCTGTGAGGCCGGCGGCCCCGGCGGTGGCACCGGGACGAACGGCGCGGTCGGCGCCGACGGCATCTCGACGGTCCCGAAGGGGAAGCGGGTCCTCCCCGACGAGCTCAAGGGCGAGACACTCGACCGGAAACACCTCGACGTCGCCGACAGCAGGGGCCAGGTTGTGGTGATCAACGTCTGGGGCTCCTGGTGCCCGCCCTGCATCACCGAGGCGCCCCATTTTGTGGAGGTCGCGAAGGAGACCGAGGGCAAGGGCGTCGCATTTATCGGGATCGACACCCGCGACTCCAGCCGGATTCCCGCCCTCGCCTTCCAGAAGGACCTCGGCCTCCCGTACCCGAGCCTGTACGACCCGACGGGCAAGCTGATACTGAACGGCTTCCCCAAGGGCACCCTCAACCCTCAGACACTGCCCTCCACCATCTTCCTCGACCGCGACGGAAAGATCGCGGCACGCGCACTGCGGGGGATCAGCGCCGACACCCTGCGCAAGGTGATCGAGCCGCTGCTCGCGGAGAAGTGATCCTGAGGAGTCATCCGGGAGAAGCGGCCCCGTGGGGGGCCTGTACGGGCCCTGTCCGGCGTGGCGGAAATTGGTTACCGTCGGGTATCCAAAGCGCGCGGGCGCGGCATACGCTCGGTTTCATGACCGACTCGCAGGCCACCGCCGCCGCTCTCGGGACCAACCCCGTCGCCCCCGCCCCGGCCGGTGCGCGTACCGCCGCCGATGTGGTGACGCCCGAGGTGATCGCCCAGTTGACGCACGGTGTGGTCGGGTCCGGGTGGACCGCGGGGCACACTCCGTTCACCGGGGAGAAGCTGGCCGACCTGCCCGCGTCCACGCCCGAGGACGTCGCGACCGCCTTCGCGCGTGCCCGGGAAGCGCAGCCGCTCTGGGCCGCGCTTCCCGTGCGGCGGCGGGCCGCCGTGCTGCTCCGGTTCCACGACCTGGTGCTGGAGCGGCAGGCCGAGGTGCTCGACCTCATCCAGCTGGAGACCGGAAAGGCGCGGCTGCACGCGCACGAGGAAGTTCAGGGGCTGGCCGTGGAGGCCCGGCACTACGGGCGCAACGCCGTGTCCTATCTGCGGCCCCGGCGCCACACCGGGGTCGTACCGGCCCTGACGAAGGTCACCGAACTGCGCCAGCCTCGGGGGGTCGTGGGGCAGATCGCGCCCTGGAATTATCCGCTGGAGCTGTCGGCCGGGGACGCGCTGCCCGCGTTCGCCGCCGGGAACGCCGTGGTGATGAAGCCCGACACCGAGACCGCGCTCACCGCCCTGTGGGCCCGTGACCTGTTGATCGAGGCCGGGCTGCCGGCCGGTGTTTTCCAGGTTGTTCTGGGCGAGGGCCCGGTTGTCGGACCCGAGATCGTCAAGCACGCCGACTACGTCTCGTTCACCGGCTCGACCCGTACCGGCCGCGAGGTCGCCAGGGGCGCCGCCGACCGGCTCATCGGCGCCTCGCTGGAGCTGGGCGGCAAGAACGCCATGCTGGTCCTGCGGGACGCCGACGTCGAGAAGGCCGCGGCGGGCGCGATCCGGGCCTGCTTCTCCTCCGCCGGCCAACTCTGCATCTCCATCGAGCGGTTGTACGTGCACGAGTCGATCGCCGACGCCTTCCTGGAGCGGTTCGCCGCCCGGACGAAGGCCATGCGGCTCGGCAACTCCCTCGCGTACGGCGCCGACATGGGCTCGCTCGCCGGGGAGAGCCAGCTCCACACGGTCACCCGGCATGTCGAGGAGGCCGTCGCCAAGGGCGCCAGGCTCGTCGCGGGCGGGGTGGCCAGGCCCGACGTCGGACCGTACTTCTACGAGCCCACCATCCTCGACGGCGTCGAGGCGCCCATGACGGTGTGCGCGGAGGAGACGTTCGGACCGGTGGTCTCCGTCTACCGCTTCGGCGACGAGGACGAGGTGATCGGACTCGCCAACTCCACGGCGTACGGCCTCAACGCGAGCGTCTGGACGAAGGACGCCCGCCGGGGGCACGAGGTCGCGGCGCGGCTGCGGACGGGCACGGTCAACATCAACGAGGGCTACGCGTCGGCGTACGGGAGCGTCCGGGCGCCCATGGGCGGCATGAAGGACTCGGGGCTCGGCCGGCGGCACGGCTCGGAGGGCATCCTCAAGTTCACCGAGGCGCAGACGGTCGCGCAGCAGCGACTCCTGTCGCTGGGACCGTCGTTCGGGATGGACGACGAGAAGTACGCGGCGCTCATGACCCGGAGCCTGCGGCTGATGAAGGCGTTCCGCCTGCGTTGAGAGGACCATGCCGTGGAGGACGATTCCGTGGATGACGATGCGGTGGATGACCATGCGGTGGATGACGACGTGGTGGACGACGGTGCGGGCGGCAGCGTGGACAGCGGCTTCGACTACGACGTCATCGTCGTCGGGTCCGGCTTCGGCGGGGCCGTCTCCGCCCTGCGGCTCACGGAGAAGGGCTACCGCGTCGGCGTCCTGGAAGCCGGCCGCCGCTTCACCCGCGCCACCCTCCCGAAGAACTCCTGGGACGTCAGGAACTACCTCTGGGCCCCCGCCCTCGGCCTCTACGGCATCCAGCGCGTCCACCTCCTCGGCCATGTGATGGTCCTGGCAGGCGCGGGCGTCGGCGGCGGCTCGCTCAACTACGCCAACACCCTGTACGTGCCACCCGCCGCGTTCTTCGAGGACCCTCAGTGGGCCTCGATCACCGACTGGGAGGGCGAGTTGAGGCCGTACTACGACCAGGCGCGCCGCATGCTCGGCGTCCGGCTCAACCCGACCGTGACCCCCTCCGACGTCCACCTGAAGGCGGCGGCGGAGGCGATGGGGGTCGGCGACACCTTCCATCTCGCCCCGGTCGGCGTCTACTTCGGGGACGGCGAGGACGCGGACGGTACGGTCACGGCGCGTCCCGGAGCCACCGTCGAGGACCCGTACTTCGGCGGCGCGGGCCCCTCCCGCCGGGCCTGTGTCGAGTGCGGCGAGTGCATGACGGGCTGTCGGCACGGCGCGAAGAACACCCTCAACGAGAACTACCTCTACCTGGCCGAGCGGGCCGGGGCCGTCATCCACCCCATGACGTCGGTCGTCGCCGTCACGGAGGACGGGACGGGCGGCCACCGGGTCACCACCGTCCCGACCGGCGCCCGGGGCAGGCGGGGGCGGCGGGCGCGTACCGTCCTGCGCGCCCGGCAGGTCGTGATCGCGGCGGGCACGTACGGCACGCAGACCCTGCTCCACACGATGCGGGACGAAGGACTGCTGCCCCGGATCCCGGCGCGGCTCGGCGAGCTGACCCGTACCAACTCCGAGGCCCTCGTGGCGCGCAGACCGACAACCGGCGCTACCGCGCGCGGCACGGCGCGCCCCGAGCCGACTTCACCCGGGGGGTCGCCATCACCTCCTCGGTCCACCCGAACGCCGACACCCATGTGGAGCCGGTCCGTTACGGCCGGGGCTCCAACGCGATGGGGGTGCTGTCCATACTCCAAGTCCCGTACAGCGAGCGGCGGGTGCGCGCGTGGCTCGGCAACGCGGCCACGCACCCGGTCCAGTTGATCCGTTCGCTCTCCAACCGCCGCTGGTCGGAGCGGACGATCATCGGGCTGGTCATGCAGTCGCTGGACAACTCCCTGACGACGTATCGCAGACCGGGCGGGACGGTCGGGAAGGGGCTGCTGACGGCCCGTCAGGGACACGGCGCGCCCAACCCGAAGCAGATACCGGAGGCGGCGCGGGCCGCCGGCCTCCTCGCCGAGGAGATCAACGGCTTCGCGGGCAGCAACGTCGGGGAGCTGATGGGCACCCCGCTCACCGCGCACTTCCTGGGCGGCTGCGCGATCGGCGCCTCGCCGGACGCGGGGGTCATCGACCCGTACCACCGGCTGTACGGACACCCGGGCATCTCGGTGGTCGACGGCTCGGCGGTCTCGGCGAACCTGGGCGTCAACCCGTCGCTGACGATCACCGCCCAGGCGGAGCGGGCGATGTCGCTCTGGCCCAACAAGGGCGAGCCCGACCCGCGTCCGGAGCAGGGCGCGGCGTACGTCCGGCTGGCGGCGGTCGCGCCCCGGTCACCGGCGGTCCCGGCGGAGGCGTTCGGCGCGCTGAGGCTGCCGTTCCTGGAGATGCCGAAGGTGCCGCCGAAGAAGGCCTGAGGCAGGCGTGGGCACGCGCAAAAGGCGCTGCACCCCCCTCCGAGTGCAGCGCCTCTTTTGTCAACGCATGCATGACCTGTGACACGACGGAATGGTTGTCGTCACGTTCACAGAAATTTTTAGTGTCGTACGTCACATCGCTGTGCCCCGGCGAGGACCCGGCCCGGAGGAGGGGCGGGGGCGAGGGGTGCGGAACGTACAGGACACACATCCGGGAGGCCGGCCGGCGCCGGGCGTCCCCGGGCCGGCCGGTCTTCGGTGACCGGGCTGCTGTCCCCTGCGTACCGGTCACGTGCGCCGGGGCGCGGTCCCACGACGTGCCGCACGGCACGCCACACGCCCCAGCAGAGCCACGCGTGGAGTCAACTCTTTCCTGCTCGGCCCGCCCCTGGGTGGCGCGGACGCACGGTCCAACGAAGTCCCGTACGGCCCGGTCACGCGCCGTACGGGTGAGGATGTGCCCGAACGCGTATACGACGGGCGGACACGACCACCTTCAGACACGGCCCCGGCTCAGTTCCAGCAACGTCATCGCCAGCGCCGTACCCGGCCTGCCCAGCGCGGCCCTGTAGCGGCCGAGGATCTCGTTCTCGCGGGACAGGTGGATCCGCCGGCCGCCCGAGGTCGTCCGGGCCCGCTGGACGGCGGCGGAGACCGCCATCCGTTCCTGGACCAGGCCGATGATCCGGTCGTCCAGCGCGTCGACGTGCTCCCGCGCGCCGCCGATGAGATCCGCCGCCCCGGGGGTCCTTGCGCCGGTGGTGTCCGCGCTCTCGGGGGAGGGAGTGGTGGGGTTCGTGAGCGTCATGAGGTCCTCGTTCGGGTCCTGCCCCGCCCGCACGGCCCCGAACGCACAGACGCCCCGGAGCCTGCCGGCCCGGGGCGCCTGGGAAGTCGCTTGTCAGTTCAAGCAGCACGACCATGGCAGCCGGACGGGCCGGTGCCATAGGTAAACATGAAGATCGACTGCTTGCGCATACGCGCATTCTAACGGGGTCCCGGGGCCCCGTTAGAATCGAGGGGAAATCGAGGGGAACCAGACCCCGCGCTCGTCACCGCCGGAAGGCCGCCCGTGCCCGCAGCACCCCCCGCCGCCCCCGACGTCGTTCTCGTCGTCGACTTCGGCGCGCAGTACGCCCAGCTCATCGCCCGCCGTGTCCGCGAGGCCCGGGTGTACAGCGAGATCGTCCCGTCCACCATGCCGGTGGCCGAGATGCTGGCCAAGAGGCCGAAGGCGATCATCCTCTCCGGCGGCCCGTCCTCCGTGTACGCGGAGGGGGCGCCGCGCCTGGACCGCGAGATCTTCGACGCGGGCGTGCCCGTCTTCGGCATGTGCTACGGCTTCCAGCTGATGGCGACGGCCCTCGGCGGGACCGTCGACAACACGGGGGCGCGTGAGTACGGCCGTACCCCCCTGCACGTCTCCCAGACCGGGTCCACGCTCTTCGAGGGCACCCCCGCCGAGCAGCCGGTCTGGATGTCGCACGGCGACGCCTGTTCCGCCGCCCCCGAGGGCTTCACCGTCACCGCGTCCACGGACGTCGTGCCGGTCGCCGCCTTCGAGAACGACGAGAAGAAGCTCTACGGCGTCCAGCACCACCCCGAGGTCATGCACTCGACGTACGGCCAGCAGGTCCTGGAGCACTTCCTCTACCGGGGCGCCGGCATCGAGCCGACCTGGACCACCACCAACGTCGTGGACGAGCAGGTCGCCCTCATCCGCGAGCGGGTCGGCACCAAGCGCGCCATCTGCGGGCTGTCCGGCGGCGTGGACTCCGCCGTCGCCGCCGCCCTCGTACAGAAGGCGATCGGTTCCCAGCTGACCTGCGTGTACGTCGACCACGGCCTGATGCGCCAGGGCGAGACGGAGCAGGTCGAGAAGGACTTCGTCGCCGCGACCGGCGTCCAGCTCAAGGTGGTCGACGCCCAGGAGCGCTTCCTGGGCGCGCTCGCCGGGGTCTCGGACCCCGAGCAGAAGCGGAAGATCATCGGCCGCGAGTTCATCCGGGTCTTCGAGCAGGCGCAGGCGGAGATCGTCGCGGAGGCGGGCGCCGAGGGCGAGGACGTCGCGTTCCTGGTCCAGGGCACGCTCTACCCGGACGTCGTGGAGTCCGGCGGCGGCAGCGGCACCGCCAACATCAAGTCGCACCACAATGTCGGCGGGCTGCCCGACGACATCGAGTTCCAGCTGATCGAGCCGCTGCGCAAGCTGTTCAAGGACGAGGTACGGATGGTCGGCCAGGAGCTGGGCCTGCCGGACGAGATCGTCCAGCGCCAGCCGTTCCCCGGCCCCGGGCTCGGCATCCGGATCGTCGGCGAGGTCACCAGGGAGCGGCTCGACCTGCTGCGCGCGGCGGACGCCATCGCGCGCGAGGAGCTGACCCTGGCCGGACTCGACCGGGAGATCTGGCAGTGCCCGGTGGTCCTGCTCGCGGACGTGCGCTCGGTGGGCGTGCAGGGGGACGGCCGGACGTACGGACACCCGATCGTGCTGCGGCCCGTCTCGTCCGAGGACGCGATGACCGCCGACTGGACGCGGATGCCGTACGACGTGCTGGCGAAGATCTCCACCCGCATCACCAACGAGGTCGCCGACGTCAACCGCGTGGTCCTCGACGTGACGAGCAAGCCGCCGGGCACCATCGAGTGGGAGTGAGCGGGGAGTGACGGGGCGGGAGCGGTGCCGCCCGGCCCCGCTCCCGTACGGTCCGCTTGCGCCCCTTCGTCCCGGTGGGACGATGAGGACATGAGTGATCCCAACGCACCGGTCATCGACGAGTTCCGCGCGCACCACGGAGTGCTGGGCGGTCACTTCGAGGGCAAGCACCTGCTCCTGCTGCACACGGTCGGCAGGAGGAGCGGCACCGAGCGGGTGACGCCCGTGGTGTACGCCACCCACCACGGCAGCATTCTGATCTGCGGCACCCAGGGCGGCGCGCCGGACGACCCGCAGTGGGTGGCCAACGTCGCCGCCGTAGACGAGGTGACGATCGAGATCGGCGAGCGGACGCTCCGGGCGAAGCGCACGGTCGTACGGCCCTCCGATCCGGACTGGCCCGAGCTGTTCGGCGTATGGGCGGACTACTGGCCGGACGCGCACGAGTACCAGAAGAAGACCTCGCGCAAGTTCCCGATCGTGTCCCTGGATCCCATCCACGACTGATCAGCCTGCGGGCAGCGGCGCGATCAGCCCTCGGACGGCGGCAGGTCCGCCGGGTCCATCGTGAAGTCGGCGAAGTCGAAGCCCGGCGCGACCACACACGTGACCAGCACGGGCTCGTCCCCGGCCGGCTCGGCCGACTGCCACGCCCCGGCCGGCACCAGCAGCTGAGGCCGCTCGCCCTTCTCCACGTCCGGCCCGAGCAGGTGCTCCTCGGCGCCCGACGGATCGTCCTGCGTACCGCCGATGTAGAGCCGCAGCGGCCCGCCCCGGTGCCACAGCCAGACCTCGTCCGAGCGCACCCGGTGGCGGCGCGACCGCTCGCCGGGGTGCAGCAGGAAGTAGATGCCGGTGGCGTGGGCGCGCGGTCCCGGATAGCCGTCGGGGGTGGCCGACCCGGTGGTCCGCCAGGTCTCTTTGAACCAGCCGCCCTCCACGTGCTTCTCCAGACCGAGCAGGGCGACCAGCGGTGAGTTGTCAGTCATGACGCCCATTGTGTCCCGCCGCCCCCGGCCGCACCGTGAACAACGTGACCGTCTCGTCACCCGCACCAACCGGCCCGAGGGCCCATCCTCACCCCTTTGTGCGGGACAATTCCCAGGCGTGGCAGGGAAGTTCACCGCATGGGAATTCACTGCACGGAAGTTCACTCCCGGGGAAGGGCGGCGTTCGGCGTGGCGGTGCAAGAGGCGAGACGGGGCGCGCACGGCGGAGGCTGTACGTGTGGTGATTGCCCGCACGGAGCACGCGAGGGCCACCGGCGGGCCGTGGCCGCGTTCCTGGCGAAGCGCGACGAACTGGCCGCCGGGCAGGGGCTGCCCGCCGCCGTCGCGCACTCCGCCGGCGCCTCCAGGCAGTGGGTCTCCGACGAACTCACCCAGTCCGCCCGTGCGGTGGCCGACCGCAGCCGCGAGGCGGGCGACGCCTGGCTGCACTCGGTCTGGCTGCGCACGCTCCAGGTCGTCTGGGGCGCCGTGGTGGTCCTCGCCCTGGCACAGACCGCGACCGCGATAGGCGCCGGCTGGACCGGTGCCCGTACGGCCGGGCTGCTCGCGGCCCTCGTGGCCGCCGGGCTCCTGACCGCCGCCGCCCGCCTGCACCGCGCCCGGGGCGGCCTGCTCGCGCCGCTGATCGGCGAGGACAACCGGCTCTCCACGTCCCGTACGGTCGCCTCCGCCTGGGTGCTGTTCGTCGTCTTCGCCGTCCTCGTCCTCGCGCTCCAACTCGCGGGCGCGTCCGGGACGTCCCGGCGCGACGACCTGATCGCCGGACTCGACCTGGCCCGGGGCGCGGGCCTGGTGACCGTGCTGGCCGTCGTCTGCGCCGTCGCCGTCCTCGTACGGCACGTCGTGTCGTCGCGGGTCCTCGGCCGGCGGCTCCAGAAGGTACGGGCCGAACGGCCGCGCCTGGCCGACCTGCTCTGTGACGACGCGGGGCGCGCCAGCTTCACCGACCTCCAGTACGCGCTGCTCAACGCGGTCGCCGTGGTCTTCTCCGCCGTCCTGCTGGCCCGGCGGCCGGGCCAACTCCCCGACCTGCCCTGGGCGCTCGCCCTGCTCGCCGCCGTCTCCGCCGCCACCTACTTCGCGGGCAAGTACGCGGAGGGCGGCCGGCCCGTCATCCTGTCGGTCGTCCGGGCCCGCGAGGCCGGAGACCTGGACGCCCCCATCCGTACCGGGGACGACATCGAGATCCGGGGCGCCGGATTCGTACCGCCGGGCGCGGGCACCCCGGACCGGCTGGCCGGGATGGTCGTCAGGATCGGCGCGGTCCACGTACACGTGCCGCTCGTCCCCGTGCCGGGCGGGTTCGCCAACCCGTCGGACACGACGCTGACCGTGCCTGTTCCGGTGGAGGTGGAGCCCGGTACGGTCGACGTGCAGGTCGTGACAGCGGCCGGGGTGGAGACCAACCGGGTGAGCGTCGAGGTCATGGACTGAGCGGGGCGCGGCGGTCTCCCTACGGTTTGTCCCTTTGATCGCTGAGTGCCGGGCGCGTCCTGTGCGTATGCATGTGCGAGGCGCGCACGGACATTCGTCCCTGCGGCGGCGGGACAGGGAGAGGCGGGACCGGCGATGGCACACAACTACCGGACAGAGAGCTACGGACGGATCGGCGGCATCGGCACGGGAGGCGGCGGTGACCGGCCGGGCGGCCTGAAGGAGCTGGCGACGCGCCACGCGCTGCTGCCCCTGAGGCTCTTCCTGGGCATCACCTTCCTCTACGCGGGCATCGACAAGCTCACCACCAGCGGCTTCTTCGCGGCGTCCGGGGCCGGTTCGGTCGGCGAGATGATGCACGGGGTACGGGACAGCGCGGCCGTACCGGCACTGGTCGACCTCGCCCTCAAGAGCCCCTCGGGATTCGGGTACGCGATCGCCCTCGGTGAACTCGCCGTGGGCCTGGGCACGCTGTTCGGCCTGTTCGGGCGGGTCGCCGCGCTCGGCGGTGCGTTCATCTCGCTGAGCCTGTGGCTGACCGTCAGCTGGCAGAGCACCCCGTACTACTACGGCAACGACCTCGCCTACCTCATGGCCTGGCTGCCGCTCGTGCTCGCCGGCACGCCCACCTTCTCGCTGGACGCCGTCCTCGCCGACCGCCGGCGCCGCATGCGGTAGTCGACCAGGGCCACCACCGCGGCCACGAAGAAGCCGCAGAAGAGGACGGGGAAGACCGCGAACCACGGGATCGGCCAGGCGCCCGCCGCGTCGCCCGCGTAGGCGACGGCCGCGCCGAGCACCGTCACGCCCGCCACCAGCCGTCCCGGCCTCAGCTCATGACGCGGCACGGGTCACCTCCACCTGTCCGAAACCGACATAGACGTCCAGCACGATCGTGCCGGCCGGGTCCGCGCCGGCCCGCGGCGCGAGCGTGCTGCTCTGTTTGTTGCCGAGGGAGATGTCCACGTCGTTCGGCGGCCGTCCCGGCAGCCTCAGGTCCCCGAGGCCCGCCTCGGCCCGTACCACCACCGTCGCCCCGCGCGGGACGACCACCTTCAACTGCCCGGCGCCGACCTCCGCGTGGGTACGGACCGTCCGCCCGGCCGGGACCGAGAGGCCGCCCAGATCGAGCGTGCCGACCCCGGAGCCGAGCTGGTAGCGGGGCTGCACGACGCTGTACGAGACCGGTGTCCAGGTCTCGCGGCCCCACTCCGTGGTGATGTCCTTGGGAATCGAGGCGGACGCGGCGAGCAGGCCGCCCGTGACCACCGCGAGGAACAGCGTGCCCAGGCCCGTACGGCCCAGGAACGCGCTCACCGCGAGCCCGGTCCCGAAGACCGCGAGCGCCGCCGACAGGCCGATCTGGAGGCTCGTACCGAGGGGCTGGGTGTCCCAGGACAGGCCCGTGCCGAGACCGCCCGCGACCAGCGCCAGCAGGAAGACCGCACCGCCGATGCCGCGCGGCCCAGGGGGACCGAGGGGGCGGGACGGGGCCGGGTCGTCCCGGCCCGGCCAGGGGGTCTCGGCCACGCCCTCCGGGCCCCACAGGTAGTCGCCGCCGACCGGACCCGTGGTGCCGTCCTTCACGATCGGGTCCCGCCACCAGGACGGACCGCCGGGCGAGGGCGGCGCCTTCGTCTCGGGCGGCGCCTCCGCCACCGTGTGCGCCGTCGCCGCGTCGAGCGGGCCGCCGGCGGGCGCGGCCCCCCGGCGCCGCCGGGACCAGACCGCCGAACCGGCGACCGCGATCGAGAGCATCGCCGCGAAGCCCAGCGTGCCCCCGTTGCCCACCATCGACAGGAACAGCCCGCAGCCGATCAGCGCGAGCAGCACCGCGATGAGGGAGGCGCCGTCGACCCGTCCTGACAGGAGCCTGCGGCCCTCGTTCTCGTCCTCGCCCTCCTGCGGGATCAGCAGCCACGCGAAGCCGTAGAAGATCAGACCGATACCACCGGTCACCGAGAGCACCCCGACGACGATCCGGAAGATGACCGGGTCGACGTCGCAGTACCGGCCGAGGCCCCCGCACACCCCGGCGAACACCTTCTGGCGCGGGCTGCGCGTCAGGTGCGGACCGGGCGCCGTGCCGGGGGACGCCGGGGAATCCGGGGACTCCGGGAATCCGGGAGACGCCGGAGAGCCCGGGGCGGACTCGGGAGGCGCGGCAGGCGCGGGAGGCGGCTGGGGCGGCGGCGGGGTCATAGCTCCATGGTGACCGCGCGCACGCCGTGCCTCCACCCGCTCCGACCCTGGCCTCTCCCTGATATTCGCGGCAGGGCTCTCCGCCGGGTACGGCTCGGGCCGCGTCCGGCCTCAGGGTCGGCTCAGGGTCCTGTCAGGGACCCGACCCTGATGCCAGGAGCCGCGCCGCCGTGTGACCATCAAAGGCATGCCGGCCGCCCCGCCCCGCTCAGCCCCGCCCTCGTATCCCCGCGCCCCCGCGCCGGAGGACCAGCCGACGCGCAAGCTCTACCGCAGCGCCGACGGCCGACTCCTCGGCGGGGTGGCCCGCGGGCTCGCCGGGCACATGGGGCTGCCGGTCGTGTGGGTACGGCTCGTCTTCCTCGGCCTCTTCTTCGCCCAGGGACTCGGCGTGCTGCTCTACGCGGTCTTCTGGATCGTCGTCCCGCTCGGCGTCGGCGGTACGGCGACCGAACCGCGCTCGCTCTTCGAGACCAGCCCCGACGGCCGGCGGCGGCTGCGCAAGCCCGACAAGGGGCAGGTCTTCGCGCTGGTCGCGCTGGTCATAGGCGCCGGGGTGTTCATCGGCAACGTCAACCTGGGCCGCAACCACGCCGACCGCTACATCTGGCCCACCCTGCTGATCGGCGCGGGCGTCGTCCTGGTCTGGCGCCAGGCCGACAACGCGCGCCGGGCGCGCTGGACCGAGGTCGGCCGCCGCCGCAGGCTGCTGCAACTGGCGCGCGGCTTCGCGGGCGTGGCCCTGGTCGGCCTCGGGCTGGCCGTCTTCATGGTGGTCAGGGGCGCGGCGGCCCAGCTCGGCAACGTCCTGACCGGCGCGATCGCCGTCGTGGCCGGGGTCGCGCTGCTCCTCGGGCCCTGGCTGGTCCGGATGACCCAGGACCTGTCCGAGGAACGGCTGATGAGGATCCGCGCCCAGGAGCGCGCCGAGGTCGCCGCACACGTGCACGACTCCGTCCTGCACACCCTCACGCTGATCCAGCGCAACGCGGACGAGCCCGGCGAGGTCCGCAGGCTCGCCCGCGCCCAGGAACGCGAGCTGCGCGCCTGGCTCTACAACCCGGAGGGCACGGGCAAGGAGGAGGCGGACGAACCGGCCACCCTCGCCGACGCGGTGAAGCGGACGGCGGCGGAGGTCGAGGACTACCACGGGGTCCCGATCGAGGTGGTCGTCGTCGGCGACTGCCCGCTGGACGACCGGCTGGCCGCGCAGATGCAGGCCGCGCGCGAGGCCATGGTCAACGCCGCCAAGTACGGGGGCGACGGCGGGGCGGTGCAGGTCTTCGCGGAGGTGGACGGGCGTACGGTCTTCCTCTCCGTACGGGACCGGGGGCCCGGGTTCGACCTGGACGCGGTGCCGGACGACCGGATGGGGGTACGGGAGTCGATCATCGGGCGGATGCAGCGGCACGGGGGGACGGCGCGGCTGCGGGCGGTACCGGACGGGGGCACGGAGGTCGAGCTGGAGATGGAGCGGGCGGACTGAGGACTGAGCGGACTGAGGGGGACACGCCCCGGCGGCGGGACCGTACCGTACGGACGAGGACACGAAGCAGGGCGACGGCGAGGGGACAGGGACGATGAGCAGCGAAGGCGTACAGGCCGAAGGCACCGCGGGGACGCCGGGGGGCCCGGCGGAGGGCGGCGGCGGGCGGCACGCGCGCGTGGTGCTCGTCGACGACCACCGGATGTTCCGTACCGGAGTCCGGGCCGAGATCGGCCGCACCGAACAGACCGGCGTCGAGGTGGTCGGCGAGGCGGCCGACGTCGACCAGGCGGTCGCCGTGATCACGGCGACCCGCCCCGAGGTCGTCCTGCTCGACGTCCACCTGCCGGGCGGCGGCGGCGTCGAGGTGCTGCGCCGCTGCGCGCCGCTGATGGCGGCGGCGGAGAGCCCGGTGCGGTTCCTGGCACTGTCGGTGTCGGACGCGGCGGAGGACGTCATCGGGGTGATCAGGGGCGGCGCCCGCGGCTATGTCACGAAGACGATCACCGGCGCCGACCTGGTCGACTCGATCTTCCGGGTGCAGGACGGCGACGCGGTCTTCTCGCCCCGGCTGGCCGGGTTCGTCCTGGACGCCTTCGCGTCCTCGGACGCGCCGCCGGTGGACGAGGACATGGACCGGCTGACGCAGCGGGAGCGGGAGGTGCTGCGGCTGATCGCGCGGGGGTACGCGTACAAGGAGATCGCGAAGCAGCTCTTCATCTCGGTGAAGACGGTCGAGTCGCACGTCTCGGCGGTCCTGCGCAAGCTCCAGTTGTCGAACCGGCACGAGCTGACGCGGTGGGCGACGGCGCGCCGGCTGGTCTGAGGACCGGCTGTCCGTACGCGGGTGTCCGCGGATCAGTCCGAGCACTGCCACTGGGTGACGTACGCGTGCCCCCGGGCGTCCAGCAGGACCCCGCGGATGCATTCGCCGGGCTCGGTGTCGAGGTGGCCGCTCAGCGCGGCGACCCCGTCGCGCGTGCGCCGCGTACCGAACCAGTCCGCGAACGCGGTGACGCGGTGGTCCTTGCGCTGGTAACCGAGGCGTACGGCGAGGCCGGGGCCGCCGTCGTGCTGGACGTACCGGGTGGTGAACCCGCCCTCGCCGCCGATCGGCCCCTCGATGCACAGGCGGCCCCCCGAGAGATCACCGCAGCCCCGGGGGGTGACGCCGACGGGCGCGAGGACGAAGAGCGCACCGGCGCCGAGAACCGTGGCCCGCACGGCGGCTCTCCGTCCTCGGCGTGTCACACGTATCACGGCTTCCCCTTCACGGGCTCACGGACCGGTTCACCGGCTCAGGGGCTCACGGACCGGTGGGCATCCGCGCTCATCGTGACCCGGGGGCGGGGGAGCGGCATCCCGGCGGGGGCCAGTCCGGCGACGGCGGGGTGGTCGGGGACGCGGTGAGTGCCGGTGAGTGCCTGGCGGGCCGCGCTACACGGGGCGGGTGGCGCCCGCGAACGGCATTTCGTCGATCGGGGCGATCCGGACGTTCGTGCCGGTCCGGGGGGCGTGGATCATCTTCCCGTCGCCGACGTAGATCCCGACGTGACTGATGCCCGAGTAGAAGAACACCAGGTCACCGGGGGCGAGCTGGGAGCGGGGGACACGCTGTCCCGCGTTGATCTGGGTGTACGTGGTCCGGGGGAGGGAGACGCCGGCCGCGGCCCAGGCGGCCTGGGTGAGCCCGGAGCAGTCGAAGGAGCCGGGGCCGGTGGCACCCCAGACGTACGGCTTGCCGATCGCCGCGTACGCGAAGGCGACGGCCGCGGCGGCGCGGCTGCTGGGCGCCTGCGAGGCGGGGCGGGAGGCGGAGCGGCCGGCACGGGTGAGGGCGCCGTCCGTCCGCGCGGCCCCGTACCGCACCTGCTGGTCCTGGGCCCCCGCCGACTCCTGCTCGGCGTACCGGGCGCGTTCCTGGGCGGTGAGCGTGTCCAGGAGGTCCTCGGCGGCGGTGAGGCGCTTCTGGACGGTGGTCTTCCGCGCGGCCACCTCGTTCTGACGGGCCTTGAGGTCCACGAGCCGGTCGTCGGCCCGGATCCGTAACTCCGCGATCGCCGCCAGTTCCTTGCGGATCCGCGTGACCGTCGAGGCCTGGTGCGCGGCGGTCCGTTCGGCGAGGGCGGCGGCCTGGAGGAACGTGTCCGGGTCCGAGCTGAGCGCGAGCTGCACCGTGGGGGTGAGGCCGCCGGCCCGGTACTGGGCGGTGGCGATCGAACCGAGCGCCGCGCGCGAGGTGTTGAGCCGCTCCGTCCGCCGCGTGGCCTCGTCGCGCAGCTCGTTCAGCGCGTCGCGGGCGTCGTCGGCCTTCTCCTTCGCCCCGTTGTACTTCTCGGTGGCGGCCTCGGCCTGCTCGTAGAGCCTGTCGACCTTCGACTTGACCTGAGCGGCCGTCAGGCGCGGTTCCGCGTGGGCGGATCCGGCCGCGGCTCCGGCCGTCGCCGTCGCGGCGCCCGCCAGGGCGAGAGTCGCGGCGGTACGGCCGGCGGGGCCGGTGAGCGGGCGCTGTTTGTGTTTCCGGTGCGCTGCCACGAGGGCGTCCACTTCCTTACTGGTCCAACATCGCACGTTTGGGGCCGTGCGGGCCGGGTGGCGGGGGGTCGGCCACCTGGAGAAGGACGCTAGGTGAAGGTCACGGCGCGGTGTCGGCATGGCGGGAATTGGCAGCGGGTGGACTTTTTGAAGCGTTTTATGTCCGTACGATCTGCCGCACGCGCCCCTTTTCCGATCAGGACCGGACGGAGCGGGTGGATCGGAGGGACCGGACAGATCAGGTGGAGCGGTCCGGTGTCGCGGCCTTCACGACGGCGGCAGTTGAATGGTGAGCCTGTCGGCAGGCACGTGCTCGATGCGGGTCCAGCCCCGCCAGCCGCGCTCCTCCAGGATCGCCAACAGCCGCGCGGCGCTCGGTGAGGACTCGACCACGGTCGCGTCCAGCAGGTCGGCGAACTGCTCGTCGACGGTGTTGTCGCCCCCCACCTCGCCGGCCTCCACCGCGCGAATCATCAGGCGCTCCATGAGGTCGGCGACCTCCACGACGCGCGGGTCGTCGGCCGGCCAGTCGAGCGCCCCGCTGAGAAGGCCGTAGAGCTTCACCATGTCGGGGTCGTCCAGCTCCTGGTGCTTCTTGGCGATCACGGAGTCGATCAGGTGCGGCACCTGCGCGGCGATCATGATCCAGGCGTCCCGCTCCTTCTCGATGTACCGCTCCTCGACGCCGAGACCCCGCACCCGGTCGAGGTAGTCCACGACGCTCCGCGGGAGCGCCAGGTGCTCCCCGGCGGCCAGCCGGGCGAGCCGGCCGCGGGTGTCCTTCAGCCGCCGGATCTCGGCGCGCAGATCCTTGTCGATCTCCCGCACGCCGTCGGCGAAGTCCTCCGGGCCGGCGTTGAGGAGTTCCTGCACCCTGGCCAGCGGCACGCCGGCATCGGCCAGGGTGCGGATCCGGATCAGCCGTACGACCGCGCCGGCGTCGTAGGTCCGGTAACCGGACCGGTCGCGTTCGGGCTCAGGCAGCAGGCCGATCCGGTGGTAGTGGCGTACGGCCCGCACCGTCACCCCGGCGTACGCCGCGAGCACGCTGATGGTGAGCATGGATCTCAGCCTGCCTCAGGCGATCTTCCGGCGATAGGCGGCCATCGCGAAGCCGTACGCCACGACCAGGATGCCGACGCACCAGAGGAGGGCGGTCCAGATGTCGTCGCCGACCGGCCGCTGGGCGAACAGGTCGCGGATCGTGTTGACGATCGACGTCACCGGCTGATGCTCGGCGAACCAGCGCACCGGCCCGGCCATGGTCTCCGTGGGCACGAACGCCGAGCTGATGAACGGCAGGAAGATGAGCGGGTAGGCGAACGCGCCCGCGCCCTCGACCGACACCGCGGAGAGGCCGGCGATCACGGCGATCCAGGTCAGCGCCAGGGTGAACAGGAACAGGATGCCGGCGACCGCGAGCCATTGCGGCACTCCGGCCCCCGTGCGGAAGCCCATGAGCAGCGCGACATCCACGACGATCACGAGCGAGATCAGGTTGGCGACCAGCGAGGTGAGGACGTGGGCCCACAGCACACCCGACCGTGCGATCGGCATGGACTGGAACCGCTCGAAGATTCCGCTCTTCATATCGGTGAAGAGCCGGTAGGCGGTGTACGAGATGCCTGACGCGATGGTGATCAGCAGGATGCCGGGCAGCAGGTAGGTCACGTACGAGACCGACCCGGTGTCGATCGCGCCGCCGAACACGTAGACGAACATCAGCATCATGGCGACCGGCGTGATGACGGTCGTGATGACGGTGTCGACGCTGCGGGTGACATGGCGCAGGGTCCGCCCCGTGAGAACGGCGGTGTCGACGAAGAAGTACGCGGTCATTTCTGCCCCCTAGCCGTTCGTGCCGACGGCGTCGCTCTTGTCGCCGGTCTTGTTCTCGTGCCTGTTCTCGTCCTTGGTGCCGTCCTTGTTGTCGTCCTTGCTGTCGCCGCCGATCAGCGCGAGGAAGATCTCCTCCAGGGTCGGCTGCTTCTCGACGTACTCGACGGTGGCGGGCGGGAAGAGCCGCTTGAGCTCGGCGAGGGTGCCGTGCACGATGATCCGCCCCTGGTGGAGGATCGCGATCCGATCGGCCAACTGCTCGGCCTCCTCCAGATACTGCGTGGTGAGCAGCACCGTCGTGCCCTGGCCGGCGAGTTCCCTGACCGCGTCCCACACCTCGACGCGCGCCTCGGGATCGAGCCCGGCCGTCGGCTCGTCCAGGAAGATCACCGACGGATTCCCGATGAGGCTCATCGCGATGTCCAGCCGGCGGCGCATCCCACCCGAGTACGTGGACACCTTCCGCGCGCCGGCGTCCGTCAGCGAGAAACGCCTCAGCAGGCCGTCCGCGATCGTGCCCGGGTCCTTGAGGTGGCGCAGCCGGGCGACGAGGACGAGGTTCTCCCGACCGCTGAGGATCTCGTCGACGGCCGCGAACTGCCCGGTGAGACTGATGGACTCCCGTACACGCGCCGGTTGTACGGCGACGTCGAAGCCATGGACGTCGGCCGTCCCCGCGTCGGCCTTGAGGAGCGTGGCGAGGATTCTCACGGTCGTGGTCTTGCCCGCCCCGTTGGAGCCGAGCAGGGCGAAGATGGTGCCCCGCGCCACGTCGAAGTCCACGCCGCGCAGCACGTCGAGTGCCCCGTACGACTTCTCCAGACCCCGCACGCGAATCGCCGGAGCGGCGATCGATCGGCTTGCCATGGTCATCTGCCTCCTTCGAGGAGCTTCCGCTCGACTGTGCGGAAGCTCCTGCCGGAAGGATGGAGGGTTGACCCCGCGTCAAGGTCAAGCCCGCGCCGGCCACGGCATCCCGGCGGGCTCCGTCAGGCGGGGCGGACGCTGCCGTGGATGGGCAGGTAGTAGATCGACTCCTCGCGGACGTTCGCGCCCGGCTCGGGGGCGTGGATCATCATGCCGTCGCCGGTGTAGATCCCGACGTGGCTGATGTCGTCGTAGAAGAAGACCAGGTCGCCGGGGAGCAGGTCCTGGGTGGTGATGTTCGTGCCCGCGCCGACCTGTTCCCAGGTGGTACGGGGCAGGTCCACGCCCGCGACCCGCCAGGCGGTCTGGGTCAGGCCGGTGCTGTCGTACGAACTGGGGCCGGTGGCGCCGGACACGTACGGCTTCCCGATCTGTGCGCGCGCGAACGCCAGGACCTTCGCGGCCTTGGTGGCGTACGTGCTGTCGGGCGCGGGGGCGGGGGTGGTGACGAAGGGCGTGGTGAGGGTGACGGGGTCGGGCTGCGCGGGGACGGCCGACAGGAGCGGGGCGAGAGGGGCGAGGGGCGGCTGGAGGGTCTGCGCCTGAGCTTCCAGGAGCTGCTGCGCCTGCGCCTGCTGGGCCAGTGCCTGGTCCAGGGCCTCCTGCGCCTCCGCGCGGGCCTGTGCGTCCAGCTGGGCCTGGGCCGCCCGGGCCTGGGCCTGGGCCTCGGCTTCCGCCTGGGCCTGGGCCTGGGCCTGCTGGGCTTGCGCCTCCAACTGCTGGGCCAGCTGTGCCTGTGCCTGCTGTTCCTCGCGGAGGCGTGCCGCCTCCTCCTGGGCCCGTACGTCCGCCAGGCGCCGCGCCTCCTCGTCCTGCGCGCGCTCCAGCGCGGCCAGCCGGGCCGTCTCCTCCTGGACCAGCCGCGACAGCAGCGCCCGGGCCGTGACCAGCTTCTCCTGGACGGTCAGCTTCTTGAGGCGCAGCGCCGCCTGCGGCTCGGCGCCCTGCGCGCGGGACGGTACGGGTGCCTGCGCCGGTACGGCCCGGGGCGCCCGCGTCGGCTGCGGCGGGACGAGCTGCGGCGGGACGAGTTGTTGCGGTACGGGCTGCTGCGGTACGAGCCGGGTCGGCGCCGGCCGGACCGGCGCGGGGCGGGGGACCTGGGGGCCGTCGGCGTACGTCATCGCCGCGGCAGGCCGTATCGCGTCCCCCTGGCGGGGCGCCGCGCGGCGCGGCTGCTGACGCGGCACCGCCTGCGCGGCCCGCGTCTCCCCGGTGGTCTCCGCCGCCGCTTCCTTGGACCTGGCGGCCCTGTCGGGCTTCGCGGTCTTCGCGGTCTTCGCGGGCTCCTTGGCCTGCTCGTACTGCCGCGTCGTACTGCCGGCCTGCCGGTACAGCGCGTCGACCTTCTTCTGCACGTCCTCCACGGACGGCTGCGACACGGCGGAGGGCGCGGCATCGGCGCTCTGGGCCGAGAGGAGCGTGACAGAGGCCAGCGCTGCCGTGGTGAGCCCGACGGCGGGGGAGGTGGAACGGACTCCGCCGGTGCCGCGGGACTTGCGATGCGATGCCAAGATCGGCATTCCTTCCGGTGGACCGCAGAGGGACGTGCGGATGCCTGGTCAAACACGCTAGCCAAAGTGTGGCGCTCATGTGAAGGACGATGGCCGATATGCCCGATACATTTTCGTGACCTTTGCGACGGCGACCGCATGAACCGCGTTCGAGTCGCTTTTCGGGAAGTGTACGATTACTTTCGGTGACTGTTCGACGGTGGTCGTCCGACCACCGGGCGCGGCCGGGTTCCCGAGGCGGACGCGGACTGTCAGTGCGGCGCTCTAGACTCAAAGAGCGATGAGCAGCCTCTTTGACGACAGCTTCCTGGCGGACCTCCAGCCCTCCGGGGACGAGCATCCGCCACCGCCCGAGGACCAGGACCGGCAGCCGCCGGAGCCGATCCCCGACGACCTCTTCGGAGGTGTATTCGACGTGCCACCGCCCCGCGACCCGTACCACCGTGACGGCGCCCCGCGCACGGTCGTGGACCCGGCCACGCTGCTCGAAGGGCTCAACGAGGAACAGCGCGCGGCCGTCGTGCACACCGGTTCCCCGCTGCTCATCGTGGCCGGCGCGGGATCGGGCAAGACCCGGGTCCTGACCCACCGGATCGCGCACCTGCTGGGCACCCGCAGCGTGCACCCCGGCGAGATACTGGCCATCACGTTCACGAACAAGGCCGCGGGCGAGATGAAGGAGCGGGTCGAGCAGCTCGTCGGCCCGCGCGCGCGGGCCATGTGGGTGCTGACCTTCCACAGCGCGTGTGTACGGATCCTGCGGCGCGAGTCCAAGAAGCTCGGGTTCACGTCGTCCTTCTCGATCTACGACGCCGCCGACTCCAAGCGCTTGATGGCCCTGGTCTGCCGTGATCTGGACCTGGACCCCAAGCGGCACCCCCCGAAGGCGTTCAGCGCCCAGGTCTCGAACCTCAAGAACGAGCTGATCGACGAGGAGACCTACGCCGACCGGGCCGCCGACGGTTTCGAGAAGACGCTCGCCGAGGCCTACCGGATGTACCAGTCGCGCCTGCGCGAGGCCAACGCGCTGGACTTTGACGACATCATCATGACCACCGTCCACCTGCTCCAGGCGTTCCCGGACGTGGCCGAGCACTACCGGCGGCGCTTCCGGCACGTCCTGGTGGACGAGTACCAGGACACGAACCACGCGCAGTACACCCTCGTACGGGAGCTGGTGGGCCCCTCCGGCGAGGGCAGCGACCCGGCCGAGCTGTGTGTGGTCGGTGACGCCGACCAGTCCATCTACGCCTTCCGGGGCGCCACGATCCGTAACATCCTCCAGTTCGAGGAGGACTACCCGGACGCGAAGACGATCCTGCTGGAGCAGAACTACCGCTCGACGCAGACGATCCTCAGCGCGGCCAACGCGGTCATCGAGCGCAACGAGAGCCGCCGGCCCAAGAACCTGTGGACCAACGCGGGCGCGGGCGCCCTGATCACGGGTTATGTCGCCGACACCGAGCACGACGAGGCGCAGTTCGTCGCCGAGGAGATCGACCGGCTGACGGACGCCGGCGACACCAAGGCGGGCGACGTCGCGATCTTCTACCGTACGAACGCGCAGTCGCGTGTCTTCGAGGAGATCTTCATCCGGGTCGGCCTGCCGTACAAGGTCGTCGGCGGAGTGCGGTTCTACGAGCGCAAGGAGGTCCGCGACGTGCTGGCCTATCTGCGCGTGCTGGCCAACCCCGAGGACACGGTGCCGCTGCGCCGGATTCTCAACGTGCCCAAGCGCGGCATCGGGGACCGCGCGGAGGCGATGATCGACGCGCTCTCGCTGCGGGAGAAGATCACCTTCCCGCAGGCGCTGCGGCGCGTGGACGAGGCGTACGGCATGGCGGCCCGCTCGTCGAACGCGGTGAAGCGCTTCAACACGCTGATGGAGGAGCTGCGTACGGTCGTGGAGTCCGGCGCGGGACCCGCGACGGTCCTGGAGGCCGTGCTCGAACGGACCGGCTATCTGGCGGAGTTGCAGGCCTCGACCGACCCCCAGGACGAGACCCGGATCGAGAACTTGCAGGAACTGGCCGCGGTGGCCCTGGAGTTCGAACAGGAGCGGGCGCAGGCCGAAGGGGCCGCTGCGGCGGACGCGGCGGCCGGTGACGGGACGGGCGGTGACGCGCCTGGTGGTGTGCCCGCCGCCGCCACGACCGGCACGCTCGCCGAGTTCCTGGAGCGGGTGGCGCTGGTCGCGGACTCCGACCAGATCCCCGACGAGGACGTGGACGGCTCCGGTGTCATCACGCTGATGACGCTGCACACGGCCAAGGGCCTCGAATTCCCCGTGGTGTTCCTGACGGGCCTGGAGGACGGCGTCTTCCCGCACATGCGGGCCCTCGGCCAGGTGAAGGAGCTGGAGGAGGAGCGCCGCCTCGCGTACGTGGGCATCACGCGTGCCCGCGAGCGGCTCTACCTGACCCGGTCCGCCATGCGGAGCGCCTGGGGGCAGCCCGCGTACAACCCGCCGTCGCGGTTCCTGGAGGAGATCCCGGGACACCACCTGGAGTGGAAGCGGACGGGCGCGCAGATCCCGGCGGGCCCGACGTCCGGGATCACGTCCTCGCTGTCGTCCGGCGGCGCGCGCTCGCGGTCCGGCGGCGCGTCCGGCTTCGCCACGCGGCGTACGGCCGACAAGCCGGTGATCGCACTGGTGGTGGGGGACCGGGTGACGCACGACCAGTTCGGGCTCGGCACGGTCATGGCGGTCACGGGGACGGGCGCGGACGCGCAGGCGACGGTCGACTTCGGGGACGAGAAGCCCAAGAGGCTGCTGCTGCGGTACGCGCCGGTCGAGAAGCTGTAGCGGGCGGTACGCACGGGGCGAGCCCCGGCCCGACCCCGTCGGGGCCGGGCCGGGGCTCGCCCGCCGCTGTGTGCTCTACTGCGGGCTGAGGCCGTGGCTCTGGAGCCAGGGCAGCGGGTTGATCGCCGCGCCGCCGCCGGGCCGTACCTCGAAGTGCAGGTGGGGGCCGGTGGAGTTGCCCGAGTTCCCCGAGTAGGCGATGACGTCGCCCGCCTTGACGGTGCCGGAGCGGAACTTCGTACTGCTGAGATGGCAGTACCACGTCTCCGTACCGTCGGGAGAGGTCACGATGGCCATGTTCCCGTAGGCCGAGTTGTACTGCGTGCGGACGGTGCCGTCCGTCGCGGCCATCACCGGCGTGCCGTACGCGACGGGGAAGTCGATCCCGGTGTGCACGGACATCCAGTTGACGCCGGCCTGGCCGAAGTAGGCGCTCAGTCCGTGCTGCGACACGGGGAGGGCGAACTTGGGGCGCGCCGCTTCCTTGCGCGCCGCTTCCTCCAGGCGTTTCTGCTTCTCCGCCTCCTGCCGGGCCGCGAGGTCGATGCGCTCCTGTGTACGGCTGGCGCGGTCGCCGAAGTCGCGGGCGTCGGCGCTCATGGCCGTGACCTGGCTGTCGACCCGCGCGTTGGCGGCGGCGATCTTCTTCGCGGAGCTGACGTCGGCGGCCTGGGTGGCGACCGTGTTGTCCTGCTTCTCCTCACCGGCGAGGTCGCCGACGGAGGCGGCGGCGATGCCCGCGACGCCCATGACACAGGCGGAGGGGACGGCGACGGTGAGGAGGGCGGAGCGCTTGGCGGGGGTACGGCGGCGGCCCCGGCTGCCGTTGCCGCCGCTCGTGGAGCGGCTGACCGGGCGCGGGGTGAGGACGATCGCGGGCGCGGTCATGGTTTCTTCCATGTGCACGCTGTGCGGGGCGGGTACGGGCTCCGCGAGCGGATCGCTGTCGTCCGCCACGCCGTCCCCGGCGTCGTCCTGGAAGCCCTGGTCCGTCAGAGTCAGATCGGTGTGGGCGTCCTGCGTGTCGGGGTCGGGGCTGTACGGCGTGTCGTGGCCGTACCCGGCGTCCGCCTCGTACGCGGTCCCGGGCCGGTAGTGCTCCTCGGGCTGCTGGTACGGCGTTCCGTCCTGGTACGCGGCCTGCTGGTACGGGACTTCCTGCCCGTTCCACGCCGTGGCGTCGTACGCGCCGGTCTCGTACACGGGTGCCACCCACTGGGCGGTCGCGTCGTACCCGTAGGGCTGACCGGCCTGCAAGGCGCTGACGTCGAACTGCGCCGTCGCGGGGTGGCCCTGGGGGTCGTAACCGAAGGTCCCGGTCGTTGCGGTGGTGAACTGCCCCGACGTGTCGACCGGGTTCAGGGGGTCCTGCCGGGTCAGCGGATCCGCCTGGTTCCAGGCGTCCGCGTCCCACTGTCCCGTGGTGTCGTACTGCGGCGCCGCGTAGCCGTCGTACGTGACCGTGCCGACTCCGGCCGTACCGACCGCCTGGTGCGCACCCGAGTCCCACTGGGCGCTGTCGTACTCGCCGGTGGCCTGGGGGGTTTCGTAACCGCCCGGCAGGTTGCCGAAGAGAGGGTCGGTCTGGAAGCTGCCGTTCTGGTACCCGTCGTGCGTGGTGTACCCGGCGTTGGTGTGCTGGTCGTTCACCAACTTCTCTCTCGCCTCGGCAGCAGAACCTTCCGGGGGCCGACCCTGATGGTGGGTGGGAACCCCGGAGCAAAGCAATGGCCGCGACTGTACCCGGCGCTGTGCGACGCCGACAATCTTCGGCAAGTTTTAGGTTTCGCGGAAACGGGCATTCGGCCGTGTTTCGGGGGAGGGCGGGCACAGCTTTGGCCCTACGTTCGAGGGGTGTTCGAGAAAAATGGGGAAGGTGGCGGCCTCCGGACCGCGACACCGCTTGCCGCCTAGGCGACGGACGAGTCGCCGTCCTGGCCGCCGGACGCCCGGGTGTCCGCGGCCCCCGCTTCGAACTCCTCGGACTCCAGGGCGTGTCGGACACCGGACACGACCGCCGGGTGGACGGGCAGGGCGAGATGGCCGACGCCGGTGACGCGGACGTTCCGGCTGAGGAGGTCGGGATGGGCGACGCGGGCCGCGCCGATCGGGGTCATCAGCTGGTCGAGGTCGCTCCAGAAGCTGACGAACCGGGTACGGCAGCCGGGCGCCGGGCGCCGCAGCTCCTCGATGAGGGGCGAGCCGGGCCGCATCTGCCGTACGACGGGGTGGGCGCTCATGAGGGGCGCCACGGCCGTGCCCTCGTGCGGGGTGCCCAGGGTGACCAGCGTCCGTATCCGGGTGTCGCCGCCCAGACACTGTACGTAGTAGCGGGCGATCAGGCCGCCGAGGCTGTGTCCGATGATGTCGACCTGGGCGTGCCCCGTGCGGGCGCAGATCTCCTCGACGTGCCGGCCGAGCAGCTCGGCGGCGGCCCGGACGTCGCAGGTCAGCGGCGAGTAGTTGAGCGAGACGAGGTGGCGCCAGCCGTGCCGGGAGAGGGAGCGGCGCAGGAGGAGGAAGACCGAGCGGTTGTCGATGAAGCCGTGCAGCATCACGACGGGGGGCCGTGAGCGGCCCTCGGTGGGGAGCCGGGCGGTCCCGGGCGTCAGGTCGGGGGCGCGGCGCTCCTGGGCGATTCCGGTCGGGTAGAGGATCAGGTGGCCGGTGAGGATGGCCAGGTCGAGGGTGAGGGCCCGCAGCAAGGGCTGGAAGGGGATCTGCGGCAGTGACCGGAGCGGCCCCAGCGGCCCGAGCGGCACGGAGAAGGGCAACACCCTCATTGACAGACCTCCCGGACGACGCGCGGGGCCCCACGTGTGATTTCCCCCTCGCGGGCCTTCGCGAAACAGCCGGGTGCGGGATGCTGGGGATAACGTTCGTTCACTACTCCGGGCCCGGGCGGGCGCGGGGACCCGTGCCAACGACGGCACAGTCGGTTGTGGAGGCAGTGATGGGTGTGACCGGTCCGATCCGCGTGGTGGTGGCCAAGCCGGGTCTCGACGGGCACGATCGCGGGGCCAAGGTGATCGCGCGTGCGCTGCGTGACGCCGGGATGGAAGTCATCTACACCGGTCTCCACCAGACCCCCGAACAGATCGTGGACACGGCGATCCAGGAGGACGCCGACGCGATCGGCCTGTCCATCCTCTCGGGCGCCCACAACACCCTCTTCGCGAAGGTCATCGACCTGCTCGGCGAACGGGACGCACTGGACATCAAGGTCTTCGGCGGCGGCATCATCCCGGAGGCGGACATCGCCCCCCTGAAGGAGAAGGGCGTGGCGGAGATCTTCACCCCGGGCGCGACCACCACGGCGATCGTGGACTGGGTCAACGCGAATGTCCGCCGGCCGACGGGGGCGTGACGCCCTGTCGGGCGGGGGTACGGGTCCCGGCGGCCCGGCGGCCCGGTGACGGGACGCCGGTCGTGGCGGTCGGCGACAGGGGCCCGGTGGCCGGCCGTGGCGGCCCGGTGATCCGCAGGCCGGTCGGGGAGTGGCCGGGCGTCTCAGCCGCCCGGCGCCGCGACGGTGGGGTCCTCCGGGTCCGTGGGGGAGCCCGCGGGCCGGGTAGTGGCCGGGGGTGGTGCCAGCTCCGTTTGCATCGTGGCGCGCAGGCGCAGCGTCGAGACCAGGCGTTGGAACGCCTCGGACCAGTAGCCGCCGGCCCCCGGGGACGCGGACTCCGTTTCGTCCGGGGTGGCCGTGAGCAGTTCCAGACGGCTTGCCTCGGACGGGTCCAGGCAGCGTTCGGCCAGCCCCATGACCCCGCTGAAACTCCACGGGTAGCTTCCCGCCTCCCGGGCTATGTCCAGCGCGTCGACCACCGCGCGGCCGAGCGGGTCCGCCCAGGGCACCGCGCAGACGCCCAGCAGCTGGAACGCCTCCGACAGGCCGTGCGCGGCGATGAACGCCGCGACCCACTCCGCCCGCTCCCCGGGCTCCAACGCGGCCAGCAACTTGGCCCGCTCCGCGAAGGACGACGTACCGGGGCCGGTCGCCGGCGGGGCGGAAGGCGGGCCGAGGAGCACCCGGGACCAGTGGGCGTCACGCTGGCGGACGGCGGCCCGGCACCAGGCCGCGTGCAGTTCGTCCCGCCAGCCGTCCTGCACGGCGAGCGTGACGATCTCTTCCGGCGGCCGGCCCCCCAGCCGCTCCGGCCAGACGGCGAGCGGGGCCGCCTCGACCAACTGGCCCAGCCACCAGGACCGTTCACCCCGGCCGGCCGGGGGCACGGCCACCACGCCGTCCCGCTGCATGTCCGCGTCGCATTCGTGCGGCGCCTCTACGGCGATCGTCGGCCCGTCCCCCGTACGGTCCAGGCTCACGCAGGTCGCCGCCCGCGCCGCCATCCGGCCCGCGAGCGCGGAGTGGGGGAGGGCGGAGAGCAGTTCGGCCGCGGTGGAGCGGACGTTGCGGCTGCGGTCCGACAGCGCCTGCTCCAGGAACGGCTCGTCCACCCCCGACAACCCCGTACGCAGCGAGTCGAGGAACATCAGCCGGTCCTCGGCCCGTTCGGTCGACCACGTCGAGCCCAGCAACTCCAGCGCCGCCTCGGACCCCGCCGCCCGTACGGCTCCGAGCAGGGTGACGCGCTCCACGAACAGGCCCTCCTGCCAGAGCGCCCTGACGGCCTCCGCGTCGCGAACGTCGGGCAGCGCCGAGCCGCCGGGCGCGCCCCGCAGGGCGAACTTCCAGTCCGGATTGAGCCGCGCCAGCCAGAGCCCGCGCGGCCCGGCGAACGTGAGGGCGCCCGGCCGCAGATCGGTTCGGGCCCGCGCCGCGTCGAGCAGCGCGGGCAGTACGGAGGCGGGCGCCCGGTAGTCGTACGTGCCCGCCGTGGCCAGCCACTGGGGCAGCAGCTCGGTGAGGTCCGGCGCCGTACCGCGCCGGCCTCCCGCGCCGGCGGGCGCCGCCCGGTCGGCGAGCAACTGGACCAGCCGCTGCCGGGCCGGCTCGGGCAACGGCCTGCGGGTGTCCCGGGGCGCCGGCTCGGGACGCGCCGCCGCACGCGCGGGAAGCAGCCCCGCCCGACGGCGGACGGTGTGGAAGGCGGCGGAGTCCAGCAGCGCGGCGGGCGCGTCCTTGCCGGACGCCAGGATCCCGGCGGGCGGGGTGCGGCGGTCCGTACCGAGCAGCGCCGAGACGACGAGGTCCTCCCACGACGTGCCGTGCGCATCGGGGACAGCCGAACCCGCCCCGCCGGGAGCGGTGTCCGTGCGGTCGGAAGCGGCGCTGTGCGTACGGTCCGAGGTGGCGGAGTTCGTACGGTCCGAGGTGGCGGCGGTGTCGGTCATCGGGTTCTCCATCGGGTCCTCCGAACGGGCTTGGCGAGAAGGGACGGTGGCGGATGGGGTGAGGTGAGAGGGGCGAGGTGGATGGGATGGCTTGAGCGGGTCGGGGTGGGTATCGGCCGGGTGAGGCGCGGCGGAAGCCGTGGAGCGGGGGCGAGGAGCCCGTACGGCAGGAAGTGGTGGCGCGGGACACGAGGAGCCCGTGCGGCAGCGAACGGTGGCGCGGGACGCGAGGAGCCCGTACGGCAGGAAGTGGTGGCGCGGGACACGAGAGCCGGTACGGCAGCGAACGGTGGCGCGGGACGCGAGGAGCCCGTGCGGCGGGAAGTGGTGGCGCGGGACGCGAGAGCCGGTACGGCAGCGAACGGTGGCGCGGGACGTGAGGAGCCGGTGCGGTGGGAAGTGGTGGCGCGGGACGCGAGGAGCCCGTACGCCAGGAGGTCGTGGCGGGGGCCGCAGAGACACCCGTACCGCCGGAAGCCGTGGCGCGGTGTGCGGGGCCGCAGGTCCGCCGGCGAAACGTGGCGTGGGACACGACCCCCGTGAGACCGGCCGGTGGAGGCGGGGTCGGACACGGGGACGCGGCGGGGGAGGTGGCGGGGGCGTCCACGGCGTCCGCCGTCAGCGCCGTGCCGCTGTGCGCGTGCGGCTCGGCCGGGGCGGGCAGCACCGCCGGACGCCGTCACGTTCCCCCGCGCGGCCACGCGCACCCGCGCCCCGTCCTGCCCGGTGGCCCCGTCCCGCGCCGGTCACGTGAGCGCCGCTGTCCCCATCCCCATCCCCATCCCCGTCGCCTCCGGCGACCACGGCCCGCGCGGTCACGTCAGCGCCACCGTCCCCGTCGCCTCCGGCGACCACGCCGCCAGGGGATGGAACCCCCGGTGCCCGCACTCCCCGAAGACCGTGACGGGACCGCCCCCGGAGAGCGCGGCCAGCTTCCACAGCCCCGGCCGTGAGAGCACGGACGCAGCCAGGGGCAGCGCCCCTTCGCCGTCCGCGTCGGCCACCTGCCAGCCGCCGCCCGCGTCCGGGACAGGGACGGGTATGACATCGGCCAGCGTCACCGGCCACGACTCCAGCCAGGGGTCGTCCCGCAGCGCCGAGCCGTACGCCGCCAGCGCGTCGGACGTCGACCCGCCGGGCGGCGGCCCGTCCACCGGCGAGGGCGCGCCGAACTGCTCGCCCCAGTCGGCGCGCAGCTGACCCCCGCCCCCGTGCGGCGTGACCTCCGCGTCGAGCACCGCGCCCACCGGCAGGGACAGCTGCGGAGACCTGCCCGCCGCCCCGAAGGACAGCACCAGCGCCCAGCGGCCCGAGCCCCGGCCGTGGAGCCAGAGGCGGCGGGTGACGACCTTGCCGTCCGAGGTGTCGTACTGCGCCAGGACCAGCCAGTGGTCCCGCACCGGCGCACCGGACGACGGCGACGGGAGACCGATCCGGGTACGGACCGTCGTCGCCAGCGGCTCCGGCACCCCGTCGAGCCCCAGCCAGCCCGCGTTCAGCAGGTGAAGCAGCGACGACTCCTCCAGCAGCCGCGCCGGCCAGCCGGGACCCGAGCCCGGTATCGCGCCCAACTCCCGCACCCGGCCCGCCAGACCGGGCGCCTGCGCGTCGACCATCCGGGCCGCCGTCTCCTCCCACAGCCCGTACCCCGCCTGCTCCGCCGAGGCGAGACCGCCCCGCAGCAGATCCGCCAGCCGCTGCTCCAACTCCACCGCCCCCGCCGTGATCCGCCCCGCCCGGCGCTCCGCCCTGCGCCGCGCCGCCTCCGGATCGGCGGCCCGCGCCGCCCCGCCCCCGGCAGGGCCGCCCTCGCCGCCGCTCCGCTTCCCCCGCGCGTCGAGCCACTCCCGCGCCCAGTCCGGCGCCTCGGCCTCCCCCACGGCCGTCTCGTCCGCCGCCCGGAGCAGCAGCAGCCCGAGCGCGTGCTTGCACGGGAACTTCCTGCTCGGGCAACTGCACTTGTACGCGGGACCCGTGGTGTCCACCACCGTCCGGTACGGCTTGCTGCCGCTGCCCTTGCACAGGCCCCACACCGCCCCCGCGGCGCTGCTCCCCGCCTCCGACCACGGCCCGGCCGTGCCCAGCTTGTTGCCCGCCTTGCGTGATGAGTCGTCAGGAGCCAGAGCCAGCACCTGTTCCGTCGTCCAGCGCACCCCCGCTTTATTCATGTGTACGACGGTAGAACCCCCCACTGACAATCCGTCTGACCAGCGGATTCGCAAGCGGAGAAGCGGTCGCGCTTTGCCTTCTCTTTGCTATCGTGGTAGCTCCGCACTACCCATGCCCACCAGGGGGACCCTTGATGAACCGCACCGTCCGAGCCGTTGTCACCACCGCCGCGGTCACCGGCCTCGCGTTCGGTCTCGGCGCCTGCTCCGAGGCCGCGGACCGGGTGGACAAGGCGGTCACCGACGAGGTCGACAAGGCCGTCAACGAGGAGATCGACAAGGCAGTCACCGACGAGATCGACAAGGCAGTCACCGACGAGATCGACAAGGCCGTCAACGAGGAGTACGAGGTCACGTACGAAGTGACCGGCACGAACGTCGACTCGATCGACTACCACGCCAGTGGCGGCACGGCGACCGACCCCAAGATCGAGACGGTCGACAAGCCCACCCTGCCCTGGAAGAAGACCGTCACGCTCAGGGGCATCACGCCGCCCGGCGTCATCCCGAGCGCGCTGGACGTGGCCGGCGCCGAGGTGAAGTGCACGATCACCTACAAGGGCAAGGTCATCAAGGAGGCCGAGGGCGCGGGACCCGTCTCCGTCGGCGGCTGCATCACGGTCTCGCCGATCGTGCAGTGACCGTGAGCTAGGCCGCCGTTACCTCTCCGACCTGCGACGACGACCGATTGTCAGTGGCGTGGTGCACGGTGGAACCCACACCCGGTCCATCGATCTGGAGGGGGATCCATGACCGTGCCCGAGACCACGGACACCACTGGCGGCGAGGTCCTGCGACCGCACGCCGAGCACGCGTTCGCCGACGAGCTCAGGGCGCTGGGCGCGGCCGACGACCGGCCGCGGCCCGCCCGTTGGCGGCTGTCGCCCTGGGCCGTGGCCCTGTATCTCCTCGGCGGCACGCTTCCCGACGGAACGGTGATCACGCCCAAGTACGTGGGCCCGCGGCGGCTCGTGGAGGTCGCGGTCACCACGCTCGCCACCGACCGGGCGCTCCTGCTGCTCGGCGTGCCGGGCACCGCGAAGACGTGGGTGTCCGAGCACCTGGCGGCGGCCGTCAGCGGCGACTCGACCCTGCTCGTGCAGGGCACGGCGGGCACGCCCGAGGAAGCCGTCCGGTACGGCTGGGACTACGCGCAGTTGCTCGCCCACGGCCCGAGCCGTGACGCGCTCGTGCCGAGCCCGGTGATGCGGGCCATGTCCGAGGGCATGACCGCGCGCGTCGAGGAGCTGACCCGTATCCCCGCCGACGTACAGGACTCGCTCATCACGATCCTGTCCGAGAAGACACTGCCGATCCCCGAGCTGGGGCAGGAGGTGCAGGCGGTCCGCGGCTTCAACCTGATCGCCACGGCCAACGACCGCGACCGGGGGGTCAACGACCTGTCGAGCGCCCTGCGCAGGCGCTTCAACACCGTGGTCCTGCCGCTGCCGGCCACCCCGGAGGCCGAGGTCGACATCGTCTCCCGGCGCGTCGGCCAGCTGGGGCGCTCGCTCGACCTGCCGTCCGGCCCTGAGGGCATCGACGAGATCCGCCGGGTCGTCACGGTCTTCCGTGAACTGCGCGACGGTGTCACGGCGGACGGTCGCACCAAACTCAAGTCCCCGTCCGGGACGCTCTCCACGGCGGAGGCGATCTCGGTCGTCACCAACGGCCTCGCGCTCGCGGCGCACTTCGGCGACGGCGTCCTGCGCCCCGGCGACGTCGCGGCCGGCATCCTGGGCGCGGTTGTCCGCGACCCGGCGGCGGACCGGGTGATCTGGCAGGAGTACGTCGAGACGGTGGTCCGGGAGCGCGACGGCTGGAAGGACTTCTACCGCGCCTGCCGCGAGGTGAGCGCATGACGGCCCGGGGGCCGCTGCTGCTGGGGGTCAGGCACCACGGGCCCGGGTCCGCGCGGGCCGTGCTGCGGGCGCTGGACGCGGCGGCGCCGGGGGTGGTCCTCGTCGAAGGGCCTCCCGAGGGGGACGCGTTGGTGGCGCTCGCCGCCGACGAGGCGATGCGACCGCCGGTCGCGCTCCTGGCGCACGCCGTGGACGATCCCGGGCGTGCGGCCTTCTGGCCGATGGCCGAGTTCTCGCCCGAATGGGTCGCGCTCCGGTGGGCGCTGGCCCATGGCGTACCGGTCCGGTTCATCGACCTGCCCGCCGCCCACTCACTCGCGCTCCCTTCCGAGGAGGGGGACGGGGAAGCGAAGGAAGGCGGCGAAGAAGGAGAAAGGGAAGGCGGCCGAGAAGGAGAAAGGGACACCAGCGGCGACACCGGCGGGCTCCGGATCGATCCGCTCGCCGTGCTCGCCGAGGCCGCCGGGTACGACGACCCCGAGCGGTGGTGGGAGGACGTGGTCGAGCACCAAGGGGCCGGCCGTACGGGCGATCCGTTCGCGCCGTTCGACGCGGTCGCCGAGGCCATGGGCGCCCTGCGCGAGGAGTACGGCTCCGGAGGGGACCGCCGCGACCTCGTCCGCGAGGCCCACATGCGGGTCCATCTGCGAGCGGCGCGCAAGGAGTTCGGGGACGACCGGGTCGCCGTCGTCTGCGGCGCCTGGCACGTCCCCGCCCTCGCCGGGACGTACACCGCCACCGCGGACCGCGCGCTGCTCAGGGGACTGCCCAAGGTCAAGGCGGAGATGACGTGGGTGCCCTGGACCCACCGCAGGCTCGCCCGGCACAGCGGCTACGGCGCCGGGATCGACTCCCCGGGCTGGTACGGGCATCTCTTCGCCGCGCCCGACCGGCCCGTGGAGCGGTGGCTGACCAAGGTCGCCGGTCTGCTGCGCGACGAGGACCGGATGGTGTCCTCCGCCCATGTCATCGAGGCGGTCCGGCTCGCGGAGACCCTCGCCGTGATGCGCGGCCGCCCGCTCGCCGGGCTCACGGAGACCACGGACGCGATCCGGGCCGTCATGTGCGACGGGTCCGACGTGCCCCTCGCGCTCGTCCAGGACCGGCTGGTCGTCGGCGACGTCCTGGGCGAGGTGCCCGACGCGGCGCCCGCCGTGCCGCTCCAGCGCGACCTCGCCAAGGCCCAGCGCGCCCTGCGCCTCAAGCCGGAGGCGCACGAACGCGAACTGGACCTCGACCTCCGTAAGGAGACCGACGCGGCGAAGAGCAGGCTCCTGCACCGGCTGAGGCTCCTCGGTGTCGGCTGGGGCGTCCCCGGCGTGGGACGGGGCAGCACCGGTACGTTCCGGGAGAGCTGGCGGCTGTGCTGGGAGCCCGAGCTGTACGTGAAGGTCGCGGAGGCCGGCGTCTGGGGCACGACCGTGCGCTCCGCCGCGACCGCCAAGGCCGAGTCCCGGGCGGTGTCGGCGACCGCGCTCGCCGAGATCACCGCGCTGGCCGAGGAGTGCCTGCTGGCCGAACTGCCGGACGCGCTGCCCGTCGTGATGCGCGCCCTCGCCGACCGCGCCGCCCTCGACGCGGACGTCGGCCATCTCGCCCAGGCGCTGCCCGCCCTGGCCCGCTCGCTGCGGTACGGGGACGTACGGTCCACGGACACCGCCGCGCTCGGCGAGGTCGCGGCGGGGCTCGCCGAGCGCGTCTGCGTCGGCCTGCCGCCCGCGTGTGCCGGGCTCGACGCGGACGGCGCGGCCCAGATGCGGACGCACCTGGACGGCGTCCACACGGCCATCGGCCTGCTGCCCGCCGTCCGGGACGGCGATCTGGCCGCGCGCTGGGGAGCCGTCCTGCTCAAGCTCGCCGGGCGGGACACGATCCCCGGCGTCATCCGGGGGCGGGCCGCCCGGCTGCTCCTGGACGACGGCCGGCTTCCCGAGGACGAGGCGGCCCGCTTCATGGGGCTCGCGCTGTCCCCCGGCACCCCGCCGGCCGACGCGGCGGCCTGGATCGAGGGCTTCGTCGGCGGCGCGCCCGGCGGCGGCATGCTCCTCGTCCATGACGCCCGGCTGCTGGGCCTGGTCGACACCTGGCTGACCGGCGTCCCCGCCGAGGCGTTCACGGACGTGCTGCCGCTGCTGCGCCGCACGTTCTCCGCGTACGAACCGGGCGTCAGGCGCACGCTGGGCGAGCTGGTCCGGCGCGGCCCCGCCACCGCCCCGGCGACCGGCACGGCCGCACCGTACGAAGCGGCCGCCCCCGGCTTCGCCACCACGCTCGACGCGGCACGCGCGGACGCCGTCCTCCCGGTGCTGCGCCTCCTGCTGGGGCCGGGCGCAGGACACCTACGGGCACAGGCCCTCGTACCGGAACAGGCCCACGCGACGACGGAAGGGAAGCGATGACCACGGACCGTACGGAATCCGCCGTCGACGAGCGGCTGCGCCGCTGGCGCCTGGTGCTCGGCGGGGACGGAGCGAGCGGCACCGACGGCACCGGCTGCACCCTCGCCGGCACGGACGCGGCGATGGACGGCGCGCTCGCCGCCCTCTACGGCTCCGGCAAGGCAGGCGGCACCGGGGGCGGCGCGAGCCGCAACCGGTCCGCCGGGCTCGGAGCCTCCGCGCCGTCCGTGGCCCGCTGGCTCGGCGACATCCGCACGTACTTCCCCAGCTCCGTCGTCCAGGTCATGCAGCGCGACGCCATCGACCGGCTCGGACTCTCCGCGCTCCTCCTGGAGCCGGAGATGCTGGAGGCGGTCGAGGCCGACGTCCACCTGGTCGGCACGCTCCTGTCGCTGAACAAGGCGATGCCCGAGACGACGAAGGAAACGGCACGCGCGGTCGTCCGCAAGGTGGTCGAGGACATAGAGAAGCGGCTCGCCACCCGCACCCGCGCCACCCTGACCGGCGCGCTCGACCGGTCCGCGCGGATCAACCGGCCGCGCCACCGGGACATCGACTGGGACCGCACCATCCGGGCCAACCTCAAGAACTACCTGCCCGAGTACGGCACGGTCGTCCCCGAGCGCCTCATCGGGTACGGACGCGCCTCACAGGCGGTGAAGAAGGAGGTGGTCCTCTGCATCGACCAGTCGGGCTCGATGGCCGCGTCCGTCGTGTACGCGTCGGTGTTCGGCGCCGTCCTGGCCTCGATGCGCACGCTCGACACCCGGCTCGTCGTCTTCGACACCGCCGTCGTGGACCTCACCGACCAACTGGACGACCCGGTCGACGTCCTCTTCGGCACCCAGCTCGGCGGCGGTACGGACATCAACCGCGCCCTCGCCTACTGCCAGGCCCGCATCACCCGCCCCGCCGACACCGTGGTCGTCCTGATCAGCGACCTCTACGAGGGCGGGATACGCGACGAGATGCTCAAGCGGGTGGCGGCGATGAAGGCGTCGGGGGTGGAGTTCGTCGCGCTGCTCGCGCTGTCCGACGAAGGCGCCCCCGCCTACGACCGGGAGCACGCGGCGGCCCTCGCCGCGCTCGGCGCGCCCGCCTTCGCCTGCACCCCCGACCTGTTCCCCGAGGTGATGGCGGCGGCGCTGGAAAAGCGTCCGCTGCCCGTCCCCGACACGGCGTAGGAGGCTCTGTGACAGGTATCACCGCTCAGGTGCGATCCGCGATTTAGGGACCTACCGCCCACGGGGATAACCTGCGAGACGGACATGCCGCGTACCGGACAGCGTGTACGCCTCCCTCAGTGACGGTGCAGTCACGTTGCCCTTCGCGGCACGCCCACGCCGACAACGAACCCGCGATCACCAGGCTGCGGATTTCAGAACACAAAGGGACGGACACGCGTGGACCTGTTCGAGTATCAGGCGAGGGACCTCTTCGCCAAGCACGGTGTACCGGTGCTGGCCGGTGAAGTCATCGAGACGCCTGAGGCGGCCCGCGAGGTGACCGAGCGTCTCGGCGGCAAGGCTGTCGTCAAGGCGCAGGTCAAGGTCGGTGGACGCGGTAAGGCGGGCGGCGTGAAGCTCGCCGCGGACCCGGACGAGGCCGTCGAGAAGGCCGGCCAGATCCTGGGCATGGACATCAAGGGCCACACGGTCCACAAGGTGATGCTGGCCGAGACCGCGGACATCGCGGAGGAGTACTACGTCTCCTTCCTGCTCGACCGCACCAACCGCACCTTCCTCGCCATGGCCTCCGTCGAGGGCGGTGTCGAGATCGAGGTCGTCGCCGAGGAGAACCCCGACGCGCTCGCCAAGATCCCGGTCGACGCCTACGAGGGCTGCACCCCGGAGAAGGCCGCCGAGATCGTCGCCGCCGCGAAGTTCCCGGCCGACATCGCCGACCAGGTCGCGGACGTCCTCCAGAAGCTGTGGACCGTCTTCATCAAGGAGGACGCGCTCCTGGTCGAGGTCAACCCGCTGATCAAGTCGGGCGACGGCAAGATCATCGCGCTGGACGGCAAGGTCTCGCTCGACGAGAACGCCGACTTCCGGCAGCCCGACCACGAGGCGCTGGAGGACAAGGCCGCGGCGAACCCGCTGGAGGCCGCCGCCAAGGCCAAGAACCTCAACTACGTCAAGCTCGACGGCCAGGTCGGCATCATCGGCAACGGCGCGGGTCTGGTCATGTCGACCCTCGACGTCGTCGCGTACGCCGGTGAGGCCCACGGCGGCGTGAAGCCGGCCAACTTCCTCGACATCGGCGGCGGCGCGTCCGCCGAGGTGATGGCGAACGGCCTGGAGATCATCCTGGGCGACCCGGACGTCAAGTCCGTGTTCGTCAACGTCTTCGGTGGCATCACCGCCTGCGACGAGGTCGCCAACGGCATCGTGCAGGCCCTGGAGCTGCTGAAGTCCAAGGGCGAGAACGTCGAGAAGCCGCTGGTCGTGCGTCTCGACGGCAACAACGCGGAGCTGGGTCGCAAGATCCTGTCCGACGCCAACCACCCGCTCGTGCGGCGCGTGGACACCATGGACGGCGCGGCCGACAAGGCCGCCGAGCTCGCCGCAGCAGCGAAGTAAGGACGAGGGAAACCACAACCATGGCTATCTTCCTCACCAAGGACAGCAAGGTCATCGTCCAGGGGATGACCGGCGCCACGGGCATGAAGCACACGAGGCTCATGCTCGCCGACGGCACGAACATCGTCGGCGGCGTCAACCCCCGTAAGGCCGGCACCTCCGTCGACTTCGACGGTACCGACGTACCCGTGTTCGGGTCCGTGGCCGAGGCCATCGAGAAGACCGGCGCCGACGTCTCCGTCGTCTTCGTCCCGCCGGCCTTCGCCAAGGCCGCCGTGGTCGAGGCGATCGACGCCGAGATCCCGCTGGCCGTCGTGATCACCGAGGGCATCGCGGTGCACGACTCCGCGGCGTTCTGGGCGTACGCGGGCGTGAAGGGCAACAAGACCCGGATCATCGGCCCGAACTGCCCCGGCCTGATCACCCCCGGCCAGTCCAACGCCGGCATCATCCCGGGCGACATCACCAAGCCCGGCCGCATCGGTCTCGTGTCCAAGTCCGGCACGCTGACCTACCAGATGATGTACGAGCTGCGTGACCTCGGCTTCTCGTCCGCCGTCGGCATCGGTGGCGACCCGGTCATCGGTACGACGCACATCGACGCGCTCGCCGCGTTCGAGGCCGACCCCGACACCGACCTGATCGTGATGATCGGCGAGATCGGCGGCGACGCCGAGGAGCGTGCGGCCGACTTCATCGCGAAGAACGTCACGAAGCCGGTCGTCGGCTACGTCGCGGGCTTCACCGCGCCCGAGGGCAAGACCATGGGCCACGCGGGTGCCATCGTCTCCGGCTCCTCGGGTACGGCCCAGGCGAAGAAGGAAGCCCTGGAGGCCGCGGGCGTGAAGGTCGGCAAGACGCCGACCGAGACCGCGCAGCTGGCCCGCGCGATCCTCGCGGGCTGACACAAGGCTGACCCAGGCTGATTCGGCCTGGTACCGGCTGACGCAGGCCGAGGCTCCTCAGGTCGCCGGACGGGCGGGAAAGCCCGTCCGGCGACCGGGGCGTGAGTGCCCGCCCCTGCGCCCGGTGTCCGCAGAGGCCGGGTGTCAGAGGGTGTCAGAGGGGCAGCGGTACCAGCCTTTCCGGACCGCTGAACGGTGTGTCGCGCAGCCGGTCCCGCAGGGCCAGGTCCCGTTCGCTCCACGCCTCGGGACCGTTGGTGACCGGCGCCCCGCCGACCTGCCGCGGGGCCGCCAGCGGCTCCCAGTACCGCGTCGGCGCGGTGGCCAGCGTGAAGCCGGTCGCCCCCACGATCAACGCCGTGAAGGCGATCGCCGTCCGCGTCCACAACCGGGCGCGGCGCTCCGCGCTCCTCCGTACGGCCTGCGCCGGAGGGATGGCCGGCGGGGTCACGGCCCGCGTGAGCGCCCCCAGCCGCCCGTGCAGTGCGTCCGGGTCCGCCAGTTCGGGCAGCCGGTCGGCCACCGCCTCGCGCGCGTGCAGCAGCCGCCGTGCCGTCCCCAGCGTGCTCGCCTCCGTCTCCGCCGCTGTCTCCGGCAGGTCCAGGCCCAGCCCGTCGTACAGCATCAGGACACGGCGGTACTGCGGCGGCAGCTCCAGCAGCGCCTCACGCAGCGCCCGCCCGTCCCGGCCGTCCCGCTGACCGGTGATCAGGTCGGCGCGCCGGTGGGCGCGGCGGAACCGGTGCCAGGGCGACAGGGCGTACTCGTACGCGGCAGCCCGTACCCACCCGGCCGGATCCCGGTCCACCGCGACCTCGGGCCAGCGCCCCCACGCCTGGTGGAAGGCGCGCTCGACGGACTCCTGGGACAGACCGTGCCGCCCGGTCAGCAGATACGCCTGTCGTACGAGGGAGGGCGCGGTGTGGGTGTACAGCGCGTCGAAGGCCTGCGCGGGCGTGAACGGGCCGGCCCCCGGCGCCTCCGTGCCTGCGTCATGGGCCTCTGGAGAACGGGTGAAAAAGTACATAAGCATATATTGAGCGACACCACGGTCATTAGCTTGTTACCCGGATAAAGCGCGTGTCGTTGGCAGCATGGCGCCGTGACCCAAGTGACCGATCGCAGCACGACGTTGTCCTCGGCCTCGGCGGCGGAACGGGGCCGGGCCGCCGCGCTGACCGCGTCCTTCCTCCGCGGAGCCATCGCCGCGGGCCTCGGCCTCGGGGCGCTCGCCGTGCTGGTCATGGCGATGTGGATCACCTCGCCCTACCCCGACAGCGGTGCCCGTGGCGCCCTGCACGTGGCCGCCGCGCTCTGGCTGCTCGCGCACGGCGTCGAGCTGGTGCGGCCCGATTCCATGTCAGGGGCTTCCGCGCCGCTCGGCGTTGTCCCCCTGCTGCTCGTGGTCCTGCCGGTGTGGCTCACCCACCGCGCGGCCAGGGACGCCCTCGAACCGGAGGAGGGCAGGCCGCAGCTCACCGCGCTCGGCGCCGTGGCCACCATCTCCGGCGGATACCTGCTGGTCGGCGGCGCCGTCGTGTTCTACGTGTCGGGCGGCCCGCTCACCGCGCATTGGCTGCGCGCGGCGCTCCTGCTGCCCCTGGTGACCGTGGTCTCCTCGGCCGTCGGCGCGTGGTCGGGCAGCGGCCGGCCGGTCGGCCCGCTGCCCCTGTGGCTGCCCGCCGGGGTACGGGAACGCCTCGTCCGTACCGTCTGGGCACCGCCCGCCCGCCGCAGGACCGCCGTCGCGACGCGGGCCGCCGCCGCGGCCGTCCTGGCGCTGCTGGGCGGCGGAGGGCTGCTCGTCGGGGCGTCGCTGGTGTGGCACGGGGGCGCGGCGCAGGTGTCGTTCACCCATCTCGCGGGGGACTGGTCGGGGCGGTTCGCCGTCCTCCTGCTGGGCCTGGCGCTGGTGCCGAACGCCGCCGCGTGGGCCGCCGCCTACGGCCTGGGCCCCGGTTTCGCACTCGGTGCGGCGGCCACGGTCACCCCGCTGGGGATCACGGGCACCCCCGCGCCGCCGTCGTTCCCGCTGCTCGCCGCCGTACCGGAGGGGCACGGGACACCGCTGCACTGGGCTGCGGCGGGGGTGCCGGTGGTGGCGGGGGTGGTGGTCGCGTGGTTCACGGTACGGGTGGCGGCGCCGCCCTTCTCCGTACGGGAGGAGGCGTGGAGCCTGCGCGCGACGGCGGCGACGGCCGCGCTCGGGGGCGCGCTGGGCGCGCTGTTGACGGGGGTTCTGGCCAGGGCGGCGGGCGGGCCGTTGGGCAACGCGGACCTGGCCGTGTTTGGCCCCGTGGGGTGGCTGACGGGGCTGGCGGCGCTGGGGTGGCTGGTGGGGGTGGGGGTGCCGGTGGCGGTGGTGCTCAGGGCGTGGCGGCTGCGCGAGCGGCGGGTGAAGGTGGAGGTGGAGGCGGGCGCGGGGGTCGGAAGCGGGAGCGTGGCGTGGTGGGCGCCGTGGCGCCGGACGGCCGCACCGGTGGTGGCGTCGGCGGAGGTCGCGTCGGACGAGGGGAAGCAGGCCGACGGGAAGCAGGCCGAGAAGGACCGGGCGAAGGAGGACGGGAAGGTGGCGACGACCGGTGGGGCGGGTGCCGTCGTCCCCACCGATCCGGCTCCTGACCTGGAGTCGTACGACGTCCTGCCGGCCGACGCCTGGCACGACCGGGGGACACGGGAGGCGCGGTGGGCCGCGATCAAGGACGCGTCGGGCGGCCTGATGGCCGACTTCCCGGCCGTACCGCTGGTCCCCCCGCCCCCGGAACCGGAGCCCGTACCCGAGCCCGTAACGGCGTCGGAGCCGCCCTCCGGCGAGGAGGACGGCTCCGAGGAAGAGCGGCGGGAACGAATCCCGGTTCAGGAACCGAAGCCGGACCCTGAGGCCGATCCGGAACCGGAACCGGAACCGGAGCCGGTCGCGGACCCGGATCCCGGTCAGCCCGGCGTCACTCCTTGACGCCGTACATCGGCCGCAGCGTGTCCGGCAGCTGGCTGTTGCAGGACAGCTTGGCCTCCTGCGTGAGCGAGTCGTTGACGCACGTGAAGTAGTCGCGGTACGCGAGCTGTACGGAGAACGTCACCGCCACGATCGCCAGCGCCAGGCCGGCCGTCACCAGGCCGCTCACCGCGGCCGTCTTCTGCTGGCGGTTCTGGTTCGGGTTCGCCGCCGTGCCGGGCGCGGGGGTCTGCGCCTCGGGAGCGGAACGCGCCGCAGTCGCGTCCGTACGGAAGGCC
The DNA here is from genome assembly GCF_035961655.1 of Streptomyces sp. NBC_01317. Taxonomy (NCBI): domain Bacteria; kingdom Bacillati; phylum Actinomycetota; class Actinomycetes; order Kitasatosporales; family Streptomycetaceae; genus Streptomyces; species Streptomyces sp. NBC_01317. Next base: position 3,271,691 of record NZ_CP108393.1, on the reverse strand, counting down.
GCGCCGGGGCCCGGCGCCGCGGAGCTGTCGGTCGCGCCCGGTCGGGGCTTGTTGCGCAGGGAACTGATGCCCCAGTAGACGCCCAGCGCACCGAGCAGCAGCGCGATCTCCGTGAGGTCGAAGAGCGAGAAGAAGAAGGCCCACATCCCGGCGAGCAGCGCGTAGCGGGCACGCCGCTGGAAGGGGTCGGTCGGGTCCCAGCGCAGGCCGCCGCGGCCTCCCTCGGAGCCGTCCTGCCGGCCGTTCCCGGGGCTGTTCTGCTCGTTCTGCCCGTTGCCCTGATTCCCGGGGCGGCTCCCGAAGCCGCCCGAGGAGCGGCCGGGCTGGCGGCTGCTCCACTGGCTGCCCCAGCCGCCGCGGTCGCCCCGGTCGGAGTCGGACCCGCCGTCGCCGGACCCGCCGTTCTCGGGCAGGCGGGGCCGCCACGGCTGGTCGGGCCGGTCGGCGGGCGGCGGCGCGAACGGATTGTCGTCGGAGGACCCGCCGGACCCACCGGACGACCCCGCGGACCCGGAGGAACCTGAAGCCCCCGCCGTACCCGAAGCCCCCTCCGTACCCGAGGAGCCGGACGGCCCGTCCGACCCCTGGGAACCGCCCGGAGCCCCCGAGGCCCCCGTGGAAGAGGACTGGCGTTCCCGCAGCAGCAGCACCGGCCCGGAGGGCGGCGGGAGGTGGAGTGCCGTGCGGCGGCGTCGGTCCTGCATCTGGTGAACGTCTTCCCCTCAGACCCAGCGCGCGGGGGTCTTGTGTCGTATGGGCCGTCCCGGAGACGGAACCCTGTCCCCAGACGCTACCTCCCGGCCACGCCCCCGTCCCGTGGGGGCCGCTCGGTGTGCCGGTATCGTTGCTGACGGTCGGCTCCTTCGTAGAGTTCCCCGTATCGGGGATCGTGACTCGTTCGTACGACCGCACAACACCGCCGACCACACCGGCCCCGCACGCTCGGCGAGGCCGTGCCCGCTTCCAGAAAGGCGCCCACCGTGGCCTCCCTGCCCCCCACCGGTCTGCCTCCCACCGGCCGGCCGGCCCGGCTCGTGGTCCTGGTCTCGGGTTCGGGTACGAACCTCCAGGCGCTGATCGACGCGATCGGCGCCGACCCCACGGGTTTCGGGGCGCGGATCGTGGCCGTCGGCGCCGACCGCGACTCGATCGTGGGACTCGAACGGGCGGAGCGCGCCGGAGTGCCCACCTTCGTGTGCCGGGTACGGGACCACGGGACGCGCGAGGCCTGGGACGCGGCGCTCGCCGCGGCGACGGCGGCGTACGAGCCGGACCTGGTGGTCTCGGCCGGCTTCATGAAGATCGTGGGGAAGGAGTTCCTCGCGCGCTTCGGCGGCCGGTTCGTCAACACCCATCCTGCTCTGCTGCCCAGCTTTCCCGGTGCCCACGGCGTACGCGACGCGCTCGCGCACGGCGTGAAGGTGACCGGCTGCACCGTCCACTTCGTCGACGAAGGCGTCGACGAGGGCCCGATCATCGCGCAGGGCGTGGTGGAGGTCAGGGACGAGGACTATTCGGACGACGGCGTCGCGCTCCACGAGCGCATCAAGGAAGTCGAGCGACGCCTGCTCGTCGATGTCGTGGGGCGTCTGGCCCGGCACGGCTACCGCATTGAGGGACGAAAGGTAACGATCCAGTGACCGCCGAAGGTACGAAGCGGCCGATCCGCCGCGCGCTGGTCAGCGTCTACGACAAGACGGGCCTGGAAGAGCTGGCCCGTGGACTGCACGAGGCCGGGGTCACCCTGGTCTCCACCGGTTCCACCGCCGCGAAGATCGCCGCCGCCGGGGTGCCGGTCACCAAGGTCGAGGAGCTGACGGGCTTCCCCGAGTGCCTGGACGGGCGTGTCAAGACACTGCACCCGCGTGTGCACGCCGGCATCCTCGCCGACCTGCGGCTCGACGCGCACCGTGAGCAGCTGGCCGAACTGGACATCGAGCCGTTCGAGCTGGTCGTCGTCAACCTGTACCCGTTCCGCGAGACGGTCGCCTCGGGGGCGACCGACGACGAGTGCGTGGAGCAGATCGACATCGGCGGCCCCTCGATGGTCCGCGCCGCCGCCAAGAACCACCCGTCCGTGGCGGTCGTCACCAGCCCGGAGCGGTACGGGGACGTCCTCGGGGCCGTCCAGGACGGCGGGTTCGACCTGACGACCCGTAAGCGGCTCGCGGCGGAGGCGTTCCAGCACACGGCCGCGTACGACGTGGCCGTGGCCTCCTGGTTCGCCGCCGACTACGCGGCCGTCGACGCGGAGGCCGACAGCGGTTCCGCCGCGGACCGGCTGCCGGACTTCCTCGGAGCGACGTACCTCCGTAAGAACGTTCTTCGTTACGGCGAGAACCCGCACCAGCCCGCCGCGCTCTACACCGGCGCCGAGGGCGGCGGCCTGGCCGAGGCCGAGCAGCTGCACGGCAAGGAGATGTCGTACAACAACTACACGGACACGGACGCCGCGCGCCGTGCCGCGTACGACCACCCCGAGCCGTGCGTCGCGATCATCAAGCACGCCAACCCGTGCGGGATCGCGATCGGCGACGACGTCGCCGAGGCGCACCGCAAGGCACACGCGTGTGACCCGCTCTCCGCGTTCGGCGGGGTGATCGCGGTCAACCGCCCGGTGTCCGTGGAGATGGCCGAGCAGGTCGCCGAGATCTTCACCGAGGTGATCGTCGCCCCGGACTACGAGGACGGCGCGGTCGAGGTGCTGGCCCGCAAGAAGAACATCCGTGTGCTGCGCTGTGCCGACGCGCCGACGGCGCCGGTCGAGGTCAAGGCGATCGACGGCGGGGCGCTGCTCCAGGCCACCGACCGCTTCCAGGCGGCGGGCGACGACCCGGCGAACTGGACGCTGGCGACCGGCGAGGCGCTGTCCCCGGCGGAGCTGGCCGAGCTGGCGTTCGCGTGGCGCGCGAGCCGCGCGGTCAAGTCCAACGCGATCCTGCTCGCCAAGGGCGGGGCGTCGGTGGGGGTCGGCATGGGGCAGGTCAACCGCGTCGACTCCGCGAAGCTCGCGGTGGAGCGCGCGGGGGAGGAGCGGGCGCGCGGCGCGTTCGCCGCGTCCGACGCCTTCTTCCCCTTCCCCGACGGCCTGGAGATCCTGCTGGAGGCCGGGGTCAGGGCCGTGGTGCAGCCGGGCGGGTCGGTCCGCGACGAACAGGTGGTCGAGGCGGCGCGGAAGGCCGGCGCGACGATGTACTTCACGGGGACGCGCCACTTCTTCCACTGAGCGGCGCGATCGGCGGGCTCGACGGCCACGGCGCCGGGTCCGGTTCTTTTCTACGCACGGCAGAAGGCCGTAATACCCGCCTTTGGGAGGGTGTTACGGCCTTCTGCCATGACGGAGCCACAGAGCTCAGTACGTCTGAGGGTTGTTGCGGTTGAACCACGCGGCGCCGTCCGCCTTCGCCACGAATACGGTGATCAGGATGGCGAGGACCGTGTAGACCAGGCCGATCCCGATGAAGGGGTAGACCCCGAGGATCGCGGTGATCACACCGAACACGATCGTGGCGATACGGATGCCGTTGCCCCCCTTGCCGAGTTTCACGGCGAGGTAGACCGCGAACGCCAGCCACGCCACGGCGAAGACCACGGCAGCCCACAGCACGCCGCCCGAGTAGTCGGCGAGCTGCTGGAAGTCGACGTCGTCCTTGAGCTGCGCGTCGTTCTTGGCGGCGGAGACGCTGACGGCGCCGAGGGCGAAGAGAGCCGCACCGATGAGGTTGAGCCCCGCGATGACCCACAGCATCACGCGTGCGGCCTTCACCGAGCCCGGCATCTCGGTCGGGCCGGCGGGGAAGCCACCGCCGTACGGCTGGACCGGAGGGGCCTGCGGGTAGCCGTAACCCGGCTGGCCGGGCTGCTGGCCCTGCTGGGGGTAGCCGTAGCCGGGCTGTGCCGGTTGCTGGCCCTGTTGGCCGTAGGGGTTGTTCGGGTCGCCGAAACTCATGGCGGTCTTCCTCCGTTGGTGGTGCGGGGACGGCGGCCCACGCGGAGGAACATGACAAGACTGAGCGGTCTGCCCCCCGACGCTGTACCGCGCTCTGCGCGGTCATCGTGATATTTATCGGGACGTCTTGTCCAGGTGTTATGTGCAGGTGTTGTCCAAGCGCAACCTCCCGCCGCTGTTCCTTGCCCCCCGTGGGTCCCTGGTCGCGTGCCCGGCGCGCCCCGCGAGCGCCCGGACCGGGCCCCTAATTGGAACCGGGGTGGGTCCATCCGCGAGGATGGGGCCATGACCGCCCAGATTCTCGATGGCAAGGCCACCGCAGCCGCGATCAAGTCCGACCTGACCGCCCGCGTGGCGGCCCTCACGGCGCGGGGCGTCCTGCCCGGCCTGGGGACGCTGCTGGTCGGGGACGATCCCGGCAGCCGGTGGTACGTGAACGGCAAGCACCGCGACTGCGCGCAGGTCGGCATCGCGTCGATCCAGCGCGAACTCCCCGACACCGCGACCCAGGAAGAGATCGAGGCCGTCGTCGCGGAGCTGAACGCCAACCCCGAGTGCACGGGGTACATCGTGCAGCTGCCGCTGCCCAAGGGCATCGACACCAACCGCGTCCTGGAGCTGATCGACCCGTCCAAGGACGCGGACGGACTGCACCCCATGAGCCTCGGCCGGCTGGTGCTCAACGAGACGGGGCCGCTGCCGTGCACCCCGTACGGCATCATCCAGCTGCTGCGCCACCACGGCGTCGAGATCGCGGGCGCGCACGTGGTGGTCGTCGGACGCGGCGTCACGGTGGGGCGTTCGATCCCGCTGCTGCTGACCCGTAAGTCCGAGAACGCGACGGTGACGCAGTGCCACACCGGTACCCGCGACCTGTCGGCGCACCTCAGGCAGGCGGACATCATCGTGGCGGCGGCGGGCGTGCCGCACATCATCAAGCCCGAGGACGTGAAGCCGGGCGCGGCGGTCCTCGACGTCGGCGTCAGCCGGGACGAGCACGGCAAGATCGTCGGCGACGTGCACCCCGGGGTCGCCGAGGTGGCCGGCTGGATCTCGCCCAACCCGGGCGGTGTCGGCCCGATGACCCGCGCCCAGCTGCTGGTCAACGTGGTCGAGGCGGCCGAACGCGCCGTCGCCGCGGGCTGACCGGGTCCGAACGGGAAAGGGGCACCCATGGGTGCTGGTACGAGCGCGAGTGACACGCCGGAACCGAACGGTGTACGGCAGGCCGTCGCCGTGGAGCCGGGTGCCACGGGGGCGGCGGAGGCCGGCGCTGACGCGGGGGTGGGGCCGGACGCCGTTGTTGACGCGGGCGTGGACCTTGACGCGGGTGGGCGCGCGGGTGAGGGCCCCGATGTTGACGCGAACGTCGATCCGCGTGTGAGCGCGGGCGCGCGTACGGACGCGCGTGCGGACGCGGTTGCGGACACCGACCCGGACGAGGTCGCCGTACCCGCCGAGTCCACGTCCGGTGGCGATCCGGACGCCGACTCCCGTCCGGAGGAGTCCGACAGCGAGTCCGAGTCGCGCCGCTTCCCCGCCGTCACGACCGACACCGCGCGGCCCGAGGGCGGCGGCCGGGCCGCACCCCCGGACGCGCCCGCGCCCGCCCGGCAGTGGCCGCTGCTCAGCGTCCTCGGGACCGTCGGCCTCGGGCTCCTGGTCGTCGGCACACACCCCTTCGACGAGGCGTTCCGGATCGGCACGATCCTCATCGGCATCGCGCTGATCGGCGGCGCCGTCCTGCGCCGCGTCCTGCCGTCCGTCGGCATGCTCGCCGTGCGTTCGCGCTTCACCGACATGGTCACGTACGGCCTGCTGGGTCTGGTGATCATCATGCTCGCGCTGATGACGCAGCCCAAGCCGTGGCTGGAGATCCCGTTCCTGGAGGACATCGTCCACTCGACCGTGCCCTAAGGGCACATGAATCGGCCGGTTGCACGAGAACGGCGCTCGTCCCCTCCCCCGAGGGAGGACGAGCGCCGTTCGTCTGTGTCCGGGGTGTTTCCCTACATCATCAGCGTCATGGACGCGCAGGAGAGGATCAAGGGTTGCCTCCCGCCTGTGGCAGGGAGGTGACGATTCCGCCACGTGGCGCCCGTCCGCGTGCGGGACACCGCGTCAAGGCCGTGAGCCGTGCCACAAAGGGGGCGGCGATCCAGGGGCGCCGGGGTCCGATAGCCTGACCGCTGGATATCTCTTCACGTCAAGATTCGCATCGGGGTTGAGTCCGGAACCCCGACCGGCGCCGGGGAGATGTCCCGCACCAGGGGCAGGGACCCCCGCCACCCAGCTGTCTTACGGAGATCGCCATGACCCGCACTCCCGTGAATGTCACCGTCACCGGCGCGGCCGGCCAGATCGGCTACGCGCTGCTCTTCCGCATCGCCTCCGGCCATCTGCTCGGCGCGGATGTGCCGGTGAAACTGCGTCTCCTGGAGATCCCGCAGGGTCTCAAGGCCGCCGAGGGCACGGCGATGGAGCTCGACGACTCCGCGTTCCCGCTGCTGCGCGGCATCGAGATCACGGACGACCCGAACGTCGCCTTCGCCGGCGCCAACGTCGCGCTGCTGGTCGGCGCCCGCCCCCGTACGAAGGGCATGGAGCGCGGTGACCTGCTCTCCGCCAACGGCGGCATCTTCAAGCCGCAGGGCAAGGCCATCAACGACAACGCCGCGGACGACATCAAGGTCCTCGTCGTCGGCAACCCGGCCAACACGAACGCGCTGATCGCCCAGGCCGCCGCCCCGGACGTACCGGCCGAGCGCTTCACCGCCATGACCCGCCTGGACCACAACCGCGCGATCTCGCAGCTCGCCCGGAAGACGGGCGCGGCCGTCTCCGACATCCGCCGCCTGACCATCTGGGGCAACCACTCCGCGACGCAGTACCCGGACATCTTCCACGCGGAGATCGCCGGCAAGAACGCCGCGGAGACCGTCAACGACGAGGCGTGGCTGGCCGACACGTTCATCCCGACCGTCGCCAAGCGCGGCGCCGCGATCATCGAGGCGCGTGGCGCGTCCTCGGCCGCGTCCGCCGCCAACGCGGCCCTCGACCACGTGTACACCTGGGTCAACGGCACCGCCGAGGGTGACTGGACCTCCATGGGCATCCCGTCGGACGGCTCCTACGGCGTGCCGGAGGGCATCATCTCGTCCTTCCCCGTCACCACCAAGGACGGCGTGTACGAGATCGTCCAGGGCCTGGACATCAACGACTTCTCGCGGGCGCGGATCGACGCCTCGGTGAAGGAGCTCCAGGAAGAGCGCGACGCGGTGCGCGAGCTCGGCCTGATCTGATCCGGCCTGGTCCGATCTGATCGTCAACATATTCAGGCCCCGATCCGCCGACATACCCGGGCGGATCGGGGCCTTGTGCGTTCCCCGACGTGACCCCGCGTACTTTCGGACAGGGAAACCGCATGCTTACCGCCCCTTCGGGCAGGCGCCCCGCTCGCCAGTTCTCGCTGGTGGAGGACGTTCTGTAAGGGAAGGCAAGACCCGACGTGTCGGCACAACAGACCATTCATGTGGGCGGGGAGTGGCGCAAAGCCGTCTCCGGTGCCACACGCGACATCCTCGACCCCGCCGACGCGACGGTCCTCGCCGTGGTGTCCGAGGGCGGGACCGAGGACGCGGACGCGGCGGTCGCCGCGGCGCGTACGGCGTTCGACGAGGGCTCCTGGCCCCGGACCCCGGTCGCCGAGCGGGCCGCGCTGCTGCGCCGTACCGCCGATCTGCTGATCCGTAACCGCGAGAGCGTCGCGCTGCTGGAGAGCCGGGACTCCGGGAAGACCCTGGAGGAGGGCCGCGTCGACGTCGACTGCGTCGCCGAAACGTTCCGCTACTTCGCCGACCTGGTGATGAACGAGAGCGGCGGCCGGGTCGTGGACGCGGGTTCGGACACCGTCCACAGCGTGGTCGTCCACGAACCCGTCGGCGTCTGCGCGCTGATCACCCCCTGGAACTACCCGCTCCTCCAGGCCAGCTGGAAGATCGCACCCGCCCTCGCCGCGGGCAACACCTTCGTCGTCAAGCCCAGCGAACTCACGCCGCTCACGACGGTCGACCTCATCGACCTGCTCGCCGAGGCCGGCCTGCCCGCCGGGGTCGCCAATCTGGTCACCGGCGCGGGCGCCACGGTCGGCGCCCGGCTCGCCGAACACCCCGACGTGGACCTGGTCTCCTTCACCGGCGGCCTGAGCAGCGGTACGAAGGTGATGCGGGCGGCGGCCCCCGGCGTGAAGAAGGTCGCCCTGGAGCTGGGCGGCAAGAACCCGAACGTCGTCTTCGCCGACGCCTGCGCCACCGAGGAGGGCTTCGACACCGCCGTCGACCAGGCGCTGAACGCCGCCTTCATCCACAGCGGCCAGGTCTGCTCGGCCGGCTCACGGCTGATCGTCGAGGAGTCGGTACGCGAGCGCTTCGTCGGTGAACTGGCCCGGCGCGCCGAGCGCGTACGGCTCGGTCGCGGCACGGAGAAGGACGTGGAGTGCGGACCGCTCGTCTCCGACCGGCAGTTGGCGAAAACGGAGGAGTACGTCGCCTCCGCGCTCGCGGAAGGCGCGGTCCTGCGCTCCGGCGGCAAGCGCCCCGAGCCCTCCGGTGTCCGGTCCGCCGACGGCTACTTCTACGAGCCGACCGTCCTCGACCAGTGCCATCGCGGGATGCGGGTCGTACGGGAAGAGGTCTTCGGGCCCGTGCTGACCGTCGAGACCTTCCGGACGGAGGACGAGGCCGTGGCTCTCGCCAACGACACCCAGTACGGCCTGGCCGGCGGTGTCTGGAGCGCCGACCCGGGCCGGGCGCGGCGGGTCGCCGGGCGGCTGCGGCACGGGACCGTATGGATCAACGACTTCCACCCCTACCTCCCGCAGGCGGAGTGGGGCGGCTTCGGCAAGTCCGGGATCGGGCGGGAGCTGGGGCCGGCCGGGCTCGCCGAGTACCGCGAGGCCAAGCACATCTACCAGAACCTCGCGCCACGCCCCGTGCGCTGGTTCGCCGGCTGATGGGTGCCCCGGTCCGTGCCGCAGAGCAGCAGGCCGAGGAAGGGTGAGGACCTGTTCCCGGTGGTCGTCGCGCCGCGGCGGTGGGGCGAGGCGCATTTCTTCGACCGCGGGGAGGCGCACTCCGAGCTGCCGGACCGCGTACAGGAACGGCCGCTGCGGCCCGTCGAGATCCACGCGGCGGACGGCCGGCGGCTCGGCCCCGGCGGCACCCACGTACGAAAAGTGGGTGCCGCCGGGGCCTGAGCCGGTCTGTCACCGCGCTGTTCAGCGCTTCCCGTCGGAGCGCTTGCGGTGCAGCGTGAACTTCTCGAAGACCGACAGGTCTCCGTCGGGCTTGTTCACGTTGTAGTACGTGACGTGCAGGGTCGTGGTGTCACCGGCGTGCCGGCCGGGGTCGACGGTGAACGACGCGAAGCCGTACGGGTGGTCGACGTCGCGGACCCCCGTCCAGACGGCCTGCTCCTTGACGTACGTCGAGGTGCGCTTGGAACCGGCCGGCGCGGACGCCGACACCGCCGTGATCACCTTCGCGGTCCCGTCCTTGAAGAAGGACTGATTGGTCGTCCCGGAGACGCCGCCGCCACCGAGGATCATGTGCACGGTGCCGTGGGTGGTGTCGATGGCGTCCGTCGCGGACGACACCGGGTTGGGCGTGAGCGTCTCGCTGCCGGAGACCACCCCGCGAACGGCCAGGGAGCGCTCGTAGTTGTGCTCGTGTCCGCAGAGGACGAGGTCGACGCCGTACTTGTCGAACAGCGGCCCGTACTTCTGCCGCAGCCCGAGGTCGGCGCCGTTGGCGTCGGTGGAGCTGATCATCACCTGGTGCATGGCGACGACCACCCAGTCGATGTCACGGGAGGAGCGGGCGGCCCGCAACTCCTTCTCCAGGAAGGCGAGCTGGCGGCCACCGGAGTAGCCGCTGATGTACACGTCACCGCCGTCCTGGAGGGCGTTGTCGTCGTTCTGGAGCACGATCACCCGCACCGAGCCGGCCGTGAACGCGTACCAGAGGTTGTCGAGTTCGGCGTCCGTCTCCGTGGAGGGCAGGTCGAAGTACGTCTGGTACGCGCCGAGCCCGAGGGGGCCGTTGGCCTTCTCGATCTCGTGGTTGCCGGCCGCCGGCATCCACGCGCGGAAGCGCGCGGAACGGGTGTTGTTGGTGAAGAAGTTGTTCCAGGTCCGCACGCGGTCGACGTCGAGATTCGCGTAGCAGAGGTCGCCGTTGAGCAGGTGGAAGAGGGGCGCCACCTGCTCGATGCCCGTGACGATGTCCTTGGTGGCGGGGGTCGAGTTGGCGTCCATGACGCTGGTGCCGTCGGCCGACCAGGTCACCTGCGGCGCCGACTGGTCGCCGAAGCTGGTGAAGGTCAGCGGGGCCCGCCCGCGCGGCGCGGTCCTGAACACGGCGCTGTCCGGGGTCGCCCCCTCGTGCGAGGCCATGTACACGTAGTCCGTACCGGGCTTGAGGCGGGACAGCTCCGCGTGGTGCACGTACACGACCCGGCCGGACTTGCCGTCGGTGTACGTACGGGTCCTGGCGACCGTGCTGGAACCGAAGCCGTGCTCCGGCGTCCCGTACATCACGCGGGGCCGCTTGACCGGGCCGTCGGTGAGCCAGGAGACGACCATCTGGCTGCTGGGGTCGGCCCCGAAGGTCAGGTGCAGGCCCTGCACCGGCGGCGCGCCGCCCGCGTCGGCCGTCGGGTGGAAGGCGGGGGAGCCGAAGGAGGTGTCGGCGGCGGCCGGGGTGGCGCCCAGCAGCGGAAGCGCGGCGGCGCCGGCGCCGGCCGTTCCCAGCAGGCCCAGCGCGTGGCGGCGGCTGAGGCCGTCGGGGAGGTCCGCCGAATCGTTCGATGTGGCCATCGTTGTTCCTTTCGGGGGTGTTTCGGCAAGCACGCGAACACTCGTCCGCGTCCGCGACCACCCGATGAACACGACCTTGCGGAGGCACGACAAAACGCGCCGCAGCCTTCCGGTCACCAAACGGCAGGAGTTGACCCCATTCGTCGCCGCCTTCGTCAGCCCCCGGACACGTCCCGGCCCCGGAGTTGGTCCGCGATCGCCCGGACCGCCGTCATCGCCCGGCGCTGGAACCCCGGGCCGAAGGTGACGCGGGTCGCGCCGAGCCGGCCGCACTCGGCCACGGCGGGGCCGTCCGGTGTCGCGAGGGCGTTGACGGGTCCGTCGACCCCGGCGCGTACGGCGGCAAGTGCCCTGGCCGGTGCGGTGATCGGATAGACGCAGTCCGCGCCGGCCGCCACGTACAGCCGGGCCCGCGCCACCGCTTCGGCCGGATCGGCGACCCCGCGGAGGAAGGTGTCGACGCGTGCGTTGACGAAGAGGTGGCCGCCGGCCTCCGCCCGTACCTCCGCCAGCCGGTCCGCCTGCCGCCGCGCGTCCTGGAGGACACCGCCCGACGAGTCCTCCAGGTTGCAGCCCACGGCTCCGGCGTCCAGGAGCCGGGCCACCAGCTCCTGGGGCGGCAGACCGTACCCGTCCTCGATGTCCGCCGAGACCGGTACGGAGACGGCGCGCGTGATCCGTGCGATCGCGGCGAACATCTCGTCCGCCGGGGTAGCGCCGTCCTCGTATCCGAGCGAGGCCGCGACCCCGGCGCTCGGCACGGCGAGCGCCGGGAAGCCCGCGTCCGCGAACGCCCGGGCACTGGCCGCGTCCCAGGGGCCCGGCAGGACGAGCGGGTCACCGGGGGCGCGGTGGTGGTGCAGGGCGCGGAAGGCCGAGGCTGTCATCGGGGCTCGTATTCCAAGGAATGGCGGGGATGCGGGGACACGCCGATACGGGGGTCCGTGCCGGCTCAGCTCTTGGGCGAGCCCGGCGTGTAGTGCCCCGGGACCGCCCGGGTCGCCACCGAGAACCGGTTCCAGCTGTTGATCACGGTGATCGCCGCGATCAGGTGGGCCAGTTCGGTCTCGTCGAAGTGGGCGGCGGCCGTCTCGTACACCGCGTCCGGCACAAAACCGTCCGTCAGGACGGTGATCGCCTCGGTCAGTTCGATCGCCGCGATCTCCTTGGGCGTGTAGAAGTGCCGCGACTCCTCCCACGCGCTCAGCTGGATGATCCGCTCCACCGATTCCCCGGCCGCCAGCGCGTCCTTCGTGTGCATGTCGAGGCAGAACGCGCAGTGGTTGATCTGCGACGCACGGATCTTGACCAGTTCGAGCAGGGTGGGGTCGACGCCCTGCCGGGCCGCCGCGTCCAGGCGGACCATGGCCTTGTAGACCTCGGGGGCGAGCTTCGCCATGGCCAGGCGGGGGGTGTGCTCGGGGGCGTACGTGTGGGTGTGGGCGGTGGTCCTGATCGCTTCGCTCGTCGTCATGCCACCGACGATAGGCAACCGGTGGCACAGGCGTATGGTCCACTTCCATGACGGATTCCTGGGCCAATACGACACCCGGCGAGGAGCCCGGCGAGGCGCGCGACACACCGGGCGATCACATCCCGGGCGACCACACCCCCGACCACCGCACCCCACCGGACCACCGCACCGTCCTGGGCACCGACCTCCACCTGGAGCTGCGCGGCCCCGGACTGCGTACCGGCCTCATGGACGCCCTGCGCGAAGCCGTACGCACCGGCCGGCTCGCCCCCGGCATCCGGCTGCCCTCCTCCCGCTCCCTCGCCGCCGACCTCGGCATCGCGCGGAACACCGTCGCCGACGCCTACGCCGAGCTGGTCGCCGAGGGCTGGCTCACCGCCCAGCAGGGCTCGGGCACCCGCGTGGCCCGCCGCGCCGCGCCCCGTACCCCCGCACCCGCCGCGCCCAGGACCCGCCCCGCCCACCGCAGGGCCACGTACAGCCTGATGCCCGGCGCCCCCGACCTCGCCGGATTCCCCCGCGCGCAGTGGCTCAGGGCCGCGCGCCGGGCGCTGACCGACGCGCCCCACGAGGCGTTCGGGTACGGCGACCCGGCCGGCCTGGCCGAACTGCGTACCGTCCTCGCCGACTACCTGGCCCGGGCACGCGGGGTGTACGCGGCCCCCGAACGGATCGTCATCTGCTCCGGCTTCTTCCACGGGCTGACGCTGCTGGGCACGGTCCTCAGGGCGCGCCGGGTGCGCGCGGTGGCCGTCGAGTCGTACGGCCTGCGTCAGCACCGGAAGGTGTTGACGGACGCGGGCCTCCGCACCCCCGCGCTGCCGCTGGACGGGTACGGCACCCGGACCGGGGAGCTGGCGGGTGTACGGGGCGCCGGGGCGGTGCTGCTGACCCCGGCGCACCAGTTCCCGACCGGGGTCGCGCTCCACCCCGACCGGCGCGCCGCCGCCGTCGACTGGGCGCGCGCGACCGACGGGCTGATCCTGGAAGACGACTACGACGGAGAATTCCGCTACGACCGCCAGCCCGTCGGCGCCCTCCAAGGCCTCGATCCGGAGCGGGTGGTCTACCTCGGCACCGCGAGCAAGTCCCTGGCGCCGGGGCTGCGGCTCGGCTGGATGGTGCTCCCCGAGGGGCTGGTGGCGGAGGTGACCGCGGCGAAGGGGGAGGTGGACTGGGCGTCGAGCGCGCTGGACCAGCTCACGCTCGCGGAGTTCATCGCCTCGGGCGCGTACGACCGTCATGTCCGCTTCATGCGGCTGCGCTACCGGCGCCGCCGCGACCAGCTCGTGGAGGCGCTCGCCGGGCGGCCCGACATCCGGGTGACGGGCATCGCCGCCGGGCTGCACGCCGTGGTCGAGCTTCCCGCCGGCACCGAACGGTCCGTGATCGAGGCGGCGGCCTGGCAGGGACTCGCGGTCAGCGGTCTGGCGCGTTTTCGCCACGAGACGGCGGAGCCGGGACCGGACGCGCTGGTCGTCGGTTACGGAACACCGCCGGTCAGCGCGTGGGCGGGCGCGCTGGACGCGCTGTGCCGCGCGCTGCCGTGACCGCCGATGTCGTGAAAAGTGTGGTGACAGCACGGGCCCCCGAGCCTAAGATCTTCTGTACGGCATCGCGTGTCGGTCACCGTCCGGGTGAGGCATGGAGGTAGCCCGTGAGTTGCCTTACGGAGGCAATCCACTGTGTCGGTCCAGTTGAATCACACCATCGTCCACTCCCGTGACAACCGGGAATCCGCGACCTTCTTCGGTCGCGTCATGGGGCTCGAAGTAGGCTCCGAGTGGGGCCCGTTCATCCCCGTCGAGCTGAGCAACGGCGTCACCCTCGACTTCGCGACCATCCCGGCGGAGTCGATCGTCACGCAGCACTACGCGTTCCTGGTCAGCGAAGAGGAGTTCGACGAGATCTTCGGCCGTATCCAGGGCGAGGGACTCACCTATTACGCCGACCCGCACCGCAAGCACCCCGGCGAGATCAACCACAACGACGGCGGGCGCGGTGTCTACTTCCTCGACCCGGCGGGCCACGCGCTGGAGTGCATCACGCGCCCGTACGGCGGGTTCGTGAACTAGGGCTCCGGGTCGCCCTCGTGGGGCAGGGCCTAGGCTGGGTGGCGGTTCGATCGACAGTTCGTACGGACGAGCCTGTGTACGGTTCCGGAGCCGGGGCCGTACACAGGCTCGTGTCGGTATCCGAGGGGGAGGACGGCGCATGGCCGCGCGGCAACGGAGACTGAGGTCGAGCGGGGTAGTGCTCGGCGGCATGGGGATGCTGGCGCTCACGCTCACCGCGTGCGGTTCCGACCCGGACAAGCGGTGCGTCGACCGCGTGACCCACGAGAAGCTGCCCAAGTACGAGTGTGACGACGACAACGGCCGTGGCGGGTACTACTACGGCGGCTCGTTCAAGAACGGCAAGGCCCAGGGCGGCAGCTTCGACAAGTCGGCGGTCGACCGGGGCGGCTTCGGCCATTCCGGCTCCGGCGGCGGCTGACCGGCGCCCCGGCGCCCCGGCGCCCCGGCGCCCCGGCGCCCCGGAGACCCGCTGACGAGCCCGGAGACCCGCTGATGAAACGTCACACCGTCACACCCCGCCCCGGCTGGCAGCGGACCGTCGAGGAACAGGGCGTCATCTACCCGCTCACCCGCCACCCGGACGGGTCCCTGCGCCCGTACTGGGACGAAAGCGCCTACTACAGCTTCACGCTGCCCGAGGTCGAGGCGCTCGAAGAGGTCGTCGAGGAACTGCACACGATGTGCCTGGGCGCCGCCGCGCACATCGTGGAACACGACCGGTTCGCCGACCTCGGCATCACCGATCCCCGACTCGCCGCGCTGATCGCCGAGTCCTGGCGCCGCCGCGCCGAACTGCCCACCCTCTACGGCCGCTTCGACCTGCGCTACGACGGTACGGGCCCGGCCAAGATGCTGGAGTACAACGCTGACACCCCCACCTCGCTGGTCGAGGCCGCGAGTGCCCAGTGGTTCTGGATGGAGGAGCTTTTCCCCGGCGCCGACCAGTGGAACTCCCTCCACGAACGGCTGGTCGACGCCTGGCGCAACCAGGCGTCCCTCCTGCCGCCCGGCCCCGTGCACTTCGTCCACTCCGACGGGGACGAGCTGGGCGAGGACCTGATGACGGTCGCGTACCTGCGCGAGACCGCCGCGCAGGCCGGCCTCGCCACCGACGCGCTGTCCGTCGAACGGCTCGGCTGGGACGGGCTGTCCGGCCGCTTCGTGGACGAGCGGCTGCGGTTCGTCCGCAGCTGCTTCAAGCTCTACCCGTGGGAGTGGCTGACCACCGACCGGTTCGGCCCGCACGTCCTGGACACCCTCGACAACGGCGGCGGCACCGGCACCACCTGCTGGATCGAACCCGCCTGGAAGATGCTCCTCTCCAACAAGGCGCTCCTCGCGATCCTCTGGGAACTCCACCCCGGCCACCCGAATCTGCTGGCCGCCTATCTCGACGGCCCCCGCGAACTCGCCGACAAGGGCGGCTACGTCGCCAAACCCCTGCTCGGCCGCGAGGGCGCGGGCGTCACCCTCCACGAACCGGGCGGCCCGCCCGCCGCGCCCGACGAACCCTCCTGCTACCAGGAGTTGGCGCCCCTGCCCGACTTCGACGGCAACCGCGTGGTGCTCGGGGCATGGGTCGTGGAGCACGAGGCGGCGGGGCTCGGCATCCGCGAGTCGTCGGGCCCGGTCACGGACGAGTACGCCCGCTTCCTGCCGCACGTGATCCTCTAGGCCGGCGCGCGGTGCCCGTTATTCCGCGAGTACGGCCCTGAGCTGGTCGAGCCCCCAGTCCAGGTCCTCCTTGCTGATCACCAGCGGCGGCGCCAGCCGGATCGTCGAGCCGTGCGTGTCCTTCACCAACACCCCCCGGTCCATCAGCCGCTCGGAGATCTCCCGGCCCGTGCCCAGCGCCGGAGCGATGTCCACCCCGGCCCACAACCCCCGCCCCCGCACGGTCTCCACGGCCCCGCCGCCCGCCAACAGCCCCAGCTCCCGGTGGAGATGGTCGCCCAGCTCCGCCGCCCGCCGCTGGAACTCCCCGGTCTCCAGCATCGCCACGACCTCCAGCGCCACCGCGCACGCCAGCGGATTGCCGCCGAACGTCGAACCGTGCTCACCGGGCCGGAACACCCCCAGCACCTCCGCCGAGGACACCACCGCCGACACCGGCACCACCCCGCCGCCCAGCGCCTTGCCCAGCACGTACATGTCGGGCACCACCCCCTCGTGCTCGCACGCGAAGGTCTTCCCGGTCCTGCCGAGGCCCGACTGGATCTCGTCCGCGATGAAGAGGACGTTCCGCTCGCGCGTCAGTTCCCGTACCGCCGCGAGGTAGCCCGGCGGCGGCACCAGCACCCCCGCCTCACCCTGGATGGGCTCCAGCAGGACCGCCACCGTGTTGTGCGTGATCGCGGCCTCCAGCGTGGTGAGATCGCCGTACGGGACGATCTCGAAGCCCGGGGTGTACGGACCGAAGTCCGCCCGCGCCTCGGTGTCCGTGGAGAAGCTGATGATCGTGGTCGTCCGGCCGTGGAAGTTGTTCCCCGCCACGATGATCTTCGCGCGGCCGTCCGGCACGCCCTTGACCTGGTACCCCCACTTCCTGGCGGTCTTGACCGCCGTCTCCACGGCCTCCGCGCCCGTGTTCATGGGCAGCACCATCTCCATGCCGCACAGCTCCGCCAGCCGCGTACAGAACTCGGCGAAACGGTCGTGGTGGAACGCCCGCGACGTGAGCGTCACCCGCTCCAGCTGCGCCTTCGCCGCGTCGATCAGTCTTCTGTTGCCGTGACCGAAGTTGAGCGCCGAATACCCGGCGAGCATGTCGAGGAAGCGCCGCCCCTCGACATCGGTCATCCACGCGCCGTCCGCCGTGGCGACGACGACCGGGAGCGGGTGGTAGTTGTGCGCGCTGTGAGCCTCCGCCGAGGCGATGGCGTTCTCCGTTGTCGACACGGGTACTCCGTTCGTCCGGGACGGCGGGTCCGGTCGTCCGTGACGGTCGTCCGTCACGGGGTCGTCCGGGACAAGCTGTCCGGCGCGGGCAGGGACAACCTCCAGTTTCTCCCGTCCTTCGCCACTTGGGCCGGGAAACCTCCGTCCCGGCGTGCCCCGGCGGGAAAACCTCTAGGCTGGCCGTACCGTACGGCGACTGGCGAACGCGGAAACGACCGCGGGGGAGCCGTACGGTGCGACACGTACGAGGTGCCGTCCGCCTGGGCGCCCCGGGACAACGACCCAGCAGCGGTTCGCCCCGGAGGACGCCATGACACCCACGCCCCGCCATCCCGCACTGTCGGCCACCGACCCCGGCCTGGCCGCCCTCGTCGGCGCCGAGGAGCGGTTGCAGGCCGAGACCCTGCGCCTGATCCCCAGCGAGAACTACGTCTCGTCCGCCGTCCTGGAGGCCTCGGGCACCGTCCTCCAGAACAAGTACAGCGAGGGCTATCCAGGCCGCCGCTACTACGAGGGCCAGCAGGTCATCGACCAGGTCGAGCGGCTCGCCGTGGACCGCGCCAAGGCCCTCTTCGGCGTCGAGCACGCCAACGTCCAGCCCTACTCCGGATCGCCGGCCAACCTCGCCGTCTACCTGGCCTTCGCCGAGCCCGGCGACACCATCATGGGCATGGCCCTCCCGATGGGCGGCCACCTGACCCACGGCTGGAGCGTCTCGGCCACCGGCCGGTGGTTCCGGGGGGTCCAGTACGGCGTACGCCAGGACACCGGCCTGATCGACTTCGACGCGGTCCGCGAGCTGGCCCTCAAGGAGCGCCCCAAGCTGATCTTCTGCGGCGGTACGGCCCTGCCCCGCACGATCGACTTCGCCGCCTTCGGCGAGATCGCCCGGGAGTCCGGCGCGCTGCTCGTCGCCGACGTCTCCCACATCGCCGGCCTGATCGCGGGCGGCGCCCACCCCTCACCGGTCCCGTACGCCGACGTCATCTCCACGACCACCCACAAGACCCTGCGCGGCCCGCGCGGGGCGATGCTCCTGTCCCGGGAGGAGCACGCGAAGGCCATCGACAAGGCGGTCTTCCCCGGCCTCCAGGGCGGCCCCCACAACCAGACCACCGCCGCCATCGCGGTCGCCCTCCACGAGGCGGCCCGCCCCTCCTTCCGCGACTACGCGCACGCGGTCGTGGCCAACGCCCGCGCCCTCGCGGACGAGCTGCTCGCCCGCGGCTTCGACCTGGTCTCGGGCGGTACGGACAACCACCTGGTCCTGATCGACCTCACCCCCAAGGAGGTCCCCGGCAAGATCGCCGCGAAGGCGCTCGACCGCGCGGGGATCGTGGTCAACCACAACACCGTGCCGTACGACACCAGGAAGCCCTTCGACCCCTCGGGCATCCGCGTCGGCACCCCCTCCCTCACCTCCCGTGGCCTGTCCACCGACCACATGGCGACGATCGCCGACTGGATCGACCGAGCGGTCACAGCGGCGTCCAAGGACGACGAACCGACCCTGACGGCGATCCGCGCGGAAGTGGCAACCCTGATGTCCGCCTTCCCGGCCCCTGGCCTGCCGACCTGAGCCAGGCCGCTGGTCCCTCCGGGCGCCGGGGCGGCACACGCCCCGGCGCCCGGACGCCCCCGGAAGATCGATTCGAGGGCCCGTCGGAGATCCGTTGCGGAGCTGTCGGTGGCACCTGAGAGAATAATGAGCATGGCTTCTGACCGTCCCCGCGCACTCTCCGGTATCCAGCCCACCGCCGGTTCGTTCCACCTCGGGAATTACCTCGGTGCCGTCCGCCAGTACGTCGCCCTCCAGGAGACCCACGACGCGTTCTACATGGTCGTGGACCTGCACGCGATCACGGTTCCCCAGGACCCCGCCGAGCTGCGCGCCAACACCCGCCTCGCGGCCGCGCAGCTCCTCGCGGCCGGGCTCGACCCGCAGCGGTGCACGCTCTTCGTCCAGAGCCATGTGCCCGAGCACGCCCAGCTCGCCTGGGTCATGAACTGCATCACCGGCTTCGGCGAGGCCTCCCGGATGACGCAGTTCAAGGACAAGTCCGCCAAGCAGGGCACGGACCGCGCGACCGTCGGGCTGTTCACGTACCCGATCCTCCAGGTCGCCGACATCCTGCTCTACCAGGCCGACGCCGTCCCCGTCGGCGAGGACCAGCGGCAGCACGTGGAGCTGACCCGCGACCTGGCCGAGCGCTTCAACTCGCGCTTCGGCCCGACCTTCACGGTCCCGGCGCCGCACATCGTCAAGGAGGTCGCGAAGATCTACGACCTCCAGGACCCCACGATCAAGATGAGCAAGTCGGCGTCCACGCCCAAGGGCCTGATCAATCTGCTCGACGAGCCCAAGGCGACCGCGAAGAAGATCAAGAGCGCGGTCACCGACACCGGCAGCGAGATCGTCTTCGACACCGCCGCCAAGCCGGGCGTGAGCAATCTGCTCACCATCTACTCCACGCTGACCGGCGTCACGATCGCGGATCTGGAGCAGAAGTACGAGGGCAAGGGCTACGGCGCGCTGAAGACGGACCTCGCCGACGTCATGGTCGACTTCGTCACACCGTTCCGGACGCGCACCCAGGAATACCTGGACGACCCGGAGACGCTGGACTCGATCCTGGCCGAAGGCGCCGAGAAGGCCCGTACGGTTGCTGCGGAGACCCTCGCCCAGACGTACGACAGAGTGGGTTTCCTGCCCGCCAAGCACTGACGCGGAGAGCCGGGCCGGTCGCTCCGCGCGACGGCCGGCCCGGCGCCCCGCCCAGGCGCCCGGCGCCGCCCGAAGTCGTGACATCCCGACCTCGGGGGGTGCTGGTCAGCCGGGCGGTACGACCGTCACACTGACGGGCGGTACCGCCCTCGCGCGACCCGCGCGAACCCGCACCACCACCCGACACACACGGACTGAGGAGAACGACGTGGGGACCGTAACGCTCGGCGTTTCGATCGCGGTCCCGGAGCCGTACGGCAGCCTGCTCCAGGAGCGGCGTGCGGCCTTCGGCGACACGGCCGCGCCCGGCATCCCCACCCACGTCACCCTCCTTCCCCCGACCGAGGTCGACGCGGCGGGACTGCCCGCGATCGAGGCACACCTCGCCGCCGTCGCGGCGGCCAGCCGCCCGTTCCCGATGCGGCTGTCCGGTACGGGGACGTTCCGCCCGCTCTCCCCGGTCGTCTTCGTCCAGGTCGTCGAGGGCGCCTCGGCCTGCACGTGGCTCCAGAAGCGGGTACGGGACTCCTCGGGCCCGCTCGTACGGGAACTCCAGTTCCCGTACCACCCCCATGTCACCGTGGCCCACGGCATCGCCGAGGAGGCGATGGACCGCGCCTACGAGGAGCTGGCCGACTACGGGGCGCACTGGAGCTGCACCTCCTTCGCGCTGTACGAGCAGGGCGCGGACCTGGTCTGGCGCAAGCTGCACGAGTACGCGTTCGGCGGGGGCGGGGAGATCTCGGGGGTGCCCTCGCAGAGCACCCCCGTGGACCGGCACGCGCGCTCTTTGCGGCCCTGAGAGTCGCAAGGACGCTCCAGACGCTCTAGAAAGTGCCCAGACGCTCTAGAACGAGCCGCACGGACGGTCTAGACCGGCAGCCGCCGGAACAGCGGCCTCGGCAGGTGCCGCAGCGCCGACATCACCACCCGCATCGCCCCGGGCACCCACACCGCCTCCGAGCGCCGCCGCAGCCCCAGCTCGATCGCCAGCGCGACCGCCTCCGGCGTGGTCGCCAGCGGCGTCTCCTCCAGGCCCGCCGTCATCTTCGACCGTACGAACCCGGGCCGCACGATCATGACCTGCACCCCCGTGCCGTGCATCGCGTCGCCCAGCCCCTGGGCGAACGAGTCCAGGCCGGCCTTGCTCGACCCGTAGATGAAGTTCGCGCGCCGCGCCCGCTCCCCGGCCACCGACGAGAGCACCACCAGCGAGCCGTGCCCCTGCGTCTGGAGCGCGCCCGCGCACACCAGCCCCGCCGAGATCGCGCCGGTGTAGTTGGTCTGCGCGACGCGCACCGCCGCGAGCGGCGCGGCCTCGTCGTGCGCCTGGTCGCCGAGGACCCCGAACGCCAGCAGCACCATGTCGATGTCGCCCTCCGCGAAGACCTTCCCCAGGGTCTCCTCGTGCGAGGCCGGGTCCAGGGCGTCGAAGTCGACCGTACGGACGTCCGCACCGAGCGTGCGCAGCCCGTCGGCGGCGGTCTCCAGGGCGGGGGAGGGGCGGCCGGCCAGCCAGACCGTACGGGTCCGCCGGGCGATCATCCGGCGGGCGGTGGCCAGGCCGATCTCGGACGTGCCTCCGAGGATGAGCAAGGACTGCGGGATACCGAAGGCGTCCTTCATCGGGGGATCTCCTTAAGAGGTGCTCAAGAGGTGAGAGAGAAACGGGTGAGGGAGCGTCAGAGACCCAGCCGCCGTGCCAGGTCGGAGGTGAAGACGGACCGCGGGTCCAGCCCGGCCCGCAGGGCCCGGAAGTCCTCCAGGCGCGGATACATCGCGGTCACCAGGTCGGGCCGCAGCCGCGCGTCCTTCGCGAGATAGACCCGGCCGCCCGCCGTCGCGACCTCCTCGTCCAGCTCGTCCAGGAACGAGCCGAGGCCGCTCAGCCCGACGGGGATGTCCAGCGCCAGCGTCCAGCCGGCCATCGGGAACGACAGCCACCCGGGATCGCCCTCGCCGAAGCGCTTGAGCACGGCGAGGAAGGACGGACAGCCGCGCCGCGCGATGCTGCGCACGATCCGCCGCAGCGTCTCCTCCTGCCCGTACCCGACGACGAACTGGTACTGGACGAAGCCGTCGCGTCCGTAGACGCGGTTCCAGTGCGGCACGCCGTCGAGCGGGTGGAAGAACGACGACAGGCGCTGGAGTTCCCCGGTCCGCCGGCGGGGGGCCCGGCGGTACCACAGTTCGTTGAAGACGCCGACCGTGGTGCGTCCCAGGAGTCCTGACGGTACGTGGGAGGGCGCGGCGGGCAGCTGCGCGGGCCGGAACGTGAGCGGGCGCCGCCGCGCGCGTGCCGGGAGCGCGTCCAGCGGCGCGTGCTCCCCGCGCGTCAGTACGGCGCGCCCCAGCGCCGCCCCCCGCCCCCGCGCGAGCAGATCGATCCAGGCGACCGAGTACCGGTAGCGGTGGTCGGTCGCCGTGAGCCGCGCCAGCAGGTCGTCCAGGTCCGTGGCGCGTTCCGTGTCGACGGACATCAGCGAGGTCGCGACCGGAAGGAGCTGGACGGTCGCCGAGAGGATCACGCCCGTGAGCCCCATCCCGCCCGCCGTCGCGTCGAAGAGCGGGGTGCCGGGGAGGACCGTACGGATCTCGCCGTCCGCCGTCAGCAGGTCCAGGGACCGTACGTGGCGGGCGAACGAGCCCGAGACGTGGTGGTTCTTGCCGTGGATGTCGGCGCTGACCGCCCCGCCGACCGTCACATAACGGGTCCCGGGGGTGACCGGCACGAACCACCCCAGCGGCAGCAGCACCTTCATCAGCCGGTGCAGGCTGGTCCCCGCGTCGCAGACGACCACCCCCGCCTCCGCGTCGATCGTGCGGACGCGGTCCAGGGCCGTCATGTCGAGGACCGAACCGCCCGCGTTCTGCGCCGCGTCGCCGTAGGCCCGGCCGAGCCCCCGGGCGATCGAACCGCGGCGCCCGCAGTCGCGTACGGCCGCGGCGGCCTCCTCGTAGGAGCGGGGTCGTACCAGCAGGGCGGTGGTGGGGGCGGTACGGCCCCAGCCGGTCATGGAGACGGCGGTATCGACAGACATATGGGTGACCGTATCGCCCCATACCTCATTCTTTGTCGCCTTTGGTGCAATGCCTGAGGGAACTCGTATGAATGGGTGGTCGGGGGAGCGTTTTAGGACGGCGAACCGAGATCACCCCTGATCCCTCCGCGCTTCCGGGGGACCCGGACGCTGGTTTCCCGATCCGGGGGTACATCTCCTCCATGGACTGGCTGAAAAATCTCCCCGTCATCGGCCCGTTCGTCGCCCGTTTCCTGCGTACGCACGCCTGGCGCTCGTACGAGACGCTCGAACGGGTGCACTGGACACGGCTGGCGGCGGCGATCACGTTCATCAGCTTCGTGGCGCTCTTCCCGCTGCTCACCGTGGCCGCCGCGATCGGCGCCGCGCTGCTCAGCGACAGCCAGCTCCACCGCGTCGAGCGCAGCCTCACCGACCAGGTGCCCGGCATCTCCAAGC